>JBLHKB010000644.1:0-3746 GCA_047619315.1 Polyangiales bacterium
TGTTGGCGAGGTCTGGCTTGTGCGCACGGATGGTGCGCGCTTGATGGCGGCAGGCTCAAAGTCGCAGCCCAAGCGAGCTAGCGTCTAGCTACAGCGCCTCAAGGACGCGGCGCAGCCTGCGTGCAGCATCGCTGGCGATGGGCTCCAGGGTGGGGTCGTTGGCGATGCGGAAGAGCGCTGCTGGGTCAGCGATGGAAACTTCCACCTCGACTTCGGACGTTTGTTGCACGACGATATTGCAAGGTAGGAGAAGCCCCAGTTGGGCATCGTGGCTCAGCGCTTGTTCCGCAAGCCGCGGGTTGCATGCGCCGAGAATCACGTAGGGTCTGAAGTCGTGGTCGAGTTTCTTCTTGAACGTCGCTTGAATGTCGATGGTAGTGAGAACACCGAAGCCTTGCTGTTTGAGCGCAACTTCAACATCACGCACTATCTCGCCAACGGTCACGCCCTTGAGGGTCTTCGCGAACCCGTACGTTCCCTCGCTTACTGGCCCGCCGCGCCGACATGCGAGGCCTCCGCCGAGCCGTCCAGCGGGGCTGCAGGCGAAGCCAAGCTGGTTCCATCGTCTGACGCCGCCCTCCAGCGTTCGCACCTGCTTGAACCCTGCCAGAGTCAGCACGGCCGCTGCGGTAGCGGAGCGGCCGCCGGTGGAGCAGACGGTAACGATCGGCGTGTTCTCGAGGCCAGCGAGTTCGTCCAGCCGCTTCGCTAGCTCGCCCACGGGAATCAGGCGAGAGCCGCTGATGCGCGTTGCGTCAAACTCAATTGGTTGCCGAACATCAACAAGCACGACGGGAGAGCCCGCGCGAATTTCCCGGTTCAGCGTTTCCGCCGATACGTTGCGGACGAGCTCCGCGTTGACGTTCCCCGTGCCTTTGACCTCGCACGCAGCGTCATCGACGGGGATCCACGCCGCCCGCGGATCCTGCGCACATGCGTAGTTTGCGTGGACCACGTCGGTCATCCACTCGGCGGGCTCTTGGCGAAGCGCCTGTAGCCAGGTGATGTAGCCTTGGCGGCTTCGTTCCTGAAGCCGAGGGTTGTGCAGACGCTCTTCTCCCAGCGTCGAGTGATGTCGTCCGTGGTAGTCGTGAGCTGGGAAGACGAGCAGCGCGTTAGGCAGCTTTCGGAGCTTCTGCAGCGCGTCCCAGTGAGCTCCGGCGTCCCCACCTGGCAGGTCCGTTCTGCCGGCGCCGCCTTCGCCGATGAACAAGAAATCTCCGGTCAGAAGCCGGTCTGGGAAGAGGAGGCTCAAGCTGTCCGGGGTGTGACCGGGCGTGTGGAGGAACTTGATCTTCAGGTCACCCAAGAGCAGCGTCTCGCCCTCATGCACGCGGTGGTTGGCGCACGCCGATGCAGAGCTTTCATGCATGACGTAGTCGGCGCCTGTCTCATCTCGAAGAGACGCCGCGCCGGAGATGTGGTCGGCGTGAACGTGGGTATCGATCACATACCGAAGCAGGAGACCCCTTTGGGCGATCTCTCTGAGGTAGTGCTCATTCCCTTCCAGTACGGGATCGACGAGCATGGCTTCTTTCGTCTCCTCGTCGGCGATGAGATAGGTCTTGCATGCGGTCTGGTTAAGCTCTTCGAAAATCATGAGGGTCCTTGGCCGTTCCAGGACGCAAGAGTTGGGCCAGGACTTGAGATCCGGGTTCGCTTCAACGCCGAGTGCTCAATCGGCACACCGCTTGCTTCGCTCCGCATCATGAAGAACTCACTGGCAGGAGCACTCCTTGCGGTCGCAGCATGCGGCTTGCCTGGACCCGACCCCTTTCCTTATCCAACAGGTTCCGAGGGCGATGAGTACGTCGGCTCTCACGTCACCGTTGGGCTGCGCGTTGCCCTCGACGCCGGGCCGGAGAGGGCAAACCCGGTGCGTCTCGTAGCCGTTGTGCAGGACCTCCGCGGCAACATCACACAGACAGAACTCGGCGAGTATGAGGGCACCGTCGCGGAGCGGCCCGTCGCCCCCGGCGAGCTTATTCATGTCGCCATCTCCCGCGAAGACGTCACGGAATCGCTGGTTCTGCGCGAAGATGAACCAGGCTTTGTCGACGTTCACCGCGTCGGCGCAGGCGGCGAAGACGAGATCATCGAGCGCATCATGGTGGAGAGCTACTCGCCCGTGGTTCCGCGTCATCCGGCGCTTGAGTCCGTCACCTCGGACTGAGCGCTTGGCTGAACTTCATCATCGCGATGTGGACTCCCATCATATTGATGGTCGACGAAGACGGGCGCCAGCGGCAGCAGCAACGCGGAGGACTCGGCGCCCACAGAATGCTTGGCACGAATCGCGCTTGTCCAAGCCCACGAAAGCTACCGCGCGGTGGTTCGGGCGAAGGTCGCCATCATGACGCTTGGCGGCTCAGGCTTGGGCCCCGATCTGCGCCAGCAGCTTCGCGCCGACGCTCGCCGCTACTTGATGCTCGCTCTCGAGGACGAGCGTCGAACTGTGAACGCTCCCTGCGTCATCGCCGTCGGCGGGCTCATCGCGAGCGGCAAGAGCACCCTCGCTGACGCCCTGGGCGGCGCCCTCGCGTGCCCCATCGTCGACACAGACCGCACGCGAAAGCACCTCCTCGGCGTGGCACCGACGCAGCGCGTCTATGACGGCGCATGGAGCCACGCCTACGGCCTCGACTTCACGCGCGACGTGTACGCAGAGGTCTACCGCCGAGCAGACGCGGTGTTGGCGAGCGGGCGAAGCGTCATCCTCGACGCCTCGTTTCGGACGCGCAAGGCACGGGACGAAGCCGCGGCGCTCGCGCGGCGTCGCGGCGTTCCCTTCTTCTTCTTGGAGTGCGCGGCGCCGTTGGAGGTACTCCGTGCACGCCTCGTAGAACGCCAAGGCGAAGCCACAGTGAGCGACGGGCGCCTGGAGATCTTCGACGACTTCGTGGCCGGATGGGAACCCGTCGACGAGCTGACTCCTCATGAACATCGCGTCGTCGATACCCGCGCTCCCATGGACGCTGCGCTTCAGACTGCGCTCGCGCGCCTCGGAAAACCGGTACTTACGGAAAGACACGAAGTGAAAGCATCGACGAAACGAAAAAAGCAGCTCGGTGACGAGCACGACGCCATCAATCTACAGCTCTTGGAACTCTCCAACGCCGTCGAAGGCGCAGACTTCCCCACCATTCAGCGAGCCACGAGGGAGGTCCAGCGACGGCTCAACGCGCATCTCGAGTTCGAGGAGCACGGCCTCTTTGTTCGGCTCGAGGGGGCGCACCCGGCGCGGATCCGTGAACTTCGCAACGAGCACAAGACTCTCCTCGCCAGCCTCGAGAACCTGATCGTGGAGGCGGAACTCCATACGCTCCGCAAAGAACGCGTCGACGCTTTTTTGGAGGCGCTGAGACGTCACACACAGCAGGAGGACGAGAGCGTCTATGCCTGGGCCGGAACCGACGTCTCAACTTGATGAAGGGATACATCGCTTTGATGCGCTCGACTGAGGTCTGAATAGTCCGACACACGGAAACCAGCACTTCGGCGATAGGACGTTCATTGGCACATGCCGTGCATGATCGCTCACTACACAGTTTCTACGGTCACTTCGAACACCGCGAAGGCGCCGGCGAAAGGCGTCATCGAATCCGGCGTGAAGCAGTCTGGCTCCGCACTCGGCGAGAAGAAACAAAAGAAGACCTAGGGGGCTAGCTCCGAGTTCTTTAACCTTTTTTTACATGAGGACGAGATCCTCGAGAAGCAACGACACCCATGACTGCACGACAGGTCCT
>JBLHKB010000645.1:0-3745 GCA_047619315.1 Polyangiales bacterium
CAGCGGCTTCACCGGTGGCGTCTGCGAAACAAATGTTGACGAGTGCACGCCGAACCCCTGCATGAACGCCGGGTCATGTACCGATAGTGTTTCGTCCTTCTTGTGCAGATGTGCGGTCGAGTTCGACGGACCGACTTGCTCGAATCCGGTCCCGGAAGTGGAACTCGCATTCTACGATCCTGTGGGGTCTCAGATGCCGGATAGGAATCCTCTTCCGGTGACAGCCTTCGATCCGCGGATTATCGCTTCCCAGCTCGAGAACATCACATTTGGTGCTGGCGCAGGATCGAACAACAACCGGCGACCCGTGTTGATGATGGCGGGGGCACTCGATGCAGCGGCCACCTTCCACGTGACGGTGACGCTGACGCCCGGCGCGACGGACGCCATAGCGCTGTCCAGGATCACATACAGCTACGCCAGCTACGCGAGGGGTGCGACAGGAACCATCAGCGTCAGGACCAGCGCGGACGGGTTCGCGGCCACCGTCGACTCAGTGCCGTGGACAGGAAGCACCGGAACCCTGGTGAGCTTTGACTTGAGCAGTGTTCCTCCTGTGGCGGAACCTCTGGAGGTGCGCCTCTACATGCACGATCTACTGGCCGCGGACGGTGGAATCTCGATCCGGGACTGGGCTGACCTGGTGAGCACGTCGAGCACGGGCGATGGGATGCGTATGTTCGGGCGAGTCGTAGCCGAGTAAGGGCTTCTCACCTAGACTCGTGCATGGATATCGCGGCGGGGCCGGTGACGAGCGAAGAAGAAGTCGAAGCCCTCGTCCTCGCAGGTGCGTCGCACATCTTCGTCGCGCCGCAGTTTGAGACGGACTTTTCGCCGGGGCGTTTTCCATCGGCGGAGCTGGTTGGGGTGGTGGCTGTTGAAGAGCAGTATCCGTCGTGGTGGTTAGTGCCGACGGGCGACGGGCCGCGGTTGGTGTTCGTTCGTGATTGGCGGCAGTCGTCACCTCAGGGAAGAGAACTCGCGGAGGAAGCGGTCCAGAGAGGACATATGCTTGTGCTGGGCGCGTACTCGATGGACCACGATGAAGATCCTGTTTGGTGCGAGGAGCTCATCTTGGAAACGCCGCGTGGTCTGAAGCCCAGCGCATTCGTGGTGTCCGTGATCTACAGCTTCGATGAACCGCTTCAATACCTAGAGAACGAGGCCGGCAAGTTCGATGAGGATGTCGTCTGGGAAGACATCTGGGCGCTCACTCAGAAGTACTCGGTTTGGCTCAATAGCGACCCTCGCCCAGGTGATGTGGATACTTGGCGTAGGCGCCTGCCGAACGCCAAGGGCTGGGTGTTTTGGCGCTGGAACACAGACAAACATCCGGCGGTCCCGGTGGGCATCGAGATGCCGAAGATGCTGGCGCTTGTTGCAGCGCTGCGCTCGACGTTGAACTCGCAACCTTGAGCGTCACCGTCCGGGCTGCCGCATGTACATCGCATCGGTGCGAAGAACGTACTTAGTGCCAGACGTGATGGGCGCCCCTTGGTGACGAAGTCGATGCTCGAACACCAAGGCCATGCCCGCGCGAGGGACCACGCGTAGCTTTCCTTCGGCCAAGTCGAACTCCGTCGCGCCGCCCTCGAAGCCGTCGTTGAGGTACACCATCACGGTGAACGCACTTCGCTGGTTTGTGTTTCGCACAAACGCGCCGTCTCGATGCCAGCGGAACGCCTGGCCTTGCCTGTAACGGTAGAAGCGAAAGCGCTCGTTCAGACCCGTCGGTGAGTGGTCGTGCCACGACCTTGGAAGCGCGTACCCAATCTGTTCGTAGAGGTCGCCGGCGGAGGAAGGATCGTCGACCATGACCCGCGTGTTGTCCCGGATCTCTGGAATAAGGCGCGGTCCGAAAGCCGTGGTGATGGGTGCGGCACCATAGCCGCGCGCTTCGGTCTGCTCGATATAGTCCGCACATTTATGCGCCTTTAGCGCCGGAAAGAGGGTGAAGATCTGCGGGTGAAGTTCGACTTTTTCCATGCCTCGAACATGCGCTTCTCGTCGCAATTCAACGAGGACAGGACCGGACAGAACCGGATCCTCGAACGCTCGGTGGCGCGCCTCATCTACGACCAGGGGCTCTACTCCGGTGCGCTTGGGGATCTCAAACACGCGATTCGTTGCTATGTGCGCATCACCGAACGCTCGGATGTTGATAGCGCTCTACGCACGACGGCGCTTCGCGCTCAAGCGTATTCCCTTCGGCTCCTCGGTCAGACGGACGAGGCTCTACACGTGGTCGATGAAGCCCTCGCGTCTGCGCAGACAGGGGGCGAACGTGCTCACGAAGGGCATGCCCACGCGCTGCGCGGGGCGATCCTCGGGGACGTCTGCGAGTACAAGGAGGCTCGCGCTGCGTTCGCGCGAAGTGAAGAGTTGTCCGGCCCCATGGGGGCAAGGCGAGCCCTCTGGCGTGCGGAGTTTGAGCTACAAACGGGGCAAACGAGCGCCGCCCGCGAACGTTCCCTCGCCAACCTCAAAATCTGCGAAGAGCTCGGTTGGCCAGGTCACGTCGCTCACTGCGAAGCGGTCCTTGGTTTCGCAGCGCTGGCGGACGGGAAGGGTGACGCAGGTGCCCATCTGCGAAACCTGCGCACATGGACTCAGCAAACGCTCGAAGCGGAGCTCGTCGCCCGCGCGGATGCCTTGGCACACCGCTTGGATGTTTCGTCCGGCGCCCTCACTGAGCTTCAGAGCCGCCCTTCGACCCGCGAATTTCAAGGTCTAATGCGTTGGTTTAGCGCGCCAGCGGAATGACCGCGCACGTCTGATTTCGTAAGAAAACACCGGCATGTCCGAATGCGTCGTATTGGGTCATCAGCGCCGCGAGGATGTCGACGGCACGGTCCGCGTCCTGCCACTGGTTCACACTCACGGAGCAGTTCCCTGCGGCGAAGTCGCCGGCGTCATCGCCGCCCCCGTGCTCATCGAGTGGGCGTCTAACCTTCGCTTCATCTCGTTAGAATAGGCCGATCCGCTTCGACTTGGTCTATTCTCCTCGCCAATGGCCCTGACCTCAACGCTCTATCGCTTTGTCTTGGAGATCTCCGACATCGATCGCGGGGTGTACGACACCGTGGAAGAGCGCGTTGCGTGCCATCCGTCCGAAGACAACGAACGTCTCGTCGTCCGCGTGCTCGCCCGAGCGCTGGCTCAAGAAGAGGGGCTCGAGTTCGGGCGCGGGCTTTCAACGCCAGACGACGCCGCGCTCTGGACGCACTCGCGGACAGGTGAGGTCGACCGGTGGATCGAGGTCGGCGCACCCACCGCGGAACGCCTGCATCGTTCGAGCAAGAAGTGCTCAACGCTTCAAGTGTTTACGCACAAGCTGCCGATGCCCTTACAGCGCGAGTGGTCGAGCCGTTCGGTTCACCGAAGTGAGAGCGTCGAGATCGTTCAGCTGCCGAGAGAGCTCGTCGCGAGACTTGCGGCGGATCTGGGCCGCTCGCCCCAGTGGTTCATCACGGTGCAGGATGGACAGCTCAACGTGTCTGACGGCGCCGAGAAGAACGTCAGCGGACCCATCGTCCGCCAAAGCTTGGAAGACTTCTTAGCCTTCGACTTTACTGCTTAGAGTGTAAAAAGGCCCGAGGGAAGGGCGCTCCTGGCCGCGCGACAAGGACCTGCTTGAGCGCGCCTCGGAGTTGCTCATCTTGATCACCCATGGCGGACTTGCCGGCCGCGATCTCGAAGCCATCGTCCACGGCTGGCCTTAGACTCTTAGCGCTTGGGAGGGAGC
>JBLHKB010000646.1:0-3741 GCA_047619315.1 Polyangiales bacterium
CCCAACTACTCTCGATCCTTCGGCGCCTAAGCGACCCCACAGACCCGAGCGAGGAAGCACCATCGCTCTCTCTTCGCGACTCGCTTGCGTCCATCGCGAGCAGCACTCCAAGGCGCAGCCTTCTCGTCATCGCCTCCGACTTTCTCCACGTTGACGAGGACTTGTCCTCCATGCCGTGGAACATGCTGAGCGCCAAAGGGCGCGAGGTCGTCGTCTTTCACGTGCTCCACGCCGACGAAGTCCAACCGCCCGGGCAGCTCTCAGCGCGCTTCTTTGGACTGGAAGGCGAAGGGGAACTCGAAGCGGACCTCTCTCGTGTCGGAGAGCGGTATCAGGACGCAATGAACCACTTTCGTGAAGAGATCCAAACTCGTTGCGCACAGTCATCCATTCGATATGTCGATGCGTGCATGAGCCGGCCGGTGAGCGAAGTTCTCGCCGCGGGCCTGTGGGGCACCCAATGATTGAGACTGAGACGCACCCATGGGCGTAGGTCTCCCCCTCGCGCTTCTCGCTGCCCTTGGCATCGCTTTACCCATCGCCGCCCATCTCGCGCGGCAGCAAGACCTGCCCCGACTCGCTTTTCCGGCGCTCTCTCTGCTTCGCCGCGCCGAGGCAGAAAGCAAAGAGCGCATCAGGGTCAAGGATCGGCCTCTTCTTTTGCTCCGTGTCCTGTTGATCGCAGCGCTCGCGTTCGCAGCGGCGTCGCCCTTCGTGTGGCGCTCAGGTGCATTTGCGGACGGCCAGGTCTCTTCCCTGGTCCTCATCGTCGACGACTCCATGTCGATGGAGAGCTCCCTTGAAGGAGCTCGTGAACGCGCACTTTCCGCCATCGACGCACTTCCAAGTGGCTCAGAGGTTGCCGTGATTGCGGCGGGTCATCCTGCCCGTGTTCTCTCCCCACTAAGCCCGGAGCATGACCTCGCGCGCGCCGCCCTTGAAGCCATGAGCACAGGTGGCCGAGGCACCGACATGTCTGCGGCTGCGACACTGGCGGCGGCTCAACTCGCACCCGCTCGCTTCGCGCGCCGTGTTCTGACGCTCAGCGACTTCGCCTATGAAGGTTCACCTGCCTGGCCCCGAAACAGCGAACTGGCCTTCGAGCGCTTGCCGCCCGCCGAAGGCAACTCCGCGGTCCTAGAGTGCTCTATCGCACCAGACCCCACGCGTGCGGGCTTCCATTCCGTTCGTGCCTTGGTCCGAGCACCAGAAGGTGTGTGGACCCTACGCGTGCTGCTCGACGAAGAGGTCTTGAGCGAAGAGAGCGTCGACGTTGGTTCCGACGGACAGGCTTCGCTCATCCTCGGCGTAGTCGTCCCGGCAGGCCACAACGTGCTTCGCTTACACCTCCAAAACGACGACGACCCGATTCAGGCGGACAATACGCGTGACCTATGGATGAGCGCAGCCAGCACTCGGCGCGTGCTGATCATCGACGGCGACCCACCGCAAAGTGAAGCACGTTTCGTCAGCCGTGCCCTTGATGTCGCGCCCCCGCTTCCCGGTGGAGGACGCGTCGAGTACCGCGTCGTCGACAAGGGTCGCTTCGCGACGATGTCCCTCGACGCCTTTGACGCGATTCTCATGCTGGATGCGGCGGTCCCCCACCCAGGACTGGACGCCTTTGTTCAGGGTGGCGGTGGACTTGTCGTCGCGGCGGGACCCCACGTCGAGCGAGGCTCTCTGCGTGATATGTTGCCGGCGCGCATCGGTGAGCGAAGAAGCGAAGTAGTCCACGCTGAGGGCGAGTGGCCTAGCCTGGAGGACCTCCGGGCCACGCAGTACGTGGAGCTTGAACCCCGCGCCGGCAGCGAGGTTCTTGTGCGCTGGTCCTCGGGCAGCCCCGCGTTGGTCGCCGACGGGGGAGTCGCGGTGTTTTCCTCCGCGCTCGACGACGATTGGTCCGAAATCCCCTACGCCCCTGGCTTCGTCGCCTTCGTTCACCGTCTGGCGAGCATGTTTGGCGCAGCGGAGCGCGCTTCTGGCACCTACACCGCCGGAGATGCCGTTCAGGTGCCGCCGGGTGAGAGCGTCGTGATGCCGACGGGCGATGTTCGCTTTCACGAAAGTGGAGACTTCATCGCCACCGCAGACGTGGGGCATTATCGACTTTCGGCAGAGAATGGCGGGGGATTCGTCGTCGTTCCCGACTCGCGCGAAAGTGAAGTGCGACCCGGCGCACTTCCAAGTGAGCGCCGTAGTGACCAGGCGCGAGGACCAGCCTCAAAGGCACCCCTTGCGAACTGGGTGTTCTTGCTCTTCGGCCTTGGCGTCGTCGCAGAAGGCGTTTTACGAATCCGGCAGCGTTCTGTTCGCGCACGCTGACCACGACTTCGTGGCTGATTGACTATCTATTCTGATTCAGCGGCGCGAGCTGCGTGTCGGCGCTCATTCTCGAACGGAACGAGGCCACGACCAGGTCCCTGCATCGCGCGGCGGAACATGCTGTAGCGCGCCCCTGGATGCCACATCAGGAAACCGTCCGCCCCGCCGCGTTTCGCGCCCTGAATCTGACGCGCGACAAAGCGAGGAGTGAAACCTTCAGGACCAGCGCCACGCGCGAAAGCCTGGAGGTACGGACGAATCACGGGGCCGTCCCCAAGCCTCTCACGAAGCCGTGAGACGCCGCTTTCCACTAAGAAACGCGAGCGGTCGGGGCGGTCCAGATGCCACGTTCTCATCGCGTTGATGTAGAGCATCGGCGAATAGACATCGACATGTTCACGCCAAGCTTCGAGGTCTTGCCCGAGCCCGCTTGGGTCGCCAGTTCGGTAGGCCGCGAGGCCAAAAACATCGACTCCCAAGGGGATTCCGACTGCGGCGTCGACCCGGCCGAGCATCTCCATGATGAGGTCGGAGCGCGTAGTTTCGTCTTCCGCCGGGTAACGCGCGTACTGCGTCCCGTCGTCGACGGGGAAGCGAACATAGTCGAGCTGAATCTCGTCGAATCCGAAAGCTGCGGCTTCGCGTGCCAGCTCGACGACCATCGTGTGGTTGTCGCGGTTGTAAGGGTCGAGCCACGTGCCCCCCGTTCCCCACGACACCCAAGGCTCGTTACGGCGGATGTGCATCATCGCGCGTTCAGGGTGACGTGCTGGAAGCTGTGGATCCGCGAAGCAAGTGATGCGCGCGATGGTGTAGATGCCACGCTCTTTGAGACCCGAGATGAGCCCTGCTGGATCGGGTATGTACGACACGACCTGGTCTTGAAGAATCTCGATCTCCGTTGGATAGGTCACACGACCCGCGCCATCTTTCATGTCGATGACGACGGCGTCGGTCCGGGTCCGAGTGGCCAATTCCACAACCTCTTCAATGGTGTGGCGCCGAATGTAGACGCCAGGCAGATAAACTCCGGTGGCTCGCCGTCCATGCGGCGTCACCACGTCATCCAGAAGATTCGGCGCCTCGGGCGATATCGACTCGATGGAACTAGCGCTCCGCTGCGGAACCTGAGCATTCAACAGCTCAGGTGCAGCGACCACGAACATCAGCGATACGAACAAAGCCCCAACTAGCGCACGATGCACAAGGCACCTCCAAAAACTCTATCTTTGGTGGCGGGCTCAACATGCGAAGAGCAGGTCCCGGCCAACTCTTCTAAGCGTGATGCTTATCGCGTCACACCCAGCCCGTAGCCTCAGATTGCATTAGAGGTGTGCACAGGTCCAACTATTCGCCGGATTTCTCGGGGTCGTCCTCCGCCTCAACCTCAGCAGAGTCATCGACGTAAACGTCTGG
>JBLHKB010000647.1:0-3741 GCA_047619315.1 Polyangiales bacterium
AGGCGTCGCAGTCGCTCCCCGGTCTCCAGGTCGAAGACCGCGAGTTCATTCTGCTCACTGCCGACGAGCGCTCGCTTTCCGTCCGACGAGACATCGTGGACGCGGACGTACTTCGTCAAGAACGGCCCCATCGAAGCGCTGAGCGCACCCGTGTCGAGGTCGAAGACGAGCGCCTGGTGCGCGCCGCCACCGACCACCACTCGGTTGCCATGGCGAGCGCCCACGGACCGGATCTGCTGCGCACCTTGGCGTGCGATGCTCTCACTCAGCTTCGGATTTAGACGCACGGCGCGATCACCGTCCTCGTCGCCGAAGACCTGAACGCTCCGGACTTCGAGACTGGGTGCCCCCATGCCTTCTGGCTCGACGGCCTCTTCTCCGGAAGATGGGGCGATGATGGGGAGGGAGTCGGCGGCGAGCTGCGCTTCGACGTTGTCCGGATAGATTTCAAGGGCTAGCTCGTAGTCCGCCCTGGCGCCTTCGAGGTCGTTGCTGCGCTCGCGGGCCTTGCCGCGGATGAGCGCGACTTCGCCCCAGGCGGGAGAGGCCGCGAGGAGCCGGGTTGCCTCTGCGATGACTCGCTTGGGCTTTCCAGAGTTCCTACGAAGTTCCTCGAGGGTGTGCTGGTCGGCCGCGCTCTTCGCCGTCATGTGGGGCCGGAGGTGCGCGACGAAAGCCTCGAAGGCCTTGGCGTTGATTGCGTCCCAAGCGCAGTCCCAGTACGGCCGAAGAAGCTCGGCGCGGACCCCCGTGTTCATCCACCGTCGTTGCTCAGGAAACGTGGGGTCGATGGTGTCTGGGCCAAAGTGCTTGCCGGGGATTGTAATGTGAATCCGGTCACCCCTATGGGCACAGCGAAAGCGGAATGTCCCCGCCCCGGCGAAGACCGGGTTCTTTTCTGGAAGCTGACGTGCCTCGATGTCCCAGGGGAGCTCGGTGACGCCCAACGGATCGGTCTGACTCGCTTCTCGTTCTTGAGGCCCCACTGAGCCCGTCAACAGCGCGATGATCTCGGTGTGCTGATACAAGGTGGCGAGAGCCAACGCATCGTAACCGCCCTTGTTCTGAATCGTCTTGTCTGCGCCCGCGTTGACCAAGAGAGACACGACATCGGTGTGTCCGGCGGGCACCGCCGAAAGCAGAGCCGTCGCTCCATCGCTGTTTTTCAAGTCGACCTTCACCCCCGCCGTGAGAAGCCGCTTCACCACCTCGGTCATTCCGCGAAGCGCCGCCATTTGCAGCGCTGTGCCACGCCCTTTGCTGCGCACCTTCATGTCGGCACCAGCCTCGAGCAGCACCGTAGCCATGGCGCCGTTCCCCGTGAAGAGCGCCCACATGAAGGGAGTGTTTCCCGATATGGAATCCACAGGATCCACCTCGGCGCCGGCATCGAGGAGCAGCTGCACGATATCGGGGCGGTCCTCGGGGCCACCGACGGCGCAGAAGAGCGCCGAAGAATCCCGCTCAGCTCGGCGATTGGGGTCCGCGCCGCACTCGACCAGCGCCCGGGCCGCTTCGAAGGCGCTCTCGGCGCAGGCCGAGACCAGCGGCACCTGGTCGGCCCCTTCCTCACCGTTCGGCGAAACGCCCCCAGCGACGAGGGCACGGACGACGTCCGCGTGGTCGCTTCGCGCTGCCCGAAGAAGGGCACGCGCGCCTCCGGTCGCGCCAGCGGCGAGGAGTGGTCCGATGATCGACCCATGGCCAGCGCCCGCCGCCGCCCACAGCGGCTGGCCGAACCCTTTAACGAAACCGTTCGGGTCGGCCCCCGCTGCCAAGCCCGCCAGCGCATCTTCGGTCCGGCCCTCGGTGACGGCCTCCATGAACTCGACTGGTTCCATCACTCCACTCGCCTGTGGATTGACCAGAGTCGTACGGTCGTTGAGCCTCCAGTGCTGCACTTCGGATCCGCTCGCCAGGTAGATGTCGAATCCATCGACGGCGATGGCGTGGCAAGACCCGTCCCCCGTGTTCGTTTCCGCGACGAGGGCGCCGCTCGATTGGCTCCAGACCCGCAGAGTATGGGCGCCCGCTGCATACACATACTCGCCGCTGACAGCGAGTGCGACCACGGCGTCTGCGTCCGGTTGCTGAAGCACACGCGAAAGTGTGAAGTCCGGCCTCTCGTAGACACGTATAGTGCCATCGCGGGAGGCAGTGAAGAGTGCATCCTTGGTTAGGCAGACTGCGGTGATGGGCAGCGAGTGCCCCTCGAGCTTCACGCGCACAGCCTTGTTCGTCGACCACCTCCATAGTCGAACGGGCCCCGCCTTCCGCGGGCCTGCGCTGTAGGCGCCGCAGGCGAGCTCGCCGTCCGTGTCGAAGGCGTTGAGGTTCTTTCGCAGGCCGACCTCGCCCTCCTGCCCAAGCTCGTCATTCCACCGGCAGATTTCTCCTCGGTACTCCCCCGTGTAGAGCCGGTCACCACGGACGACGAGGTGCACGACGCCGGCCCTCGGCAGCGAAAGCCGAGCGGGCTCTCGCGAGCGGGTATCCCAGAGGGTGACGATACCGGTCCCCTGCGCTGCGACCGCGAGTCGCGTCCCCCAGATCGCGATGTCCGTGGCAGGACCCGCAATATGGCCGATCAACGAACCGTCGTCCGTTTGTGAGACCCGCACGGGTTCTCCCACAGCGGCCGAATACAGGCGGCCATCGGACACGGCGAGGGCTGTGATCTCATGTTGATGGCGGATGAAGGGAGGGGAACGCATCATGCGTGGACCGTTATACGATGCGACGAGATGCGTGACACCGATATCAGTGACTCTTCGTCTCAGCACTATTGGGACGCCAGCGTTGGTGGTCCTCGAAGCGAGCCCTTTGTGGAGGGCGGGCCGACAAGCGACCGGTTTCAAGTCCAGGTGTCCTGACCGCGAGCGATCACCCAACGTGGATGTGGCTCGATGTCGGAACCTACGCTTCCCTGAAGGCGTTCCTAGGGCCGGGGCGGTGGCACGCGTGTCACCTGCCATCGGCCCCGGATGCACTGCGTCATCGCTCCGCAACGCGAGACGCACTGGAGAGCTCTGGGTGCACGGCAGCTATGAGCGCCATCAGCGCCTCATCGGTCACGCCCAGCTGCAGCCAAGGGTTTCGACGCACGTCATCGGCGAGAGCGGGATTTGGTGGGCGGATACGACATCCGTCCGAAAAACTAATTCCGCCTCTTCAACCACCAACCCTTTGCCCTCGAATCCTCACCAGGCCTCAAAGTCCTTTTCCAAGAGCTTTTACTTCATTCCAAAGTTAAGAATCCGCACCTGATTTGCGCCTCAAGCGGCTCCAGCCCACTCCACCGGACGCACGGGTGCATTGGCCAGAGGTCAAGCGATGTTGGGGCTGATTCTCGATGTTGGGGCTGATTCTCGACGTTGGAGCGGAGCGGAAGCTATTGGGGAGGAACCTGGCCTGCGTTAGAGGGCAAAGGGTTGGTGGCCGAAGAGACAGAATTGGCCTTTCGAATGTCTTATCCGCTCCAATCGCGGATGTGCGAGACTCGACCATGGATCACCTTCCGAAGGGCGTCACGAAAAAGAAAAAGGGTCCGGGGTTCGGCAACAAGTTTGGATCGACGATTCTTGGGACGGCGCTGTTCGTTGCTGAAATGCAAAGGAAGGTCCCGCTTCGCACGCGATTGTTGATGCTGACCTTACTTATTTTTACGGGTGCATTCGGTGGCTACGCTTGGTGGCGCTCGTCTAAAGGCAGCGAGGCCACGATGCGTCTTGCGGAGACACT
>JBLHKB010000648.1:0-3730 GCA_047619315.1 Polyangiales bacterium
GCCGCTTCTTGCCTCACGAGCTCGGAGAGCCGAGAGCGTCTCCGCGATGTCGCATCGTATTTACAGAGCTGAGGCCGCGCGACTGGCGAATTCAGACGCTTGCGACAGAAGTTGTCCCGCGAGAGTAGTGCCGCGCGCTAGCTTCGGCGTATGAACGGCGAACACGATCTGACGACCATTCTCCGCGCACTGTCTCCGGCTCTTTCCGACGAGGAGTTCGTATTTCTATCCATCCCCGGCGCTCGCTATGGGGATCACGCTTCCCTCGCTCCCGTCGTGAGCGTGGCGGAGAGGGACGGACTCACCCTCGTTGTGCCCAAGACTCGCGCCGACGATGCCGACCTCCCTTACGGTGGCGTCTTTCGGCAAATCACGCTGCAGGTCCACTCGAGCCTCGAAGCGTGTGGACTCACGGCGACGATATCGACGGCGCTGGCGGACCGGGGGATCAGCGCGAACATTGTGGCGGGGACGCGGCACGACCACCTCTTCGTGCGCAGCGCTCAGGCCCAGGAGGCGGTTAAAACGCTTCATCGCCTGTCGCAGGCCACGAAACGACCGAAAGATCTACGTTCGCAGCGCTGATGACTCAGTTCGACTCAAGTTCGATGACTTCATCGTCGCCCACTCCCATGAGCATGGCGCCGGCGATGGCCACGAGGGTGTTGATGCCAATGATGGAGAAGGTCGCCGCGGCGCCGAGGTCGTCGCGTTTTACGAAGATTCCGGCGCTGACGGGCACGCCGACGAGGAGTCCGTTTCCGAGGAGCCAATACCCCAGTAGGTTCGCGAAGGACGGCCCGCGATGCGCTACGCGAACCGTCTCACCGTTGGGTCGCCATTGAGTCTGAAGGAGCTCTGGTGTTCCACCGGAAGGAACCCAGGTCACTTGGTAATTGATGGGCTCGAGCGTCGCTCGTCCGGGTGCACGAAACTCTTGCGCCTCGCCGTTCGCGGTCTCGAACCGAAGTAGGCCCGGCTGGTCCGCACGGAGCAGGAACTCAAGTCCCGTGGTTGGCGGTTCCGGCGCAGGTTCCGGCGTAGGTTCGGACACGGGGGGAAGCTCCTGCGCCATGGCCGTCGGCGATTCCGGAGCGTCTGCGGCGGGCGGCTCAACGGCCTCGTCATCGACGCCCTCCGGCACTTCAGCAGCGTCCGTGATGACGGGGGCTACCGGCTCCTCCGCCGACTCCGCTGCTCGCTCCAGGGCCTCGCTCTGGGCGGACGCGAGACCGCTCGCCAGAACCATCGAGAGAACACCGCACAAAAAACGCCAGCTACCCATACGCAGCATCGTACACCCACCCGAGTCGCCGAGTGACCTGGAATCGAGGGCGGATCAGAATCGGTGATTGAGACGAGCTGGATGGCCAGCGCGGACGACGACGCTGAGCCGCTCCCACGCGCCGTTTCCCTCGCGCTGAACTTCGACGAGGACCGTACCGACGGGGACGATGAGGTTGGTCCGCGGGGTGTTCCCGACGATGCGCCCGTTGATGCGCACCGTCGACCATGGCGTTGTGTTGACGGAGAGCATCCCGCGCGTGGCGTTTTCAGAGGGCTGGGGAACCTGCGGCGCAACGGGGATGGCGCCGATGACGGGCGGCGGGGCCATGTCCGCGGGCGGCACCTCGGACATGTGGGGTGCACGGTGACGCATCGATGAACTACGCCGGCGCCGACGACGGTGGGGCCGTGACTCCTCTTCGGACTTGGCTTCGAGGCTCTGCTCGGGTCGGGGAAGACTCGGCATGTCTTCGGAGACCGTGAGCACAAAGCCTTCGGGTGCGGTGTCGGAATAACGCCCGACGTAGACTTGGTGTTCGCCGACGGGGAACGGCTCCACGATGCGTGGGAGCAACCCACCGCCGCTGTCGTCGTCGCACAACCAACGTCCGTCGGAGAGGTGCACGGCGAGGGTGAGGTCCCCAGCGCCGGTGACGTCGAGGTGAACGACTCCGGCGCTCGGCGTTTGGATCCGCAGGTCCGGCCCATCGTGAAGGTAGCCATCACAGTCCGAGTGAGCGACGGATGTCGCCGCTTCGTTTCCATCCGCGATCCCCGGCAGGGTGTGCGGCTCCGCGTTCGCGAGGACAAAAAGCGGCGCGTCTGGTTGGCTGTTCGGGAGGAAGGGCAGCGAAGCGAAGTCAAATCCGCTCGAGAGGATCAAGGGAAGGATCGCAGAGGAGAGGCCGAAGATCACCGCCACGATGACCAAGCATCCGCCCAACGTGATCGGTGACTTCGAGGCCCCCCGATTGGTGGGATATGAGGTCGAAGAATAGGACTGCATTCTTCGCGGAGGTGACGGTTTGGATACCGGCTTGTGCGCCTGCTCCGCGATGAGAGTTTTGGCGCCGCGAACCCGCGTGCTTTTGCCGCAGTACTCACAGTCAGCGAACGCCGTTGCGGCTTCGACGACGAGCGGGCTGCCGCAATGCGAACACTTCATGGGGCCACCGTAGCAGGTCGGAGGAAGGCGCCGTGTGCCACTTTCGGGAGGCGCGTGATGTGGTCAGAGTACGTTTCCATGCCGTGTGACGTCCTTTACGGCCTCTGGTAGGTTTATGCGATGCGCACCCCCGCTTTCTTTTTGAGCGTACTCTTCGCCTGCTCATCGTCGCCTCGCGCGGCGATGGATGGAGGAAGCGATGCGGCGACGGACAGCGCATCGGACAGCGCCATCGACGTGGGAGAGCCCTGCGCGTGCCTCCCTGGCCCTCACGAGGACAACATCTACCTTCTTTCGGACGGCGGCGAGGTATGGACCTTCGACCCGGCGAGCGGCTCTTTCGATTTTGTCGTCGGCCCGGTGTGTCGTGGCGCGACACCTTTTTCCATGGCCGTGGATAGCCAGGGACGCGCCTTCATCAACCTGGCGGACTCCTTGGATGTGGTGGTTCTCGACCTGCTGTCGCCCGGCGCCTGCGAGCCCGCCTCCTACGTTCGCACCAACCCCGACTTCGGTCTGTTCGGCATGTCTTTCGCGTCCACGTCGGCGACGGATATTTGCTCCGAACTCTACGTGATGACCTACTCCGGCGATGGCTCTTTCACCGAGGGACCCGAGCTGGGCCGCTTGGGACGTATTGACGATGAGGGCGAGCTCTCCGTGCTCGCCCCCGTAGACTTCGACGGCGGAGAGCTAACGGGGACCGGCGATGGCCGCCTCTTCGCGTTCGCGGGCGACAACCCGGTCAAACTTGTGGAGTACAACATCGACACGGGGCTGCTCTTGCAGACTCTGCCTCTCGACGGCGTACAAAAGACAAACGCCTCCGCCGTCGCGTTCTTTGGCGGCGACATCTACATCTTCATCGAGTCGGTTCCCGCGGAGTGTGAGACCTGCATGATGCGAGAATGCGGCGTCTCCTTGGGCGCCTGCCGCGATGACGCGGTGTGCAACGAACACCTCGAATGCGTCCTCGCTTCCACTCGCTTCACGGACGAATGCGGCGGCGGACTTAGCGCCGAGATGATGGAGTGCTTACCTCGTTGCGACGCATGCCTGATGCCGCCGCGAACACGAGTGAGCCGGGTGATTCGCTACGACCTCGACATGTCGGAGGGTGGTGGATTCACTAGCCTCGAAGGGCTCGCGCCGATTCGTGTGGTCGGCGCTGCCTCGTCGCCGTGTGTTCCCGTCGGTCCTATCTAGTCCCTGATCAGCCCGGACGATGGGCATCATGGTTCACTGCCGTCGTAGACCCGGGTCCACCATTCCGATCCG
>JBLHKB010000649.1:0-3729 GCA_047619315.1 Polyangiales bacterium
GATCCCAACACGTGGGGAATCCGGAACTGCTGCGACGAAGCGCTCGTAGTAGTCGGCAGCTTCTTCTTTTTGCTCAAGGCGATCGTGGCAGATCGCGATGTTGTAGAGCAGCTCAGCTCGGTCGCTCAGTTGATAGGCGTTGGTGTAACGAGCGAGAGCATCGGTGAAGTTTCCGGCTTCGTATGCGCGACTCGCGGATTCGAAGAGCAATCTTGCTGCCTGATCCAGCCCGGCCGCATCGACATCGACGCTTGCTGCCTCAGCTGGGACCTCATCTTGGGCGAAGGCCCCCTGGGTCATGGTAAGTGCGAGGAAAAGAACGGACAGACGCATCCGACAAAAGCACGCCCGCTCGAAAATGCGGCAGAATCGCGATGTCATTTGCAAGAACAAAGCATATATCTTGCTATTGACGATCTCGTCACCATAGTGAAGACATGCTTCACAGTCTCGAAAGCACCAAAGAGCTCACACCGGAGCGTCGTAGTGTCCTTACCAAAGCTGTTCTTCGCGCCGCGGAGAAGCTGACCCTCAGCAACACTCAGCTCGCCGGAGTGCTTGGCGTGTCGCCTTCCACGGTCTCGCGCATGCGTGAAGCTCCGCTCAACAAGCCGAAGTCGACGGAGCTCGGTCTTCTTTTCGTGCGGGTCTATCGAAGCCTGATCGGCGTCGTTGATTCGGACCAAGCCGCAGCCCAGTGGATGACGTCTCACAACCATCACCTTGGCGGCGAACCCGCGGAGTTGATTCAGTCGGTGACGGGTCTCTTTCGCACGCTCGAGTACCTCGACGCGATGCGAGCGAAAGTGTAGCCAATCGTGCAGACCGTTTCCCTTGAAGGACGTGGCGTTCGCTCCGTCGAGTCGCAGTCCAAGGTCGCCACCCTCGACCTCGTCGACACTCTGGAAGAGCAGCGAATCCTCGAAGAGATGATCGAGGAGACCAAAGGTCCCGCGCTGCCTCAGGGCATTCACTATCTCATCTCCACGCCGCTCTGCCGCTACCCGCCCCTACTTTATGGGTCGCGATACGGAGCGCGATCACAGTCAGGGATCTTCTACGGCTCGGAACATGTCGAAACCGCCATGGCCGAAACAGCGTTCTACAAGCTCCGTTTCGTCGCCGACTCCGACGGGCTCACTGAGCTCCCTCCGATGGCGATGATGACGTTCACGTTTGAGTACCGAACGCGTCACGCGCACGACACCACGAGCGGGGAATACGACGCGCGGCGCGCAGACATCAACGCATCGTCGGACTACACACACACCCAAGCGATCGGCGATAAAGCGCGTGAAGCGGCCGTCGACCTTATCCGCTTTCGATCGGTCCGTGACCCCAAGGGTGGCGCCAATCTCGCGGTCTTCGACCTTGAGGCGCTGGGCCCACAGCCCCTCGATATGACTTATTGGCAGCTCAAGATCCGCGAGAACCGAGTCGACATCCTCGAGCGCGATCGGTCCATCGACCCGGGTCGTTACACGTTCAGCGTCGAAGAGTTCAAAGCGCGTGGAGCTTGGGCGCACCCGAGCATTTCGCCTTCTTAGCCGGCTAGGAAGCCTAGAACTGCGCGTACCACTTTCGCAGCGCATGCACTGGACCGTCGTCACGGACCAACTGCGGCCTCGGACGGAATATCTTGTTCTCCCAAATGTCGATGTCCTCACGCCATTGGCTGACCCAGTTGCCAACGACGTAGGAAACGAGCGCGCGTGGGATCTTCTTTTCGGCAAACCAGCGAAAGCGAACACGCAGCGCCATCGACGTGAGCGGCGTGTGCGTCTGCATCATCACAATCTCGCCGACCTTCGGAATCATGAAGCGAAAGTGCACAACGCTCCCCGCGCCATGAAAGCTGATCTTTGCTTTCGCCGCGGTCCAAGGGAGCTCTCGGCCGAAGAACTTGAGAACGGCTTGGTCATGGAAATAAGCCATCCACGGTTTGTCTGAATCGCTCTCCCAGTTCGCCGTGTGCTTGATCGTCAGTCCTGGAATCGGAATGCTCGTCCACGGCAGACGCATCTGCCCGTGAAGCGGCGCGAAATGCTGGAAGTCCACGCTGTTCTCAGCGAACTCTTGCAGGTGCATTTTCACGATACCGGCGTCGTGATCGCCTCGATGCACCATTCCCACGGACGCACTGGGCACATCGAAATGAGGAGCCTCGTCTCCGTGCCAAACAAAGAGATAGCCGTCCTGTTCCGCGATGTGCTTTGCGCCGGCGCGAACGACTGGGAGCTTCCGGTCCTTGGCGAGGTAAGGGATCGATGCGACCTGACCCTCGCCATCAAAACGCCAGCGATGAAACGGACACTCAAGCTGACCGTCGCACACGCGACCTCCGCTGAGATCTGCCCCCAAGTGAGGGCAGTAGGCGTCGAGCGCTCGGGCCCGCCCTTCTTCGTCACGAAACAACACGAGACGCTCCCCGAGGGCCTCAGTGCTCAGAGGCTTCTTCTGACGGGCAGCCGCATCGAGGACACTCGAAAGCGCGACTACGTACCAACTGGCTGGATACACATCGGGATAGGTAGCGGCGCGGCGGGCATCGCGAACGGCGGTTTCGAGGGCTTCGGCTTCGCGTTCGTGTCGTGACTTGAAAAGGCGCATGGAGAGTCCTCGGACTCGTGGTTGAGCCGCGCAAACTCTAACGCAACATCAACCTTGGGTGCCAATCCACAGGCTGGCGGCGGGACCACTGGAGGTGGCCTCTCAGCCCGCACTGATGGCTCTGGAGGCGCGCCGTGATCCGGCCGTGAGCAAGCCAGGACGAGGGTCCATTTATGGGTACATCCATCGGCATCAGAGCCACTCTGCGCGAACATGGCAGCTTGGGAGGGCCTAATCCGCTTGATTTCCGCCCATATTCGCCTCTTCCGCTTGCCGCGAGCCCCGGCCTTGGTTACGTACGCGCGCAATCGTTTGGGGTGAACCACCCACGGCGGGGGACTTTTCTGAAGTCCTCTCCCAAAAACAAGTTCGGCGAGAGAGCCGCAGGAATAAAGAGTCGTCATGGAACTGAGCAACTACCGCAACATCGGCATCTTCGCGCACGTGGACGCTGGTAAAACCACCACCACCGAGCGCATTCTCAAACTCACCGGTAAGATCCACAAGATCGGTGAAGTTCATGACGGCGAGACGACCACGGACTTCATGGACCAGGAGCGAGAGCGCGGCATCACGATTCAGTCCGCTGCGACGACGTGCTTCTGGAAGGACCATCGCCTCAACATCATCGACACGCCCGGCCACGTCGACTTCACCATTGAGGTCTACCGTTCGCTGAAGGTTCTCGACGGCGGCGTCGGCGTCTTCTGCGGCAGCGGTGGCGTTGAGCCCCAGTCCGAGACGAACTGGCGCTACGCGAATGACTCGAAGGTCGCTCGCATCATCTACGTCAACAAGCTTGACCGTGCCGGCGCGGACTTCTTCCGCGTCGTCAAGCAGGTCAAAGAAGTGCTCGGCGCGAAGCCCCTCGTCATGGTCCTTCCCGTTGGCACGGAGGCGGACTTCGTCGGCATCGTCGACCTTCTCGAAGAGAAGGCGTACATCTGGGATGACTCTGGTGATCCAGAGAACTTCGAGGTCAAGGATGTCCCCGAGGACATGAAGGAAGCCGTCGCGAAGTACCGCGAGCAACTCATCGAGACCGCCGTCGAGCAGGACGACGACGTCATGGAAGCCTACCTCGAAGGCAACATGCCCGACATGGCCACCATCAAGCGC
>JBLHKB010000650.1:0-3727 GCA_047619315.1 Polyangiales bacterium
CCCAGGATCTGACCCGTCGTCGTCATCTTGGCGTCGCCGTCTCTCTCGACGACGCGCGCGATGCCAAAGTCGAGGAGCCGTGCAATATCGGGCACACCGGACGACGCCGAGACAAAGATATTGTCCGGTTTGAGATCTCGATGAACGATCTTGCGCTCGTGCATGGCCTCTAGCGCCGCCAACACTTGGATCGCAAAGAACGCCACTCGCTCCGGGGGCAACGGCGCCTCTCGCGTAAGAATGGCGTCGAGGCTCTCCCCTTCGAGAAAGTCCATGACAAGGAACGGGCGGCCTTCATCGACACCAAAGTCCGTGACTGGAACGATGCCCGGGTGGTTAAACGAGGCGGCCACCTCGGCCTCTTGCCTGAACCTTGCCGCCAATGAGGGATCCAGCGCGATGGCCGGGTGCATGACCTTCAGCGCCACCCGACGTCCAAGACCTTCCTGGACGGCAAGCCACACGCTCCCCATGCCGCCCGCTCCAAGTGGGCGCTCCAGACGATAGCGGGCGAGGGTGTCGCCGGGCTTTAGAGGCTCCATGCCAGCGAGCATAGCAGGCCTCTCTGGGCGCTCTGAGCACGTTGAAGTCTGCTAGCCTCCCGCGAAGCGATGGCGGACAAGGATAAACGCAGCGATGAGGAGCTGATGGCGGCCTATGTAGGCGGCGATGAGGCCGCGTTCGACCTACTTTTCGGTCGCTACGCGCCGATGGTCTTCGCCATGGTGAAACGCCACCTGCGCAACGACGACTTGGCGCGCGAGTACACCCAGCAAACGTTCTTTCGACTTCATGGCGCCCGCAACGACTTTCGAAGCGATGGCCGCCTCCGTCCTTGGCTGCTGACCATCGCCATGAACCTGGTTCGCGGACACTGGCGAAAGCAAAAGCGCCGTCGCCACGTCGATCACGACCTGGACCTTGAGGCCGCGCCCCAGGCTGAGTTCTCGGACATGGAGCTCGGGCAGCGGGCGGAGCTCCTCCACGGAGCCCTCGCCAAGTTGCCGCCAACGCAGCGAGAGGTCGTAGAGCTTCATTGGCTTCAAGGCCTCCCTTACGCTGAGGTAGCGTCGATCGTTGGCTCGTCCGAGGGCGCCGTTCGCGTGCGCGCTCATCGGGCCTACGCGCGCCTTCGCGAGCTCTTGGGCAACGTCATCTGACGTAGGGCTGCTCCGCGGAACCGAGGCAGAACCTCAGGTTTTGAAAAAAAATCAAAGGTCCCCGGAACCTCGCGCGCCGAGGGCTGTCTATGTATTTGTAGGCGGCGCGGAAGGCCATTTGGGGCCTGAGCCCGCCAAACGAGCACGCAGCTCACGTTCAACGTGAGCCTGCGCCAACACAGATGCGCACTGCGCAGCGGAGGAATACCCATGGAAAGCGAAGAACGAACCCATTACCAACTGGCTGTCAGCGGACCCCCTGTTCGAGACGAAGACGTCGAGACGGAGAAGACTGTTGTGGAGGTCATCGTTTCTTGGGGCGATGTCCGCGATGTGCTGAGCGTCACTCACGTCACCGGCGCCGGGACATTCGTTCTTGGTGATACGGGAGCGACGGACTTTTTGATGAACGCCGGCATCCTCGGGTCGAACTCCCACACGCTCGTGGAGAACGGGACTCTTCGCATTCCCTCCGGCGCGACCGGTTCACTGGTTGTCGGCGGCGAAGAGCGAGAGCTTGCGGACATTACGCTCGGCGCAGGCATTGAAGCCAGCCTGACTCTCGGAGACTTCCGTGTCCTCGTCCGCGAGGTCCAAGAGGGTAAGCGCGTCGCACCTCGGCAGACGGCGATGGAACGTCAGCCCCTCTTCTTTATCGGTGGCACAATGGCTGTGGCCGGCATCCTCCTCGGCATCATGGCGCTCTCGCCAGCACACGGCATGGCCATGACCGGCGACCGACTCGACACGAACAGTCGCCTCGTCAACTACATCACGGAGCAGGCCGAGTTCGTGGAGCCGGACATCGAGATCGAAGAAGAGGACGCGTCGGGTGGTGCAGAAGGCCAGCGCGCCGAGGGCGAAGAGGGCGCCATGGGTGACGAAGAGTCCGACCAGCAGAACCGCGCCTACGCCATCGCAGGCAGCGCGTCGCCGGAAGACCGACAGCTTGCCCGAGAGCACTCTCGCGAAGAGGCGAGTCACGCCGGCATCCTCGGCGTTCTTCCTGCAGCCATGGCTGCGCTCAACGCACCGACGAGCCCCTTTGGAGCGGACAACGCCATCGGCTCTGACCCTATGTCCGCGCTCGGCGCCTTGATGGGTGTCGAGGTTGGCGACAGCGCAGGCTTCGGCGGCCTTCATCTTCAGGGTGTCGGACGCGGTGGCGGATGCATCGGCCCTGACTGCGGCCTCGCCACCATTGGCCTTGGCGACGAAGGCATCGGTCACGGACTCGGCGACTGCGACAACGGCCCCTGCCTTGGTGGCGGACGTGGACCCAGTGGAACGACCCTTGGGCTTCGGGATCACCGGTCACGAGTTCCAACCATCCGTTCCACTGGCGCAACCGTCAACGGCGCACTCAGCCGCGAGACGATTCGCCGCGTCGTCCGACGTCACCACAACGAAGTGAAGTTCTGCTACGAACGAGCTCTTCAGTCGAACCCGGGCCTCGAAGGCCGCGTCACCACACGCTTCATGATCTCTCCCTCCGGCGCCGTCGTTGGAAGCACCATCGTGGGCTCGACGCTGAACCACGCTGAGACCGAGAGCTGTGTTCGGAACGTCCTCACTCGCTTCACCTTCCCATCCCCGGACAACGGCGGAATGGTCAGCGTGACCTACCCCTTCACGTTCTCGGCGCGCTAGTCCCCGATATCATTCGAAGAAAAGGCGCTCCTGAGGGGGCGCCTTTTTTTTGAGAATTCCAAGTCGCGGAGAGCGCATTTACTTGTTCCTGCGGCCCTCCGGGGGATGTGGTTGGATCATTGAGTCGAGCGATGATCCGCCGCGTCGTACGCCGTCACCACAATGAAATCCGTCACTGCTATGAGCGCTCGCTGCAGGCTCACCCGGAGCTGGATGGACGTGTGATGACGCGTTTTATTGTCGGGCCCGAAGGTAGCGTCCTGAGCAGCAGCGTGGTCGAGTCATCGCTTCAGCACGCTGAGACGGAGCTTTGTGTCACGAGGGTTCTTCTTCGCCTCACGTTCCCGCAGACGGACGGCGTCATCGTGCGCGTGAACTACCCCTTTGAGTTTGGCGCCGTCGGGCCCTAGCTCCACGCTAGATTATCTCGGAGTGACGGTCTCCTGCCAGTCGACGGGCAGGTCGAGAAACCCTTCGCCGTGCAAATAGTTGTACACAGCGTTGCACATCACGCCGCAGATTTCGGCGTAGATACGCGGGTCGGCGGCGAACCGAACCGTCTCTTCGCGCCACACATATTCGCTCGATTCGCCGAGCGCGTCGGCGAGCGGTTTCTGAATGGACGCGAGCAGTCGGTCCATGAAACGTGCTTCGAAGACTTCGCGAAAGCGCCCGAACTGCGTCTCGGTGATCTTGTAGTCCAGGCGATGGCCGTGGGCGGCGCGCGACTCGCGGATGACTTCCCACGCGAACTCTCCGAGGGCCTGTCGGAAGTCCCTCATAAAAAAATCAACGAGACGTCACGGTAGACACCAACGAGTCGTTCGAGCTCTGGCTTGGTCCGCGCCATGACGTCCGCGGCGAGCCTTTTGTGAAAGGTCCGCAGGCGTGCCAGCGCTTGCTCTTTTACATCTTCG
>JBLHKB010000651.1:0-3724 GCA_047619315.1 Polyangiales bacterium
GCTGCGTTTGCGCGTGCTCTCGCAGCACGAGGACTCAACGTCGTCCTCGTCGCGCGCCGTGAGGCGCTCCTCGAGCAACTCGCTGAGGAGCTTCAGAGTGCGTATGGCGTGAAGGTACGCACTGCGGCCCTCGACCTCGCGAGCCCAAGTCTTCGCGAACGAATCCGCGAAGTGTGCGCGGACATCGAAGTGGGGATCGCGATTCACAACGCGGCGTACGCGCCGGTGGGCGCAGTGCTGGAACGGGGCCTCGACGAGCTCCACAAAGCCGTGGATGTGAACGTGCGCGCGCCGCTGACGTTGGTACACACCTTGGCGCCGGCGATGGTAGAGCGTGGCCGCGGTGGCATTCTGCTAATGTCGTCCCTCGCGGGCTTTCAAGGGACGCCGCGCCTCGCTACCTACGCGGGGACCAAGGCGTTCAACAACGTCTTTGGCGAAGCGCTGTGGCACGAGCTTCGCGAGAAGGGCGTGGACGTGGAGGTGTGTTGCGCCGGCGCGATCCGAACGCCAGGCTTCGCGGCGGCGTCCGCGAGGGACGCTCCCGGAACGCTCGATGCTGAGGTTGTGGTAACGCACGCACTTGATTCGCTCGCTCGGGGACCGCTGTCTATCCCGGGTCGCATCAACCAGATGGCGAGCCTGATGCTGGGCCGCGTGCTCCCGCGCCGGTGGGCGGTGGACATCATGGGCAGGAACACCAAGGACCTGTCCTAGGTAGCGGTCGTCACAGCGCATCGGTTCGGAACGTTCGCCGCTTCGTGATCACGCCGCGACTTTCCTCTGGGGATTACTCCGGAGGTGGCTTCATGCGAACCGACTCGACGGCGGCCTTGAGTTCTTGTGCGTCGACGGTGGATTCGCTCGCCTCGAGCGCGAAGGGAACAGCGTCCGCCACACTGCTGAAGTAGCGAACTTGAATGGTCGCGCGAACCACGAACGATAAACCGCGCAGGAAGGATCGAAGCAAGCCGGACCAAACGGAGTCGGTCTCTAGGACGACGGCGCTGCAGGCTATGGACTCGCTGTACTTCAGCGCTTGCTCTCGAGACACCGCACGGAACTCCGCGTCGGGCAATAGCCCGGTGGCGTGTTTGTCGACGACGACCAAGAGCGCCAACTTTGAGTGACGCTTAAGCGCACGCTTCACCCACGCTTCGCGCTCCCTCAGAGCGTCCGCGGGAGGAGCGGCGATGTAGTACATGACCAGCACATTCCCCAATCCGAAGAAGTGATGCTTCGGTCCTTTGCAGATGCTCTCCATTCCTGACCATGCATACGTCAAATCAACCTAAATCGGAAGCTTGTGGGGTTAGATCCTTCGCCGGAGCGCAGCGAAGAACTCCTTGGCGGAGGTCTGCGCTGGGTCAGGGAGCGGTGGCTCTCGATCCCACGGGATGGCGCGCAGGACCTGGCCTGCAGTGTATTCGCGATATTTCTCGTGCAGACGGCGCAGCGGGGAATCGGGTGGCTTTGGCATCTTCAGGCGACCTCGACGCCGAGCGCGTGCCAAATACCAGGTGCGTCGGACGCTGACTGGAGCGCGTCCAGTAGCCGCTCGCTGCGATCGGTGTCGACGAGGGCGAACTCGCATCGTGCGGCGCCCTCGGCTGTGCAGGCGATCTCTTCGGCGTGGAGCCGGCGTCCCGCAAGATGCGTGAGGTACGCCGTGAGCATGCCGGCGAGGAGGTGACAGCGTTTTCCCTCCGTCCGGGCCGCGCTGGTGAGGGCGCTTCCGTCCAGAGTGAGTCTTAGGGCGCCGCTCTTCGCCGGGCCGAAGTCGACCTGGAGGGCGCCCCAGCCTTGTCCTCGGAGCTCGTCGCGGATTCGCACAGCCGCCTCCTCCATGGTCATGTCGTCGAGGGCCGCGCCCTGACCCTCGATGGAATCGAGCTCCAGCTCAAGGACCGTGCGGCGCCCCCAGGCGATGCCCCATTCCCGGCAGAACACGCGCCAGGTCTCGGGCGATGCGCTGACAGGTCTGCATCAGTGCATCCAGGAGCACGGTCGGCGCGTTCACCATGCGTTGACCACGCGCATCTCGTCGCGCACCAGAATCGTCGCCCGCGGGCCGCAGCTCTTCTTGTCTGGGCGCGGGGGCCTCGGCGTCGGGCCGCGGCGCTTCGAAGGTCTCGCGGTTGACGAGCAAGTAGAATCGTTCGAGCTCGGCGAAGCGCACCATCTCGATGTGCACCTGTTGGGCTCCAAATTTGAAGTCGAACAAGTAGCCGAAGGACTGCACCGCCGCGCCTTCGCCGGCGGCGAATCGGTCGAAGCGTCCGCGGAAAGGGGGTGTCGGTGCAGGGGGCGACCTCGTCGAAGAACCCTCGGCCGATCACTGTGGAGCGGTCGAGGCGGGCGAGCCGCGCCTCGGCCAAATTGTAGCGAAGGATCGTACCGTCCATATCGATGCAAATGACGCCGAAGGGTAGCTCGTCGAGTTCGGAGTCATCGAGGGAATCGATCTCGGAGGGGTCCGCCGTTGTTCGTGCTTTCTCTTCTTGTAGAATCATGTCTTGCTTCCCGACTTTTTGGGGCCGATGGATCTTCGGATGGCCTCGTCGAAGGTCGGAGGACGCGACGCTTCCACCGTTGGGCGTGCCGAGGGGCGCTGAGAATCCTTCGCGCGAGCACGTTGGAACGTCGCTGAGTGGCGAGGCTCCACTTCGGATACGCGCGGTTGAGCCGCCGCAACGAACGCCTGGAGGGCTCCCCGGAACTCCACCATCGATGGGAAGCGCTGCGCGGGATCTTTGCGCGTCGCCTGAGCGAGAAGTCGAAACAACTTGCCCGGCATGGGTCGCTCCCTCCCTGGGGAAGGGCAGCGGTGCCGTGAGAATGTTCTCGAAGGTTGCGGCGGTGTCGCTGGCCTCGAAGGGAACGTTGCCGGTGACGAGGTGGAAAAGTGTCACGGCTGCACCCCACTGATCGACGGGGGGAAGGAGCACCTGGCTCCCATTGATTTGTTCCGGCACCATGATCTCGGCGGCGAGGTGTGCATCGAGCGGTCCGTGCTGCTCCACCCGCTCCGCGAGCGACTCGCCGTCGAGGAGCTCGAGGACGAGGAGGACGAGGAGGACGAGTGGCCGGCCGTGGACGACTTCTTCGATGACCTCGTAGACACGAATGATCGCCGGATGTTGGAGGCGCGCCGTGACCTGGGCCTCACGAAGGGCGTCCTCGCCAAGGCGCTCGGCGATGATCGCTTTGATGGCGACGGGACGCTGAAGCCGCTCGCAGAACGCGCGCCAGACCTCGCCGGCGCCGCCGCTGCCGATTTGGTGCTCGAGGCGATAGCTCGCTCCAACGCGGCTGCCAGAACTCAGGCCTATCTCCCGTCGCTGACTAACGCTCTCCATCGCGGCGGCGGTAGGGTCTGTTTGGTTTCTTGCCCAGCCCCGAGGCGGCTCCTTGCGAGAGCTCGGGGACACACACACGTTCGAGAGTACCTCCGACGCGTGGACTCAAAAGATTCGCATCTCAGGACGACGGGGCCGACGGTCGTCAGCCCGCGAGACGGACCAAAACCGTTGGATTCAGAGAACGTCGCAGCTGGTATCCGCTCCTGAAGCGTCGTCGCCAGCATCATTCGTCGTCCCGGCGCCGCAAGCGACGCATGCGTTCGACTGAACTCGCTCGTCGGTGCCGCAGAGCGTCGCGTCGCAGCTGGTGTCTAGGCCGGAGGCGTCGTCTCCGGCGTCGTTGATGGTTCCAGGGTCGCAGG
>JBLHKB010000652.1:0-3721 GCA_047619315.1 Polyangiales bacterium
CGAGCGACTGGTTCGTTCGAATCCGACCATCGTTAACACCGATGGCGACGCGTTCAACGACTGCGAAGAGTTCGAAAACGGTACGGATCCGAGCGATGCGAGTAGCACGCCTCCGACCGCCAGCATGGCTCTCGAGACCAACGACGGCGTTCGCGGTGTCTTCAGCGTGTCGTACGCCGATGCGGAAACGGAAGTTCTCGAGCTCCACTACTCCGTCGACGGAAACGCCGACCGGATCGTGGATGTCACGGGCCAGGCCTCGCCCTTCGACATCGAGATCGTGTTCACCACCGGCGGTGACCACGAGGTGAGCGTGCGCGCCTTCGATGGCGGGCTTTTCAGTGTTCCAGCCGTGCTGACCTACCGCGTCGGGGTGCCGAACTCCGGCCGCACAAACTACTGGCCCATCAGCGGGACCGAAGATGGGTCATTCAGCGGGACCCTCACCAACAGCGGCGGGGACCTAGAGCTTCAGGCACGAAACATCTACTTTGCCACTGGGCGCAACGGACTCGGGCGAGAAGCCGCGAACACGGAGTTCGACGGCAACAAGGGCATCATGACGACCAACCGCACGATGCTTGGCGAGAGCTTCACGATGTTTGCCTTCGTCGACTTCAACAATACGAACAGCGGCGGCGATATCTTCGGCCAGGGCGATCGGTTCTCCGTGCGCACGACCTCGAATGGCCTTGAGGTGGTGGACCTGGCCGGCGGTTTCGAGAATGAGATCGGCGAAGCGAACCTTGGATCCAAATGGGACGACGGCGGTTTCTTCCTCATCGCCGTGACGGTAGAAGGCACTGAGGTCCGCTTGTACGTCAACGGAGGGCTTGAGCTCACCGCCACCCTCCCCGCCGGAAACCCAGAGTGCCAACTCTTCTTTGGCAAGCCCACTGACTTGCAGTGCACAAACATCGAGCCTGCGCAGTCCTTTGAAAACGGTCTCCGTGCAAGCTTCGACGACATCCACACTTACGGCCGCGCGCTCACCGCGAACGAGATCTTGGCCACCTTCTTAGAGATGTAGAGCGGCGCCCTACCCTTCCAGTCGTCGCCTCATCCCGGGGCGAGACTGGAGGTGCGCTTCCTACGCTTGAAAGACGTCCCTCAACACGCGTTCGGCGTGAGCGAGTTCGTCCTCCGTCGTGCTGGGTCCGACGCTGAGACGAAGCACGCCGTGCTCCGCCGTGCCAAGAGTCGCGTGTGCTTGCGGCGCGCACATGGATCCAGCGGCAACGATGACGTCTTGTTTTCGCAGTGACGCGGCGAGCGCAGACGCATTGACGCCCGGATGAGTGAGCGCGAGCGTCGGCACGCGCCGCTCGACTTCCGGTCCGTAGAAGACGACGTCCCTTGAAGGGATGGCGTGCCGAAGGCGCTCGATGGCGGCGCGGCCGTGTTCTAGGCGCTCGGGTCTTTCCTCGAGCCACTCAAGGCCTGCGACGAGGCCTGCGAGGGCGGCGCGGTCGACGGATCCCGTGTCGCAATAGCTCGGCATGGTGCTGCGCTCGCCGAGGGAACACACGGCATCGCCACAGCGCATCTGCACGTGAGGCGCGACGTAGAGCCCGCCGATTCCCCACGGCGCCTGCGGTCCTTTGTGTCCTGCGAAGGCGAGGAGATCGACGCCGAGTTCGCTGACGTCGATGGGGAGCCAACCCGCGGCTTGGGCCGCATCGAGGAGCACGAGGGCGCCATGGGCATGGGCGCGTTCGATGATGGCGCGTGCGGGAACAATTTCGCCGGTGATGTTTCCTGCCCACGCGAGAGCCACGAGGCGCGCGCCGCCTTCGAGCCCGCGTTCGAAAGCGTCGAGGTCGAAGCTGCTGATCTTCGAAGGAGGAATCGCCACGACTTCGACGCCGTGATCACGAGCGAGTGCGCCGAGCGGACGCGCCAGCGCTTGGTGCTCAAAGCTGCTGCAAAGAACGCGCTCACCGGCTTGCCACTCAAGGTCCGCGAGGGCGACGGCGAGGGCAGCGGTGCAGCCCGGCGTAAGCAAGAGGCGCTGAGGGTCGGCGATACCGAGCCAGCGTGCGACAGCGCCATGGTCGGCGTTGAAGTCTCCGGGCCAATCGCGTGCAGGCGTCTCCCAAGTGCCCGCGACTGCGGAGCGCACGCCGCCGGGCTTGGGCCAGCTGGTCCCGGCATGGTTCAAGTAGGACATCGCTCTGTGTATGCGGCAACCAGTCCTCGGTCCAGAAGCTCAAGGGAGAATGTGCGCGAGCGAATGATGTCCATTCGGTCTCGTCCTGACGTGCCGGTCTTTCGGGCGCTAAACAGCCGACTACGCGCGACCATTGGGAAGCGCGTCGAGTCCTTCGAGGGAGAGTAGCGGTGCAAAGGTCTTGTCCATCCCTTCGGACCCACCGAACGGCGAGTTTGCCGCTGCGTACAGACTCAGTGCGCGAACGCTTCGAAGCGCCCGACCTCAAGTGCCCACCGGTGGGTGGACCGTCGCGCACGGGCGTCCAAGCGCTGGAGCACGAGGGTGTCGTTGCGTTCTCCCAGCACGTAAAGTGTGTCAACGGCGGCGAGGACAGCCGGTAGCGCGGGTGGTGATCGACGTTGAGGATCGCGCAGCTGGGCCAGAGACCTTCGTGACATCTTGGTTAGGTTTTGAAGAAGGCTTCCCGGGTTTGAGCGGGTAGGACATTCCAACGAGCAATTCTGTTCGTTCGACGGTCATGCCGCTGTCCTCGAACCCTCGGCCGTGGGTGGAGTCCTCGGGCGAAGAGATGCCTCGTCGAGGTTCCAAAACCGCTCATGGTCGCCGTGGTCATCGATGGCCGTAGCGAGCCCTGATGCCGTAAAAAGCCGTCACGCCCTTTACGTACTCGGTCTCCGCAGCTGCAATGGCATCGCGTCCGTGGGAGGGCTCCTCATTGTTCGTCTGGCGGATAGGCCAATTCTGCCAGATCTCCTGTCTGGACAGCGATGAAGCCTGTCGTGGAACCCTCGCCCCAAGGCAAGCTCTCTCTCCGAACAGCTTCGGCTCCACCCCAAAGTGGAGAATCCGTGTTTGATGTGCGCTTCAAGCAGCTCCATCACGCTCGAGCAAACGCACCGGTGCATGGGGCGGCCGCAAAATCGAGTTCAAGGTGTTGCAAGGTGCGTGGCGGCGGTCGGGCCCGCGAGGCGATGCCAAGCACCGCACGGATGTCGCCCGTTTCGGTGGCGACTGCGATGACCCGCATGGCGCTCTGGCGGGGACACGTCATGATGTGATGGCGAAAACACGCCGCAGCACCATCGACGACGACGGCATGGGTGTTGACGCCACCGACTTCGGCGAGCGCGCCCGGACCGGACCTCCCTCGCGACATCGACGGGCCCCGCTTGGACCGATGGGGCGCGTGCTTCCGCTGGCGATCCATGCGGGAGATGAGCTACCGCCGCGAGCGGACTCACTTCGATGAGCAACAGCTGGCGACGTTCGCGCGGCGCGCACGACGTCTCCAGCGCTCGAGGGATGTGCGGCACGTGCGACCATGAATCACCACGCCCCGGACCCGCTACCAGGTAGCGAGCAGCAGATCGTATTGCGAAATCTCGTAGGTCTGCACGGCGACCTGACCCGCGGCGAGACGTACGACCTTCGCCGACGACGCCAGCTCCGTGGCGCGGCCCGCCATGGTCACGCCACCCACATGATGCGCGCGCATCAGCTCAAGCCAACGTCGGCCTCGGCCGCGGCCATCGAGCGTCGACAGCTCCA
>JBLHKB010000653.1:0-3690 GCA_047619315.1 Polyangiales bacterium
GTCTTCGAGTTCGGGTGCTGGTGCTGCTGGGATCACCTCTTGTTCCGCACCCTCAGCTCCGCTGTCCGCATCGCCATCAGCCTCCACCGCTTCGGGTGGCGCGGGCGGCAACGCCTCGACGCGAACGTAGGTGTGACGGCCATCTTCGACACGCTCCGCGACGATAAACGCCTCGCGATATCCGCGCGCGCCTCGGGTCGGCCGAAAGCGACCGTTTTCAGCGCGGGTGTAGGCGTTGGCGCGCTGATCGAGCACAAAGGCGATGGGCTTCGTCGTGCCGCCGTAAATCGGCACGCCCTGAAAGTCGCTACCTTCACGTTTCATGATGAGGCGATACGGAACAAACCCGTTGTTCTGCGTTCGCCAATAGCGCCGAGCGCCGCGTCGAATATCGCGGTCGAGGCTCACGAAGAAACCACGCATCATCGTGCGCATCACGACGGAGTCACGGGAGCCGGAGAGGGTCTCCAGGGTTGGCCCGAGGTCCTCCTCGATCTCATCTTCGCCTTCGGCCCCCTCCATCGCGGCACTCTCCATCGCGGCGGCACCGATCGCCGCTGCCATCTCCGTGACCTCCATCGTCGTCATCGGAGTTGTCATCGGAGTCGTGGGCGCCGTTTCGAGGTCCGTGCCCCCTTCGTTGCCCTCGGCGCTCTCGGCCTCTTCCGGCGGCTCCGCGCCAGGAATCCGGTAGCCCTCGTACTGCGCAGCCTCTTCATCGGTGGGCGGGCGCCGATACATCGGCGCTTCACGACGCACAAAGCCGTACTCGTAAGGAAGCGGATCTTCGCGGCTCGGCTGACGTGAACGTCGCTCGGGCAAGCGGCGCCCCTCGAACGCGATGACCTTACGCCCGTTGCAGACGAAGCCGCCGGTGCTCAGCTCGTACCAACCTTCACGGCAGCCTTCCATCGCCACAGGGCGCGACGTGGTCGCTTCGAGGACTGCCCCAGCGCGTAGGTAACCAATACGCGCCGATTCGCGGTCGGCGGCGGCACGGACCGGCACGACAAAACGACGCGCGAAAATGCGCTTCGGCGGTCCAAGATCAGGCTCTGGCTCGGGTTCAGGCTCGGGTTCAGGCTCCACCTCGGCATTTGCCACGGCCGCTGCTTGTTCGTCCGTCGCAACCGGGTCACCCTCGAGAGCCTCGGCTCCACAGGCAGCGAGAATGAGTAGAACGAGCAGAGACCAGTCTAACGAACGCATGAACGGCTCCCTCACCAACCTTTTCGGGCCCAATTGCCTTCCAATGTTGGACGAGTCTCGTCGACCTTGTACGCCCTCGTCGGGTGGTCAAGCAGGGGCGAAGCGTTGAAAGCGCGTTCGGTCCGAAATGGGGCGCTCGTCGGGGCCGCCCTTTCACTGGCTCTGCACCTTGGCGTAGGTCTGTACGTCGGGGGCCACGAAGCTCCTCCTCTAGCCTTCGAGTTTGAGCTTCCAGTGGATGTGGAGTTCGGGATCAGCGACGAGATGATGCTCGCCGCCAGTGAAAGCGAACCCGCCTCCGCGGACGAGCAAGAAGTGGAGACCGTCGAAAACGCGGATGGTGAAGGAGTCGGGGATGCTGGCGTGGTCGATGCGGGTCCGGATGCTGGGCCTGATACGGGACCACCGGATGCTGGCCCACCCGATGCCGGACCTGAGGACGCGGAGGTGGACGCCGCGTCCGACGCCGGCAACGCGGATGGTGATGGTGGCACTTCCCGCATTCCGCCGGGCGCACAGCTGGCCATACGGATGGACATGGAGCTCATTCGCGCCTCTCGCTTGGCGCCGCAGGTTCGAGGTCTCCTGGAGGCGATTCCCGACTGGCGCCTGATCCTGGAGGGGTCTGGTATCGAGCCGACGACTGATTTGGATCGCTTGCTTATCGCGACACCCAACCTTCAGCGCTCACGTCTGGTGATGGCGGGGCGGCATTCTCATCCGGAGGAAGGACGCGCGTTCATGGATCGCACCATCGAACAGATGGCGGCAACACGCGGCGTCCAGGTCCGCTGGCGCCGCGAAGAAGGCGTGGATGTCGCCGATTGGCCCAACGAAGACACCACGGCTCGCGTCGTCGCCATCGTAGGCCCGCGACACTTCACCATCACTCGCCCCGAAGACCTGGTTCGCATCTTGGGCATCGCCCAGGTCCGAGCGGAGCGTGAGGCGGAAGAAGAGTCCGAGGGAGACGAACCGACGGGGCCCAGCGGCGAGGGAGCCGACGCGCTCCTTTCCATGGGCGAAGGCGAAGCGTTCACCCTCGAGGCCGAGGGCGTGCAGAACTTTGTGCGCAGCGCACGGGCAGATGTGGCCCACTTGCCGGAACGTATCCGCGTTGGCCTCGCCGACAACGGCCAGGGAGTCAGCGTTCGCGGCGTCGCGCACTACCCGAGTGAAGAGACCGCGGCGGCGGCGGCGGAGTTTTGGGCGGCGGAGCGGGACCGGCAAATGGATGCGATGCCGGGTTTCGTCCGCATGTTGGTGCCGCGCGTCACGATCGAAGCCGACGGGGATGAAGTGCGAATCAATTCGGATGCAAGCTACGTCGCTGCGATCGCGGGCATCGGTCGGATCACAGGAATGCTTACAACGCGTCGGCGCGGACCGCGGACTTCCATGGGCACATCGATGGCGGGGACCATGGTCACCGACATGGCGGCGACGGAAGACGCTCCTCCGGTTCCTCCCGAAACCGAAGCCGCCTCCCCATCGATGGGTGGCGTCCTAGGAGAGTAGACGGAACGAAAAAGCCCCGGCGAGAGCCAGGGCTTTTTCCGAGAACACGCGAATCTAGATTACAGAATCTTTGAGTCGCTTCAGAGGCGTTGCTTTCACTTTTCGTGAAGCGGGACGATCCTTGATGATCTCTTCGCCGGTGTTTGGGTTGCGGTACTTCACGCCTGTTTTGGCTTCAGTCACCTTGAGCTTGAGCTTTACGAGGTCCGGAATGATGAACTCACCATGTGGCTTGACGAGCTCCTGGTTGATGAGCTCCTTGAGCTTATCGAACACGTCCGCGATCTCGCGCTTGCTCAGACCCGTCTTGTCCGCGAGCTCGCCCATGATTTGGGCTCTCGTCATCCGTTTGGTCGTCGCCATCGTTCCCTCCAGTATCCGTTTTCTCGTGCTATTTGCGCTGAGTGGCGGTCAAGACCGTCCCCATGCAACCGAACTTAGACACGGCTTTTTTCGCCGCACAAGACATTTTTGGCAGAAAATCCCTAAATCCGGGTAAATTCCATTTTCGACCGGGTCTCAAAAACTTCTTGCGAATGAAGGTACCCCCAGGCTTTCCACAGGGATAAGGACTGCTACATCGGCCGCACGACATCGCACAACACGCGCCGCAAACTACCGTAACCAATCATGTTTTATGAATTGTTCGGAAACGATCTGGCGAGGATGGAGCGTCCCGTGGACCGGTTTATCCACAGTTAGAGGGTCTGTGCCCACACCAGCACATCCTGGCGAGCCATCATTCGTCGATAGTCTCCAGTATTCTGGTGATCAAAGCCGAGGAGGTGCAGCAGACCGTGGGCGAGAAGCCAACGGACCTCACTCGCGATCGTTCGCCCATGCTCGGCTGCTTGTCGACGGGCCGTCGAGAGCGAAATTACGATGTCGCCCAAGATATGAGCCTGGACGTGAGCCGCCTCGCCTTCGTTCATGGCGAAGGCCAAAACATCCGTGGGGCTGTCT
>JBLHKB010000654.1:0-3682 GCA_047619315.1 Polyangiales bacterium
GTACTTCTCATAGGGGTACTTCACGTAGCTGATGAGTTCGCGTGGCGTCGCGATGGCACCGAGTCGGTGTTCGAGTTCGCGCACCAACGCCTCGGCGTCAGTCTCGTCTCCTTCCACCCGTCCGCCGGGAAATTCCCAGAGGCTTGGAAGTACGGCTTCTGCTCGTCGTTGAGTGATCAGGTATCGCCCGTTCCGCTCAACGACAGCGGCGACGACACGAATGGTCTTGCGGGGCTGGTCGGTCACAAGGGCCGCGGTATACCATGATCTGAGAGGGAAACATGAGCCGCTTACGCATATTCTATTGTGGCGTGCCTTTGGGTGCTGAGGTCCTGCGGCGCGGAGGGTTCGCACCCGTCGGGCTGGCCTATGGCCCCTTGGACCTTCCTGGCAGGCGCAGACTGCGTCGTTTGCTCCCAGAATCGGTGCATATGGACCTCCCAGACCTCGCTGACGCTTCTTTCCAGGCTCGTATTTCGGCTCTGAAACCTGATGTTCTGCTCTCGTTTTTTTGGCCAAAACGAATTCCGAAAGAAATTCTAGCCCTTCCCACGCTGGGGGCCTTTGGGACACACCCTTCGCTCTTGCCTGCATATCGAGGCCCCGACCCTTACTTCTGGAGTCTCCGAAATGGGGATCTGGAGACGGGCGTCAGCCTCCATCGACTTGAGGAAACTTATGACACCGGCGGAATCGTCCGACAGCTCTCCGTTCCGATCTCCCCCGATACCAATGCTTGGGATCTCGCCAAAGCTCTAGACCGCCCCGCGGTGGAGTTGCTTTTGTGGGCGGCGCGATCGCTTTCGCTGGGTGAAGAGCTGGCTTCAAAGCCGCAAGACGAGGCTCGCGTTAGCTTGGCGCCGGCTCCCTCGTCCCGCGACCTGCGCGTGGACTGGAAGCAAAGCGCGGAATCGATCCTGCGGCTTGTTCGCGCAGCTGGTCCAGAGCCTGGGGCGCAGGTTCTACTCGCGGATACCCCGGCAGAGCTTGTCCGCGCGTCTCTTACCACGACCCCTCCCCCTCTCGGGCTGAGGGTCGCAGAAGCCTGGAACTCGCCCCAGGGATGGGCCGTTCGATGCAAAACAGGGTCAGTTTGCCTGGATGAAGTTCGTGATCTGGAGGGGAATCCGTTGAATCTTCGAAAGCTCCTGGAGGAGTAATCGAGCCCGTAGAGTTCATAAGCACCAAGGACGGTGCGCTGAGCCCAAAGAGCTGGTAGCTTCGCTGCTCGTGAAAGCGAGATTACGTGAGCACTAAACGTTGGCGAATGAGTGTCATGGAGCTTGGCTCCGACTCGAACGTGGAAGAAGTCACGATCGAGGCAGACAACTGGATGACTGCCCTCCGACTTGGGCGCACCTCGATGGGCGAAAGCGGTGGGGTCCCGACGGGCTCGAGCTGTGCTGTCGCCGGCGATGGGCGCGTGACGATTCTCGACCCCATCGACCGTCGTCGGTTTGTTCTCCAGATCGACTCGTCCGCGTCGTATCGACCTCCCGCTTCTACCCCGGGAGTGAAGATTCCCTCGGACCCCATTCCTCGGCCTGCTGCGGTGCCGGAAACTGCGCCCACGGCGTCAGCCGCTCCCAAGCCCTTCTCGTCGCTTAAGGCGTCGGTACCGTCTCCACTTGCGGCTTCAGCGCCTCCGGCTTCAACGCCTGCGCCTTCAACGCCTGCGCCTTCAACGCCTGCGGCTTCAACGCCTGCGCCTTCAACGCCTGCGGCTTCAACGCCTGCGCCTTCAACGCCTGCGGCCGCTTCAGTGCCTGCGACGAAAGTTAAAAAGCGGCAGCGCGCTCGCACCATGGCGTACATCCCAGAGGGCCCACCTCCGGCGAAGCAGAACCCTCTCAAGCAGACGATGGCTTACCTGCCTCCTGCACCCGCGAAGATCGCTCAGTCCGCGGTAGCCCAGACTTCTCAGCCCGACCGAGCCGCGTCGGATATCTCTGGGATGGAAAACACAGTGGAGACTCCAGCCGTTGCCGTCGGCCCGGATGGAGCACTCCGAAAAGTTCCAACCAATGCGATCATGGCGGCGGAGGCGGAAGCCAAGGTCGAGGCCAAGCTTGAGGCGGCGGTAGCTGCCAGGGCCCAGCAGGAGCTTGAGGCTGCGGCAAAGGCACAAGCTGAAGCCGCAGCGGCTGCAGCCGAAGCGGCCGCGCTGGCCCGAGCGAATGCCGAAGCTGAAGCGAAGGCTGAAGCGGCGCGACTCCGACAAGAGGCGGAAGAAAACGCCGCCAAGATTCCCAATGACGATGACCAAGGTCGCGTCGCCGGCATTTCGTGGAGAGTGCTCCACCGACGTGACGCTGACCCGTCCGATGCCAGTCCGCTCACCTACCGTGAGCGGTCCTACGTCGTCGACGCCAACACCAGCGAGGCGGACGCAGAGGCCGTCGCGCTCGCTCGTGCCCTATCGTTGATGGGCCTCCTCGTAGACGGACCGAAGGGACGGTTCGTCAACGTCGCGATCTTTGACCACAGCTGGACAGATCAGCCAAGGACGCCCCCGATGGTGACGGTTGCCGAAAAGGACTGGCAGGAGCGAACTGTCGAGCACCCTCTTCAAACCGCGCGCCAATCCGCGCCTCCACCGGCAAGGAAACGAGCGGCGACGAACGACCACGACCGCCGTCTCAGCGACGCGTTCGAAGCCTGCCAGGACCTGCTCTTTGTGGCGAGCCCGCTTGAGGGGGTCGAATTTTGCCACCGCCTTCTTGAAGATCTTATCCCGTGCGCAGCGGTCACAGCTTGCCTCTACGATATCGATGACGATGTGCATCGAGTTGTCTCTACAAGCGGCCTAGGTGGTGAGAAACGACGTGGCCATGCTATCCCTCAAAGCGCTGGCCTTTACGGAGTAGTGACGGCTTCAGGACGCCCACTCATCATCCTCGGCGACGACCCGCGCTTAGATCTTGAGCACGAGGGGCGTGATGGCCTTCACATCGACAACGGACTCTACCTGCCATCCGTTCAAAACGGGCGTCACCTCGCCACGATTCAGATGCTGAATCGTCGGGGCTCCGATTTCAGCGAGGCGGATGCGGATCTCGGATCCTACATCGCTCTGCAGCTCGGCGAGTTCCTGAACAAGGCGCGCGGCTCGCTTCTCCCGAGCACCTAGCCGGCGAAGCGGCTCGCTTCTAGCCGGCGATTAGACGCAGGCGGGGGAAGAAAATGCGTTCAGCGCACCAGGTTGCGTACGTGTTCTTCGATGTCGTCCGCGTCTGACGCACGGTAGCCCGCGTGGATATGGCGGACGATACCACGGCGATCGATGATGTAAGATGATGGCATTCGTGGCGGGGAGTAGCGCTCCGCCACGCGCTCTCCGCCACTGTCATGGACGACTCGGAAACGCATTGGGGTGCGGCGCATGAAGCTCGTCATGTTGGATTCATCGCGGTCGATGTTGACGCCAACGATGACCAGGTCATCGCCAAATTCCGCCTGAAGACGGTTGAGAAAAGGGATCTCCTCGCGACAGGGCGCGCACCAAGATGCCCAGAAATCTACCAGGACCACCTTGCCTCGGAGGTCGGCCATCCGGACCATTTGTCCCTCGGTGTCTCGAAGCCCAATCTCGGGTGCGCGAGCGCCGTCTCGAAGGGCCACAGCCGGCAACGTCACGCCGAGGGACAGGAGAGCGACAAGGAGGAATCGTCGGTTCATACGC
>JBLHKB010000655.1:0-3661 GCA_047619315.1 Polyangiales bacterium
CCTGTGAGCGCTCGATAGAGGATCGCGCCGACTCCATAGATGTCGGCGCGAACGTCCGCGTGCACGGCGCCACGGACCTGTTCAGGTGCCATGTATGCGGGGGTTCCAACGACGGCGCCGGTTCGCGTGAGCTGTCCTTCTTCTTCGAGGCGCGCCACGCCAAAGTCGAGGAGTCTTACGCGCACCAGCTCATCGTCGGAGAGGAACACGTTCGAAGGTTTGAGATCGCGATGCAGGACGCCTTGTGCGTGCACAGCCTTGAGCGCCGTGGTGAGTTCTTGGGCAATGGAGAGGGCATCGCCTAGCGGCAGCGTACCCTCCCGCGAGACCCGCTTTTGAAGGTCTTCGCCCTCGAGGAGCTCCGTCACGATGCAAGGGCGGCCATCCGGCGTTTGCAGCGCATCCAGAACACCCACAACGTGGGGGCATCGAATCCGAGCGAGGGCTTCAACTTCACGGAAGAAGCGGGCAAGGGCCAGCTCGTTCTCGGCGAAATCAGGACTTAGAACTTTGATGGCGACGTCTCGATCGAGCCGAAGGTGTCGCGCTCGATAGAGACGGCCCATGCCGCCACGCGCCAACGGCGCAGCCACTCGATAGGCGCCCCCTAGTACTTCGCCGAGCAATGCGTCTCGGCTTAGAGGGACCAGCTCACTGCCGTCATGCTCACATTCCCTTCCACGCGCGCGGCGTCCGCAGGTCGGACAGCGCTGAAGGGGCACAGGCGCCTGGGTGGCGCTTTGGGGTGCGGAATGAAGCACCCCTGGAACCTAGCGTTTGAAAGCCCAGACGCCCAAAAACGCGCAAAGCCCAAATGCAGTGGGCTTTGCGTGTGTGGTTTTAGTGGGCGCTTTCGCCAAAGATGCTGTCGTCATAGCGGGGAGTCTCAAGGAGTTGTCCTTGGGGACCGTCACGGCGGATCACCATCATTCGGCGAGAGATCACATCGTTGCTTTCGCGGGCAAAGACCGTGACGTAGTTGATCCCAGGCTGCAGAGGGATCGGTGCTTCGTAACGGAGCGAGCGTGGATTCGCGCCTCCCACATTCGATTGGTAGAAGACCTTTCGAGCACCGGCAAAGATGTACATGTCTCGAACGTGTTCGTCGTCCTGAGCCTCGCCACGAAGCGTAATGGACGACTCGCGCGTCACGAGATCGGGCGCTCCGCTCAGCCCGACGCTTGGGGGTACACGGTTCATCACGATGGAAACCTGACCGCCTGACCCCGTGCCCGTCGCGGAGCTTGGAACCCATGCGGGCTCGCCTTCCGCGAGTGTGACGCGTGTGAAAGCGCCGCTGGTTGCGGTCTGAGGAAGACGCAGTGAGCCGCCGCTGACACGAGCTACGACGGAGGCATCCTCTCCCGGGCTCGCTCGAAGCATGGTCCCGTCAGCTACCACGAGGTGGCCACGTGCCTCCGTTGGTTGAGCGCCGTCCGCCGCGATGGGAACTTCGAGCTTCTCCGTCGAGGCTTCGCGAAGATCAGCGTCGATGATGCTGACCTCAAGCTTGGCGTCATTTCGTTCAAAGTCGCTCAAGACTTCAAAGCCGAACTGGACCAAGCGCTCTTCGCCCGGTGCCATGTTGTCGATGCGGAAACGTCCGGCGTGAAGAAGAACTCCTCGGCCGCTCAAGTTTCGGAGGTTGGCGTGGGTCTCAAAGGAAGCGCCTTCTCCCGTATTGCGAACGTGTAGGTAGAGGCTGCCGCGCTCGCCGCGCTGCATGACTCCGTCGCCGTTGCCTCGTTCGTCGTCCGCGATGTGCACCGTGTAGGAGAACACAGGTCGCGGAAGCGCCTCGACGATGGTGCGGATCTCGGCGGTCTCGGGGGCATGGCCGTACTCCTCGCTAAACTCGACGCGAATTCCATCCGAGCGGTTCGGTGTGTCACGCGGAAGACGACATGCTCGCTCGTCGTCGCGCGTGCGGCAGACGCCCAATGTCGCGGTCCACTCACGGGTTTCGCCGGGATCGAGGCGACCGAAGACAAGCTCTCGGTCGTCAAAGAGGCGGTTGTCGCTCTTCGTGACGGCGCGCAGCCGAAAGAGCGGATGCTCACCTTCGTTGGTCACGCGAACGCGGACTTCGAAGGCTTCGCCGGCGCGGGCCGTGTTGGTGTCGCCGCCGCTCGTGCTGACCTCGACGCGTGTTGTTGACGGGCCTTCGTCGCTGCCTTCGGACCAGTTCACACCAAGGCGCCGCAGTTCGGCCACCGCTGCGCCAAGCTCGCGCTCGCGGGCTGCATTGAGAACGGGTTGAGCATCGGCGAGCATCTCACGTCGTCCAGGACGCTGTGCGTGGCTCAAGAGCTCTCGAGAGAAACGAAGCAAGAACTCGTCTTCCTCTTCGTTTTCTTGGTCTTGTGGGTCTGCTTCGCGCAGCGCCTGGCGATCTTCGCCACTTAGGTAGTAGCGCAGGACCTCCGTGGGCCGTTCCAAGTCGGCGGCACGGTCGTTCGTGAGCGCGCTGCGCAAGTCGGACTCTCGCAGGTAGGAGTCGGGGTCGATGTCGAGGTCCATGTCCTCGGTGTCGATGGTCATCGGGTCAATTCCGATGTCGGGAAGAATGCCAACACCCTGAATCGAGACGTCTCCCGGCGTAAGGTACTGGGCGATGGTCAGCTTGAGGGCAGAGCCATCTTGGAAGCTGTTGAGCACCTGAACGGAACCCTTGCCGAAGCTTCGCTGACCAACGATGAGGGCGCGGTCGTGGTTCTTGAGGGCGCCAGCGACGATTTCACTGGCTGAAGCGCTTGAGCCGTTGATCAGGACCACCATCGGGTAGTTCGGTTCCGTCCCTTCCGCATGAGCGAATTTCTCGTCTCGCTGACGAGGATCGTTGGACGAAGTGGTCACGATGGTGCCGCTTCGAAGGAAGGTGTCACTGACACGAACCGCTTGGTCCAGAAGACCACCGGGGTCGTCACGAAGATCCAGAACAAGCCCTTCGAGGCCTTGTGTGTGCAGGTCCGCAAGGGCGCGACGAAGGTCGTCGTGGGTGTTTCCCTGGAAGCTGTTGATGCTGACGTAGCCGATGTTGTCGCCGAGCATTCGGTGCTCGACGCTGTCGATGTGGATGATGGCGCGAATGAGCTCCACGCGACGTGCGGCGGCGTACTGGCCGTTGGCGTTGCGGCGGCGGATCCACACGCTCACAGGCGATCCCGGCGGGCCTCGGAGGCGGTCGACGGCTTCGGTGAGCGGCATGTTCAACGTGGACTCATCGCCAATCTTGACGACCTGGTCCATGCGCTGAAGACCTGCACGCTCTGCGGGTGTTCCAGGCATCGGTTTGATGACGGTGAGATGCCCATCACGGATCGAGATCACGATGCCAAGACCGCCAAACTCACCGCGCGTCGACATCTGCATCTCTTCAAACACGTCGGGCGTGAGCAGGATCGTGTGCGGGTCAAGCGTTCGGAGCATCCCGTTGACGGCGGTGTATTCGACATCGCGGAGATCGACGGTCTCGTCGTCTAGGTTTTCCTGAAGGAACTCGAAGACTTCACGGAAGCGACGCGCCAGCATCCACGGGCTGTCCGCCGTCGCCGAGAAGCTACGGCGCTCGCCCTGGACCTGAACCGTAAGCTCCGCCTGACCTTCTTCGTAGGCGACCATGACCGGCGCCACAGAACGTTGGATGGCGTTGAGCCCGGCC
>JBLHKB010000656.1:0-3659 GCA_047619315.1 Polyangiales bacterium
GGCAAACCGTGTTTGTCAGCGCGCGCACGCTGCACCGCCGCTACCTGCTCAAACCAGACGCCGAAATGAAGGATGCCGTCCTCTATCTTCTTGGGCACTACGCGGAGAAGTGGGGCATCGAAGTGCTCGTGTTTTCGTTCATGTCAAACCACTACCACGCGGTCCTTCGGGACACGCGAGGGGTGCGCCCAAGGTTCTTCGCCGACTTCCATCGCACTCTCGCGCAGGTGGTGAAAGCGAAGTACGGCTGGAGTGGCGCCGTCTTCAAAGAGCTGGCGCCGCCGGTCGTGCTCCACAGCGCCTTCGCCGTCGCGGACAAGATTGCTTACACCCTCGCGAACCCCGTTGCCGCCGGCGCCGTGCGCTACCCGCGCGACTGGCCGGGGTTGATTTCCAGGCTCGTCGATATGGGCATCAAGCGCTACCGCGCGAAGCGGCCCGAGCACTACTTTGGCAAACAGAAGACACTGCCGGAGGAATCTTCGTTTGAGCTGATGATGTGTCCCTGGCTCCTTGCGCACTACGGCAGTCGGGACTCCGCCCTGGCGGCGCTGAAGGCGAGGCTCAAAGACCACGTCGACAAAGCGCTACGCGCCGTGAAGGCGAAGGGCTGGAAGTTTCTCGGCGCGGACCGCGTCATGAAGCTCTCGCCATTCAAGCGAGCGAAGTCCTACGAAGTCTTCGGCAAGCTGACGCCGCACTTCGCGACGATTGGTCTCAGCGTGGAGGAGACCATCGCCGTGAAGCGAGCGTTTCTCCAGTGGCAAGCCCGCTACGACGAGTGCCGCGAGAGATTCCTGCGCGGCGAGTTCGTGATTTGGCCCGCCGGGACCTGGGCCATGGTCCAGTTCTTCGGACAGGTCGCTGAAGCGCCTTAGCGGCCGCTGAGCCTTGGTGAGTGAACGCTTCGTGCTCGTCAGCGCGAGGCCTTCGTACGTCCGTCGTTTGGATTTGTATTCTGGCAGCGTGCCGTTTTACAGCGACGCGGGAATCGTGAGGACGATGGGGCGCCTCGAGAGCTTCGTTTGCCTAGGTAGAGGGCTGCGAAGCCGCCGCCGAGGGCGATGAGACCGCACCTTTCCCTCCAATCGCAAATCAACTCCGTTGTGGTCGCTTAAATCAACTCCGTTGTGGTCGCTTGTCGCCTAAATCAACTCCGTTGTGGTCGCTTGTCCAAATCAACCCCGTTGCGGTCGCTCCGTTCGTTTCGGTGGAGTGAAGGCTTCGTGCGTAGGTGCGAGGCCTTCTTGTGTTTGGTGGGCGTGGTTGGGTCGCAGGGCGGTGGCGCTTTTCCGGTGGGAGTGGACTTGCGAGTGGTTTCTCCCGCTTGGTTCGAACGGATGCTGCAAAGGTGATGGCAGGCAAGCGCCAAAGCGTCGAAAATCGCCTCCGCAAACGCCCCCTCAACAAATCAACCGGGTCGCGGTCGCTCTGCGCGCAGCTCGCCGTTGCGGTCGCTTCGTGCATTTTACGAGTACTCGGGATCGACTGCTTGGGATTTCGATTGAACCTCTTCACAAAGTCTGTGGGCCACCTCGTGGTCTCGTATCGACACGATGATTGTTCCAGAGGTGGTTCTGAGTCGGGCTGCGGTCCTTGAGCCAAGCTTAGTTACGCTCACAGGACAGTCGGACTCGCGTACCAAGATATCTCGGTTACGCAAGACGATCATCCCGGCGACGGCGAGTGATTGTATGACTACCCCGTTTTCACCAATCCCGACGGTCCACCTCATTTCCATGAACGCAAACAGCGGAAGCAGTGCCGTCGGGATTCCAACGAAGACGGATAGCATTGCTGCCATCCACCATGGCTCGCGAGCGTAGACAAAAATGAAGACCATAGTGCAGATGATTCCCCACACCAACAAGAAGAAGTGGGCGAGCATCCTTGGCACTCGCTTTGGTTCCACGAGGTATGTCGGGTTTAGTAAGTTTGACACGAGATCCCTACAATAGCTCATAGGTCAGGTCTACGCCCGCCGGGCCCGGAGCAGAGACACCTGATCCAAACATGTTTCCAATCAACGCCTCGACTATTGCCGCTGCATCATCTCCAGCCTTTCCTAGCAGAGGGCTCGCCTGGTTGACCACGCCATTCGCTCCGTAGCCCCCGGCCCCGCCAAACGCAGCGCCGCAAGCAGTTGAAACCACGATCTTCAACGGCGACCGCGAGTTGAAGCCGGCGTTCCCGAAGATCTCGTTCAATGTCGTCGTGATGGCGTTACTGGTTGCGCCACCGATCGCCGCCGCGCCAGCAGGACCCAAAGCTATAGCCGCGATGGACGCAACGGCACCCACCGTTCCTCCCACGATTCCGCGTCCCAGTCCGCCCAAGAAGCTGCCGTTGCCCGTGCTGTACTCGATGTATCCGTTGATAACTCCGTTGGTCAGCGCTGCGATGCCGATCGCGGCCAAAATCACAAACCTACCATTCGGATCCACAAACATCTGCGGAGCACTCGCCCCATACTCATACAGGTTCACCCCGCCGCTGGTCAGAATCGGGTCCTTCGCCGTCCACCGACCAACCTCCGGATCATAATCTCGAGCCCCAAAACGAACCAACCCCGTCAGCGAATCCTCAAGCCCACCGGCATACCCAAACGGCTGCCCAAACGACCCATTCGAGAACTCAAGCGCCCCATACGGCGAGTACTCCCGCTCGAGCACCGTCGCGCCCGTCGCCGTATCCACAACACGCCGCACGCTGCCGACCTGGTCCGTGAGCACGCGATACGTCACGCCACCTTCGATGATGAGGTCCGGCACGTTCAGCCGAGTCGCATACACGTACTGCTGCGTCACGTTCCCCGCGCCATCCAGCTGCGCAACAGGGTTCAGCCCGTCTTGATAGAGCCAGTACGCGTCCGCCACGCCATCGACGAAGCGAGCCACGCGCCGTCCAAGGCCATCGACGCGGTACGAAACCACCGTCGTGTCCGGCAGCACCACGCGCCAGAGATTCCCGACCTCGTCATACTCGTATGTCGTCGTCAGCGTGCCGCCGCCGCCAGGCTGACTGCGGGAAATGCGCTGTCCGCGATCGTTGTACACAAACGTGATGTCGTCGTGCCGCAGCAAGCGGTCCTGCGCATCGATGTCGACGCAGGGCAGCGCCACTGTCGGGACGCAAGCTCCCGCCGGCGTGTTCCATCCGATGCGGTTGTCGTTCTCGTCGTAGTCGTAGTGGTACGTCGCCGCCGCGCCGCTATCGACGAAGACGTCGACGAGACGACCGCGGGCGTCGTGGATGTAGTCCAGGGTCTCGGTCACGACACCAAGCGTCTCGACTCGCTGCGTGAGTCGAGATTCGCGATCGTATCCGTAGGTAAAGCCCAAGGTGCCGCTGCCGCCCGCGCCGGCCCATGAGTGCGTCTCAAGGGATGGCTCGCCGTAGCCGTTACGTGCGTAGGTGGTGTTCACCAAGCCCGCTGTGGCGTCGTTGAGGAGGCCCGAATCCGCGTCCGGCGTGAGCGTGAGCGCGCCAGCGGATGTGAGAATGCCGTCGTTGTCATACGTGCGAACAATGGGCGCTTCGGCATCGACGCCGATGCTGCTGAGCGCCATCTCGTCGCCGTCGTCATAGGCGAAGTGCACCGCGTGCGCGCCACCCGGAAGTCCAGCTGTGGCGACGTCTGTCACGAGAGGACCGTCGTA
>JBLHKB010000657.1:0-3653 GCA_047619315.1 Polyangiales bacterium
CTGCCCATCGTCCTTCTCTTCGGCGACGCCAACTTCCACAACGGACCAGGCGGCTCACAGCCTTACACGTCGATCCCTGCGGCACCGACGTACGCAAACACCGCGGCGGCGCTCAACAGCATCGGCGCACGCGTCATCAGCATCTTCTCCGGTGGCTCTTCTGTTCTTCGCGCGGACTACGAAGACATCGGACGCATGACGGGGACCGTCGATGGCGCAGGGAACCCTCTCGTCTTCGACATCGATGGCACGGGAACGGGTCTCGACAGCGCCGTCGTCAACGCTGTCGCGAACCTCGTCAACGGGACGCCCCAGGATGTCAGCACCGGAACAGAGAACGTTCCTGGAAACCCAGACGAGTTTGACGCGACTCAGTTCATCAAGAGCATCACGCCCGTCGAAGGCTACGTCGGCGCAACACCAGGCATTGGCTACGACAGCTTTGACGAGACGACTTTCTATGGAGTCATTCCGGGCACCGACGTCGAGTTCGCCATCGACTTCTACAACGACGTTCGTATTCCAGCGGCGGTGGCTCAGGTCTTCGTGGCCCAGATCAATGTTCTGGGTAACGGCGTCGCCAACCTCGACCAGCGTCGCGTCTACATTCTCGTGCCCACCGAAGGCGGCGTGATCCTGCTCTAGAACGCGAGGCCTGCAGCCAAGCGAGCGCGTGGTGCCCATTCGTCACGCGGATTCCAAAGTACACCCGCGCTCGCTTCGAAGAGAAGTGAGCGCCAGGTGAACGCATAGCCAAGTTCAGCACCCCCTCCGAAGAGCCGCTCAGCGCCCTCTTCGTAGGTCACGCCGAGCGTGAGAAGGAGGCCGTCAAAGCTGCGTCCGAACGGGCGAACGTCGACCCAAGCGCTGCCGATTAAGGTGCGAGTTTCCCCGCTGCGGAAGCCCCCGCTCACACGGGCGCCGGCGAAGCGTGATGGCATCGCATGGAGACTCAACGTGTACTCGCCCCAGATGGGCGCGATGATATCCATGGTGAGCGCGAAACGTTGCCACGGCGCGCTTTGGTCCGTCGACAACGCCAGACTCGGGCTCTCCTCCTCAGTCTCCTGAGCAAGGGCAACTGGGCTAAAGGTCAGCAGGGTGATGGCGAAGAGTAAAAGGGCTGAGGGAGGCGGTCTCATGGCGCCGCGTTCGGGCGTATTGTCGGCTGGTTGCGAATTGGTTCGATTTCGAAGCCAGGACTTCGATTTATAAGCGGTTTTCTTATACCCTCACGTTCTCAAGCGCTTCGTTTGCCCAGAGGGGTAAATGCGTGCTTGAGTAGGACCGCTGTCGCGCGATTGAAGATTTAGAAGGTCTAAACCGTCGACACAGAGTCACTTTTCAAGCGAGCCCCTTGTTATGCGAACCAGCTCCTATTGCCTTCTTCTTATTGCCTTGGCCGCCTGTGGCCCTTCACCTCGACGAGTCGTATTGGGCACCGGGGGACCTCAGCAAATTGGCGGGGGTGGTAACAACATGGGAGCCATCGGCCCTTCCGTTCCCGGATCGGCTGCGAATCAAGCACCGCTCGAGCGTCTGAACACCGCGAACGCGCACCTCGAGTCGCGTGGGTACCAGCGAATCGGCAACGCAACACATCACGATATTAGCCAAACAGGATTGGTCGCGATGCCCGTCGAGGCGCAGCCGAACCAGTGTTACGCCGTGTTGGCTCTGGGTGACGCTGGCTCCAACATCGACATCATCGTGATAGATCCCTTGGGTCAGAACGTGGGCCAGAATGTCTACCAGGACGCGAACCCTTGGGTTCACTTCTGCGCAAACGAGTCGGGTCGCTACCTGGCTCGTGTCCAACTCTCCGCTGGCAGCGGTTCGTTTTACTTCGCCTCCTTCCAGGGCAACGGAGACCCTGCGCTTGCGGCAGTTCTTGGCGGGCCCGCGTCCCAGGAAAACGTTTCGGCGGACTCAGACGTGCTCTCACGCATCGCCGCTGTAAACCAGCAGCTGATGCCGGAGAACTACGAACCGCTGCTTTCAGAACCCATGGGTTACAACCTTCAGCCTGGTGGACATGACGGCGTGGCTCTCCAGCTCGCGGCTGGCACCTGTTACCGCTTTGGGGCGTTCGGCGGAAACGGCGTGCGTGACGTGGGTCTCTCCGTCGAGAACAGCAACAACGAGATGATCCAGCGGGACACCAACGCGAATCGTGATGCCATGGTTGAGTATTGCCCCGTCGCTGACGGTCGATTTGCTCTCAACGCCACGATGGTGGACGGAGCAGGTCCGCTCTTCGTGACAGGCTGGCGTCGTCGCACCGCCGGCACCGCTCAGCCCACCGTGACGCCTCCGACGGTGAACGTCATCACCGCCACCACCGGAGGCGGCGGTGGTCTCGCGGAGTCTTTTGCGTCGCTGAATGCGAACATCACGGCTCGTGGGTATGAGGCCTACGGCGACTCTGCGAATGGAAGCCTTCGCCCCGGCGAGAGTCGTGACTTCCCCCTCGCACTCGAAGGTGGCAAATGTTACGCGATCGTGGCCCAAGGAGACGGCCGCGTGTCGAACCTCGACCTCGTGCTTCGCGACTCGGGACGCCGTGAGGTCGACCGCGATGTCGCTCAAGATCCACGGCCCATCGTTCGTGTTTGTCCAGAGCAGACAGGCGAATACACGATGGCTGTCAACATGGCTCAAGGTGGTGGCGACTTCGTCTACCAGGCATACCGCTGGCCACGTGGAACACGCGGACCGTTCGGTTTGAATGGCCTCATCTACGTTCGCCTGAGCGAAGTCTCGGCTCTCCTTCGACAAGAAGGCTATTCGCCGAGCGGCGGCATTCCTCCGGAGCAGGGCTCGCTCGCTCGGCAGGGCGCGCGTGGTCAGCACGAGATCGAACTCAGCGGCGGATGCGTCGCTATCCTCGTTGTCGGCGGTGACGGCGTGAATGATCTGGACGTCAGCGTCACGTCGCGTGGCGCGCCGGCTGCGGGCGAAGACAGTCGAAACGCGTTCCCAAGTGTTCGTTTCTGTCCAAACGCCGGCACCTACACAGTCAACGTGGAAGCCGCTGGAGGCAGCGGTGACTACTTCTTCCAGGTGTTCGAGCGAAACTAGTACTCGAGGTTCCGGAACGCCCGCTGGCGTTTCGGCGCACCGCAGGCGCTGCGAGCGTTAGTGCGAGGTAAATAGCCAGTAGAGGCCCGCGAGGCTGAGAGCCAAAACGGTACCTGCGAGGGCGTAGATTGCGACATCCGCACCGCCGCTGGTCGGCGCCGCCGGTAGCTCGCTTGCTCGGGATGTGTCTCCGGTGGGCTCGGAGGCCGCCGGCGTTTCGGTCTTGATGGCGCCTTCCGCGTCATCTTCCTCTGGGGCGACTTCGTCGAGCTCGTTCCCGCTGTCCAAAGGTCGCACCGCCGATGGGCTTGAGGGACCAACGGGCAGCTCATTCAACGCAGCGTCGTCTTCCGCGAGCATCGTTTCAAGGGATGCGGACGCGGGGTCTTCGAAGCGCATAATCGTGGCGCCGAGGGTGACTTCATCTCCGTGGACGAGGCGTCTTGTCCGCACGTTTCGCCCTCCTACAAGAATGCCGTTCTTGCTGCCCAGGTCCCGAATCACGACGCCTTCGAGATCGTGGATGATCTCGGAGTGTTCTCGGCTGACGTCAGCGTCGTCGATGAAGAGAT
>JBLHKB010000658.1:0-3618 GCA_047619315.1 Polyangiales bacterium
TGACGGCCCTCGTCCTCGTCCTGGTGGGGCTGACGTCGGCTGCGACGGTCCTCCTGCGCGCTTTTCGGGCGTCGTAGCGAAGCACGAGCCCCCGTCGCTAGCGCACGCTTACTCGGCGTCGTCCTCAGCGATCATCGTCCGGAACTCCCAGGCTCGCAGCGTGTTCTCGCCGGCGTCGGGCTGCTGCCAAACCACTGTGTAGTGCCCAGCGCCGTCCGCATCGAGACGCATCCATGAGACTGGCTCACCGAGCGTGGGGAGCGAGCGAGCATCGACGAGCCCCATGACAATGGGCGGAGGCGTCGTGGACTGTCGCGCGAACTCCAGGACACCGTCTTCCGTCCAGGCGAGGAGTGAGACCTCCGCGACTGTGTCCTCGCCGCTCACCTGAAGGTTGCTCACGCTGCCCGTTCGGACGGGGTTGAACCCGAGGTTGAGAGCGACCGGCGCAAAGGAATCGTCATCCTCCGCGAGACGGTAGAGACGAAGTGTGGGATCAGCCGCGTCGTCTTGGAAGAAGAGGTGCGCCTGACCCCCCTCGGATGCGAGGCCGAAGCTTGAGAGAGCTGTACCTTGTTCCGCAAGCGTGATGGCGCTTCCCAGGCCACCCACGTCGCTGGCGTATGCGTTCAGTCGACCAAACGCCCACACCGCGTACACAAAGCGGGACCCATCGCCGTGCAGCGCAAACGTGTTTCCGTGGCGGCTCGATGCGTACCGGTTGGTAGTGTGTCCGCCGCCGTTGGGGTTGTCCCAGAAGTACGCGCCGTTTTCGGTGCCCCAGGCGATACGAAGATCCCCGTCGTCATCGATCGCCGCGCCTGCGTAGCGGCGAGGACCATAGGCGGCCCAGCTCGAACGCTCGTCGTCTGTGGACCAGGTCTCGGTGGACACCGAGTTCCGCGCAAAGCCTGGGTAGACAAAGCTGAACATATTGGTGCGTGTCCACGAGACGACGAGGTCGCCGTCGGGGGATGCGCCGGCGCCCAGGAAGCCGGTGCACTCGCTGCCGGCGATCAGCTCGTCTTCCGATGCGACATCGTCGAGTAGCGCGGCCTCCCCAAGGCCAGTCGCGACGTCCCAAACTCGTCCGAACACGCGCTCCTTCTCACCGAAGGTCGCGGTCCAGCCAATGATCGCGCGCCCTGCTCGGCGGGACAGTGCCATCGCGCTGCCACTGACGTCCGTAGCGACCTCTTCGGTCACTCCCCAGCCGCCGCTGGGCGTGCGTGCACGGAAGTAGAGCGTGCCGTTTTCCTGCCAGCTCACTCCGACGTGACCCAGTTCGTTGGCGTCGACCTCAGGACATTCGAGCGCCGAGACGCTGCGCGCGAGATCCGTGGGGGACGTTCCTCCGACCCCCATCGTCGCGATGCCGAAGTTCCAGGTCGCATCGGCTGTGAGCGCCCCGCCGTCGTCTGCCAGCACACCCATCGCGACCCGGACCGTGTAGGGACCTGGTTCGACGAGGGCCCCACCGCTTGGAACAAACGTCCACGTTCTGGCCGTCGCGTCGATGTCCCCGCCGACGAGCACACCACCGACACGGACTTCCATGTCCGAAGCTCCAGGTGCGGCCATATCTTTGTCGAAGGTGACGTGGATCGGCAGCCGGCGGTCGACGTAGTTGAGGTCCGATGCAGGCTCGAAGGACTCGACGACGGGTGGGTCGATTGGGGGTCCGCTATCCGCAGGCCCGGAGTCGCTGGTGCCTGTGTCGCTGACGCCGGAGTCACTGGTGCCGGCGTCATTGGGGCCTGCATCGCTTGCGCCAGTGTCACTGGGGCCTGCATCGCTAACGCCAGCATCGAGGGCGCTGACGTCGCTGGTGGTGGCGTCAAGCATGCCTGCGTCGGGATCCGTGGTGCCAGGGCAACCCGCCAGGGCCAGGCAGAGGGAAACCAATGTGCACCTGATGCTTAGTGTCTTCATCTCGAACTCTCCACGGAAACGGAACCGACTTCGACCGGAGGCTACGACATCTCAACTCACCGACCAACCTCAGCGTTTTCGGCTGCGGACCGCGTAGAGAGGTGCTCGCTTTTACTCACCTCTTACAACGCCCTGAGCAGCCATGAATTAGCGTGGATGCATGCAGAATCTGGCAACAGTGATGGTCATTTGCGGACTGGTGTTGGCGTCGTGTGGGGATGGCAGCAGCTCATACGTCGCTCCGGCACCCACAACTGAAGAACCAGCGCTGAGCGACCTGAGAGAGCTGTCCACCGAACTCACAATTCGCGGCGTTGTCGAGGTCGCGCATCGCTCGGGGGCACGCTGGGGAGGTCAGGTCGTCTTGATTCGTCTCCAAGGCGCAGAGAACTCCGAGTGCTCGTCGCAATGGAGGGGCTCGAAGAGGGCGCGGCGGTAGAAGTCCGGGGGACTGCACAAGCGCTCTCACGAGGAGATGGTCTTTTCTATACCGGTGCCCACAGCAACGGGGGTCTGGAAGATACTCCCCCGTTACCAGTGGCGTTCTTTCTGAACCATCTGAACCACGCGCGCGCCGTCGAGGGCGGCGATGCCGTCGACACTGAGGCTGCTCTCATCGCTTCGCTCCCGCCGGTGACGCTGCGAGGAAGATTGCTCGCCGGAGAACAAGGCGATCACCGACTCGAGTTGGACGACGGACGTCATGTCTGGGTACTCGTCGTCGCGGAGGACGACGCCCTCCGAGGTGCGGTTGGTCGTAGCATTACGCTGAGCGCGCAGATTCGTCCCTACTTCGGAGACCCCCTCTCGCTGACGACGGTTCCTGGCATAGCCGTATCGGCGCGTTCGTGGGCCATCGTGCCTGGTTGACGATCCAGTAGACACTCGCTCAGTGAAACGGCGCGCAGACGAAATCCAGCGTCTCTGGCCGCGCCAGAACCTCCACGTGTCCGGCGTCGACGCCAAGGGTGGCGCTTGCCTCGCGCATGGCCGAGTCGCGCTGCTGACTCTCAAGGGGGACGCTCTCGTCCTCCGTGGTGAAGAGGAGGCGGTAGCTGACGCCTTCGGGGAGCGGGTCTCGGTAGAGGTCGCGTAGAAACGCTGAGGGCAGGACGAGGTCGGACCACGCGGGACACTGCGTGGCGCAAAGCGAACGCCAGCGAGAGCCGAGGGGTGCCCACCCATGGGCGACGCGATGGACGTAAAGATGCGGACGACATTCTCGCCGCCGCGACGCGCGCGCTCCCCAAGTGCTTTGCGGACGATGAGGCCGCCCATGCTGTGGGCGATGATGTGAATGTTCGTGGCGGGGTGTGCGGCGACGAACTCGTCGAGGACGTCGTCGAAGTAGGTGGCCACGTCGTCGAGGCGCCAGCCGCTCGGATAGACCGTGAGGACAGGCTGAAAGCGCTCTGTGTCGAGGACCTCGATGATGGGCTGCATCTGCCGCATGGTCCCGCCGAGACCATGCACGAAGAAATCGGCTCCTTGTTCGCGTCCCACGGGGCGAGGAGAAAGAAGCCCGCCGTGTAGTCGCGCATGAACTGGAGCGGATCGCGAACGCCAAGCGGCTAGGACATCCCAACGGCCAATTCTCCATTTTCGACTATTATGAGTGTGACCTCAAACCCTCCCCAAGCCTCAAATTCCTCCTCAAGAGCTTCAGTCCTACGCCCAAAGTGAAGA
>JBLHKB010000659.1:0-3607 GCA_047619315.1 Polyangiales bacterium
ACCTCAACTTCGTCTCTCACCTTCAAACCGACCCGCTCATCAGCGTTCGAGTCGAAGATGTGCCGCTGCGGGCGTTCCTCAGCGTCGCCCTAGCCGGCGAGTCGAACGTGACAGTGATGCGACGAGACGGGATGATCGTCGTCTTGCCTTCGGACCAGGTTGTTGCGGAAGCACCTGAGTTACCGTTAGCGCCCGAAGTGCCCGAAGCGCCCGAAGCGCCCGTGGTGCCGTTAGCGCCCATCGCTCCGGTGCCTCCACTTCCAGTCGGAGATGTCGACGACCGTGTCTCCATGGGCGGCGACCTGCACGTGGCTCAAGGAGAGACCGTGAGCGACCTCTTCACCATGGGTGGCGACGCCGTGGTCGATGGAGTGGTCCTTGGCGACTGCGTTACGATGGGTGGCGACGTTGAGATCCGAGGAGTGGTTCATGGAGAAGTCGTGTCCATGGGCGGAGACATTCACATCTTTCCGGGCGCACGAGTCCTGGGCGAAGTTGGCACCATGGGCGGCGAGATCACCAACGAGTCCGGCGTCTTCATTCAGAACGATTTCGACGAGGTCGACGACGAGGAACACCCCGCGCGAGACTTCTTCCGCCGCGCCTCCCGCCACGGCGTCATCTTTCTTCTCGGACTGATTCTCCTCGGCGCTTTTCAATCACGGCACGCTCTTCTCTGCCAAGCCGTCATTCGCTCGCCTCTGCGCGCGGCGATGAGTGGAGCCGGCGGGTTCTTCGCCGCGCTCGTCATGACCATCGCGTTGGCCGTGACCATCATTGGTATACCGATCTCGATACTGGTGGTCCTTCTGACAACGGTGAGCGTTTACTTTGGCTTCGCCATCGTCGCCTCCGTGCTCGGGGCGCTCTTGCCCGTGCCGAAATGGCGGGGACACCCGCTCAAGCAGCTCGCAGCCGGCGTCGCGATACTCTTTGCCCTTTCGTCGCTGCCGGTGGTGTCGGTTTTCGCAGACATCGTTGCGGCCTGCATCGGCTTTGGCGCCGTCGTCCTGACGCGCTTTGGCCGCGGAGCACAGGACCCCAGGTAAGGGGCGACGAGGAGCGGCCAGAAATGTATGCTCGCGGCATGCAAAGCGTCCTCCGAGTGGTGCTTATGGCGTTACCACTCACCCTTACGATGGTGTGTTCGTGCAGCGATGGCTCCCACTCTGCCCCTCCGCTTCATGGCGACGACTGGCCCGAGCCTCTCGCGGGTGGCGCTGTCCTCCGCTGGCAGGTCACCACACCCAACGGCCAATACTCTTTCGAGACGGACCGTGAAGGAGAGTCGGTCTATCTGCGCGACGCGCAGGAAGAGCTTCGCGTGGAGCGCTCGCTCAGCCTGGCGCAGATGTCGCGGCTCCGCGATGACCTGCTCGAACTCAACTGCTGCAACCTTGAGGGACCGTGGCGCACCGACGTAGAGTGGATGGTGGACTGGCGCATTCGAATGCCCGGGCTCTCCTGCGATATCGCGATCCCAGCGGAGCTCTTCGACCACGACGAACTCGCCTTTGAGGTATGCGAGCACCGCTTGGCGGAGGAATGGGCGTTTCGACCGCGCATGCGCATTCCCTCGCCAGGTAGTGTCAACTGGCCGGCCGTTCGGGCGGCGCGCCGCTCACGTCGCCTTCCGCCGGCGGAGGACGAGCCAGAGGACAGCGAGTAGACCCACGAGACCGTAGGCCGCGTACCACCACGGGACATCGGCGACCCCGAGCTCCCGAAGTAAGATCGACGCGCACGCGAAAGCGAAGACCCCGGCGATGGCAAAATGAAACCAGGCGCGGGTGCGTACGCCGTTGAGAACACTGCGCGCGATGCCCACAAAACACGCGCCGAACCAAAGCCAAGGCTGCTGCTCAGGTATGAACAGGCCCGCAACGAGCAACAACCACATCAGCATGGTGGCCCCTCTTTGGAGCCTCATACCGCTGAAGGCGCCGGGTTTGCGGCCATTGCCAAAACGCTCGTAGAGATAGTCGACGATGTCTTTTGACTCAGGCATCCAGCGCGTTTCGCTGCCTTCGTCGATGCGAAGAACCGGCACCGTCGTCCGTCCCGTTCCTTGCACGGCGGCTTTTCGATACGCCGGATCGACGAGCGTGTCGCGCAACTCGACGGGCGCCTCAAGGTCACGGACAGCTTCGATCACCAGCGCACAGTAGGGGCACGCCGGGTAGCCATAGAGAGTCAGGGTCGAGTCTTCGGCGGCGCTCATGCACAATGTCTAGCGCGCTGGAGACGTCTGTCGATGTTCAGGAGATGCCGAAGTCGCGACGAAACTCAAGGCACTGCTTGCTGCCGCGTTCAAAATCACGGCATGTGGTACCTCGAACTTCGTAGATCTGACACGCGTTCTCGCTCGCGGACGTTCCGAGATGAACGCACGCGCCCGCAGCATCTGTGGCGAACGCGACGAGCCCGAAATGACCGGGCTGCGTCTTCGCCGCAATGTCATCCCGGCCCGTACTCCGCCAGCGCGTAAGGTCTTCAGGCGGGATGAGTATACGGCCGTCGCGCCCCGTTCGGCAGCATGCGCCGCACGTGAGGCAGTCGAGCTCTAAGGACAATCACTAGTCCTCAGGTTCGGATTCTTCGTAGTCGCCCACCTCACCGGTGGCGTGCATCTCACCGCTGTTACGACGATCCGCCGCGTTCTGCTTACGCGCGCGGTGAGGTCTCACGAAGTCCCTCTTGAGTCGCTCCAGCTCTTTGCCCGTCAGCTCGCGGTAGTGACCGGGGCGCAGCCCCTCTGATGTGATGTCCGCGAAGGAGAGGCGCACCAGACGCATGACACGACGATTGAGGGCGTCGCCCATGCGGTGAACCTGACGGTTCTTTCCTTCCTTGAGCGTGATCTGCACCCACGAGTTTGAGCCCTCGGTGCGTTGCACGAACGCCTCGGCGGGCTTCGTCACGTAGCCATCGTCCAGTGTGACGCCGTTGCGAAGGAGCTCGAGTTCAGCGACGTCGACGCTTCCGTGCATCTTCGCCAGGTAGACCTTGGGTACACCCGTGGACGGCCGAAGGAGAGCTTCGGAAAACGCCCCATCATTCGTCGCGAGGAGCACGCCACTCGTGTGGTAGTCGAGGCGTCCTACGGGGAAGAGCCTCTCTGGCAATCGCTTGAGGATGTCGTTAAGCGTGGAACGCCCTTCGGGATCGCTGAGCGTTGAGACCATCTCCCGCGGCTTGTGAACGACGTAGTACGTGGTCTTCTCACGAACGATGCGTCGACCGTCGACCTCGATCTTGTCGTTGTAGGAATCGACGCGCACGCCTTGTTCACTCACAATTCGGCCGTTCACACGCACGCGTCCAGCGGCGATGAGGGCTTCACATTTACGTCGAGAAGCGACGCCGGCCGCAGCCATAACTTTTTGAAGTCGTTCGCCGGCCACGTTCAACCCTCCGCTTCTTCGCCAGCCGCATCGGCCTCGGCGGCGGCGGCAGCTTCTTCAGCGGCCTGACGTAGGCGCAGGCGCTCTTGGGCGTCATGCCATTCGGCATCACGGTCCCAGCGATCCACGCGTCCGTCGCCATCGAGGTCGGTGCCCATTCGCACCATGCGTCCGCCTTCGAAGTACTCCCAGCGGTCTGGCTG
>JBLHKB010000660.1:0-3603 GCA_047619315.1 Polyangiales bacterium
GACGACCCCGGCGGCGCCGGCGGCGGGGTTCAGGGGCGGCTTCCTCGGGCTCCTCTTCCATAGGGGCTTCGGCGACCTCGATGGGTGCCTCAGGCTCGAAGAATTCGTCCAAAAGACCTTCCTCGCGAGCCGCAAAGACCCCTCCCCAGAGTAGTGAGGCTAGGAGAAACCCGACGACGAAACGACCCACGGAAGGGTGATAGCACGTCGGGGTCCCCACGGAGGCCGAAACCCCGTGTTCGAGGCGTCGCTGGCGTTGACCGTCTGGGATGAGAAGCCTAAGTTCGTCGCGTGCGTGCCGTGTGGACCATCGCCTTCGTTTTGGCCGTGACGGGGCATACTCAGGCCCAGGAAAACAACACCCCGAGGGCAAACGCCGAAGCGTCCGAGGCAAGCGCGGAAGTGCATGCAGATGTGGTCGCGGCGACTTCGGAAGAGATTGCGGAGCCGGAGGTTCTGGAAGCTGTCGTTGCTGATGTCCCAGAAGCCCAGGTGCCAACGGAGGTCGACGTGGTTGAGCCCGCCGTGGTCGGCATCCAAGAGGTTGAGCCATCTCGAATCGAGCGCATCGAATCGACGGTGTCCCCGATGGACGACGATGATCTCCCGCCATCCCTTCGCGCCCGCGTCGAGGAACCACCGCGGGGACTTGGCGAGGCCCAGCAGGTTCATCTTTCTCCTTGGAAGGGCTATTTTGGGTTTAGTAGCGGACTCGCTCTGCATCTGAACGCGCGCGACGAGTTTCAGCAGGGTGTGGTCGCGCCTGCGTACCTCCATCTTCGCGGCGGCGCCGTGCTTCCTGGACGGGGAACTCTTCGCCATGCTGTTCAGCTCGGAGTGAGCACGAACCTGAGCCGCGAAGGCGCCTACCCAAGCGGAACACTAGCTCTCCGGCAGTGGGTGATCGTTCCGAGCTATGTGCTTCGGATCGGGCTGGACTCCACACCCCTTCCAGCATGGGTGGTGACAGCACGCGTGGGGATCCCCATCGTGGTCTCACCTGACGTGACGGCTGGAGCGGAGCTCGCTTTTGGGGCTCAGTTCTTCGCACGCGCAGGCATCGCTATCTTCGCAGAGGCGATTTACGACGTGTTTGTGGGTGGACGAGTTCGGGATGGCTCACGAAGCACACACCATCTACTCGCCCTCGAAGTGGGTCTTCAGTTTGAACTTGAGGTCCTTCCATGATGCGTGTCGGACTCTTCGTTGTGGCTGTTCTCAGCCTCGCGCCAGCACCGGGCAACACGGGTGGCTGCGGCGACGACATCACGGATGAAAGTGCCGACTTCGTCGACTTCTGCTTGCGTTCGCGCTCGTTCGCTTGTCTGCGCAACCAAGCCCGCGGCGAAGAAGAAGACGTTCAGGCTTGCGTTGATGCCGCCTTGGAGAGCTGCAGCGCGATTGGTTTTTGGCCGCCTACCTGTGAGCCACCACCACGAATCCGAGAGACCGACGCGTGCATCGACACGTTGCGTCGCTCCGACAATTTGGATCTGCGCCTGAGTGACCAAGGCGTGGAGGAGTGTCGACTGTGTCCATGATGTGGCGGCTCGCATGTCTCTGCCTCGTTGCCGGTTGCGCGACCTTCGCCTCGCGCGGCGACTACGCGGACTATCGTTCGTATCGTTTCGCAGAGAGCCTTGATGAAGAGCTGGCGGCGATGAACCAGTATCTTGAGAATCAGCCCAACGGGCACTGGCGCGAAGAAGTAGAGGCCGAACACGGTGCTCGTGAACAAGCCTATTTTACCGACGCCAAGGAGACCCCCGAAGGTCTAAGGACGTACTTGGAGGTGTTCCCAAACGGGCGCTTCGCCGCAGAGGCGCGGCAACGGCAGAGCGCCTTCGCCGAGCTCGAAGCAGGGAGGCGCCGGGACGAAGAAGCACGGCAAACGATCGAACGCGAACGTCGGGAAGCGTTGCTTCAGTCGAGGCGGATGTGGGCGGCGCAGGCGGTGACTTTTTGGAGCCGAGTCCTGCTGAGCGTCGAAAACTGGAACACGCCCATCAGTGAGGTCGTCGTCGCGAACCAAACGTTCAATGAGGCATTTCAGGCAGACCCACGCCCCCGCTGTTCCGAAACGGAATGCGTAAAGTTCTACTCTCTGAGCTACGCGATTGCGGTTCCGGGACAGACCCGCATCGACCGACAGATTCGTTTGCAACTCCGCCTTCATCTCGACAACGAGCGCTTGGTGGGTGCGGAACTCCTGATGCCCCAGCGTGGATTTTCACGCTGGTATGAGCTGGAGAACGAGGAGCCAATCCTTGATGAAGACCCCGAGAGCCGTCAGGTCGCCATCGAGTGGGCGTTGACGCGCGTGGCGACTCTATTGCGAGAGTCGATGCCGACTGCGGCGGGAGTTGATGCTGTCCTGGAGCCGATTCGTACGATTCTGGTGGCCGAGGCGGACGATGCGCCGACGGTCATAGCGACACCGGACGACTCGCTCGTTCTTCCCGTCGTGCTCCAAGCCCTCGAAGAAAATGGCATGCGAATCGTTGCTTTCGCAGCGGCGGATGATGACGAAGGCGCCGCGTACGATGGCTTCACGGTGCAAGCGCTTCCTCCGGAACCTGAAGTAGAGTAGGGCGCCGCCAACACCATGAGCGCCGACGCAGACGATTCTATTTGGGACAGCGAACGTCTTCTCAGCGACGCGGTCGGGCGCCTGATCGAGTTTTGGGGTTTTAAACGAAACCTCGGTCGAATTTGGGGGCTCCTCTACCTTCATGGCGCTCCGCTGACTTCCGTGCAGCTCCAGTCAAAGCTCCAGATGTCGAGCGGAGCGGTCTCGATGACGGTTCAGGAGCTGATCCGCTGGGGAGTCATCAAAAAGACGTGGTTGCCTGGAGAACGTCGTGACTACTACGAGGCTGAGGTTCAGTTTTGGAAGATGATCTCGCGCGTCTTCCGCGAGCGTGAGCGCGTGGAGGTCGAGGACGCCATCGACGCGATGGAAGAGGCTCTGGATTTCGCTCAGCGAAAAGCAAAGGGCACCAAGAACGTCGCCGAACGCGCGAAGGCAGAACACCAGGTCGCGCGCATTCGTCAGCTCCTCGACCTGGCTCGTCTTGGCCTTCAGTTTATCGACATGCTCGTCGACAAGGGCCGTGTGGATGCGACTCCGCTCTTCGGTCTCTTGCTCGGCACGGAGAAGAAGGCATGAGCCTCGTGGAGCGTCGCGTCGACACTCCGCGTAAAGATGGCTGGGCGCGTTTGCGCCGCGGAATCGAGTCGCGTTTCGTTCGCGTCGTATTGGCCGTGGCGATCGTCGTGTCGCTGCTTCCCTACGAGAGCGTGGAAGCGATTCTGGCGCCGCTCCTCCTGGTGCTCTTTGGGACAGAGTTCCTCCTGCGTGTACTACTCCTCGCGAAGGGATACGTCGCTCGCCCGAAGACCGAAGCGAGCTTTCTCCTCATCGACTTTGTGGCTCTGCTGAGCTTCTTGCCGGCGGCTTGGCTCGGCGTTCCCCCGGAGATGTTGCGGGCAGCGCGGCTCGCTCGGCTGGCTGTGCTGGCGCGGTTCACGCGAGCGCTCGCCGTCGACGTCTATCAGGTGCTGACGCGCCGAGAACAGGTCCAGCAGCTGCTCTTTGTCACG
>JBLHKB010000661.1:0-3599 GCA_047619315.1 Polyangiales bacterium
GACACTACGCGCAGGTGAAGAAGCTACCGATGGTGCTGGCCGGCGGCGTCGCTGTGGGCGGCATCGCGGTGCTGGCGCAGTTTGAGCCAACGCTGAAGCTCTTGCAGAAGGTCAAGGGAAGCGGCGAAGGCCCGACGGAAGCGGAACGCGAGAAGTCCTGGTTTACGGCGACCTTCCTCGGCGAAGGCGGAGGGGGCAAGAAGGCCCAGGTTGTCGTCTCCGGAGGCGACCCGGGATACACCGAGACGGCAAAGATGGTCTCCGAGTGCGGCCTCGCCCTCGCTCTGGATGAACTTCCTGAGCACAACGGTGTGGTCACACCAGTGGTTGGAGTCGGTCAGACGCTCGTCGATCGGCTCAAGGCCGCAGGAATGGGTTTCGAGGTTCGCGCCTGAAGGGGTAACATCCCTCCGTGTCACTGAATCCGCAGCAGCAAGCCGCCGTCGACCATCAGCATGGTCCGCTCTTGGTGCTGGCGGGTGCAGGTAGCGGCAAAACCCGCGTGATCACCATGCGCATCCAGCGCTTGATGGACCGAGGGGTGAAGCCCCAGCGCATCTTGGCCGTGAGCTTCACGAATAAAGCCTCCGCCGAGATGAAGGAGCGCATGGCCAAGCTCGTCGGCCAGAAGGTCACCGAGCAGCTCTGGCTCTCGACGTTTCATTCCTGGGGCGTTCGTTTCTTGCGCGAGGAGAATCGCGCTCTTGGGTACGACGGCAAGTTCGTCATCTTCGACCAGGGCGACGCTCTCGGGTTGGTTCGCGAGATTCTTCGCGAGGAGAATATCCTCGACCGCTCCATCGATGTGAACGCCATCCTCACGCGTATCTCCCTTTGGAAGAACGCGTTCAAGTTACCTGCGGACATCAAGCCCAGCGACTTTGAGTACGACGCCGTCGCCCGTGACGTGTACCCGCTTTACGAGGAGCGGCTCGCGTCGATGCACGCCGTGGACTTCGACGACCTTGTTGTCGCGCCGGCGAAGATCCTGAAGACGCGTGAAGACATCCGCAAGAAGTGGCAGGACAAGTTCGACTACCTGCTCATCGACGAGTTTCAGGACACAAACCGCTCGCAGCTTGAGCTGGTTCGCATGCTCGCCACGGAAACGAAGAACGTGTGCGTCGTCGGTGATGACGACCAGTCTATCTACTCATGGCGCGGCGCAGACGTGTCGAACATCCTCGACTTCGAGCGGTACTTCTCCGGCGCGACGGTGGTTAAACTCGAGACGAACTACCGCAGTCGAAAGCAGATCCTCGACGTAGCCAATGGGGTCATCGCTGGCTCACGCGCCAAGCGACACCCCAAGGAGCTCCGCTCGTTCAAGGGAGATGGCGCCAAAGTCCGCCTCGTGACGTGTCCGGACGCTGGGCACGAAGCGGAGTTTTTGGTGTCCGAGATCCGAGACCTCGCCAATGGCGGCGACTCCGCGCCGGACAACAAGGCGTTTCGCTACGGCGACATCGCGATTCTCTACCGAAGCAATATGCAGGCGCGCATTCTTGAGGAAGAGCTTCGCGTGGAAGGCATCCCCTACCGGCTCTTCGGCGGCACGCAGTTCTTTGATCGCAAAGAGGTCAAAGACGCCATCGCGTACCTCCGTGTGGTGGACAATATGCGGGACGAGCTGAGCGTTCGCCGGATCGTGAACACGCCTCCACGCGGTATTGGCGACGGCACGCTGAAGAAAGTTCGGGCTCGTTCCATCGTGAACGGCACGAAGCTGTTCCAGGCGCTGGGCGAGATCGAGGATCTTGATGTGCCTCTCAACGCCAAACGTGGCGCACGAAACCTGGTGGACGCCATCAATGGTGCTCGAGCCGCGCTTCGTTCGGGCACGAATATCTACGACGTCACCGAGCGCCTCTTGGGGGAGACCGGGTTCACGAGGAACCTCACGGAAGACACGACGCCGCACGGCAAGCGACGGCGCGAGAACGTCGACTACCTCATGCGTTCGGTGAAGCGCTTCGCCGAAGACAATCGCGCTTCAAAACCAACGCTGGGTCAGTTTCTCACGCGCATTACGCTCCGCGTGGAACAAGAAGAAGAAGACGAAGGCAACAAAGTCACGCTGAGCTCTCTGCACTCGAGCAAGGGGCTTGAGTTTGGCGTTGTGTTCTTCATCGGCGTCAACGAAGGCACCATCCCGCACAAACGCACGACGGACCCGAGCGTGACGGAGGCCGTCGTCACAGATGTCGACGAGGAGCGCCGACTCTTTTATGTCGGAGTGACGCGTGCCAAAGAGCTGCTCTACCTGTCGCGGCCCGAGCGACGCACACTGCGCGGGCAAGTGTCTCCGTGCTATCCAACGCGCTTCCTCGAAGGACTGCCCGGTGATGCCTGGGAGATTTACACGCCGCAGGGCAAGAAGCAGATGTCGGCGGGCGAAATGAACAACGCGGCGGAGGCGATCCTCGCGATGCTTCGCGGCTAGGTCCCGGTCTCTCAGGGAACCAACGCGCACCCAAGGACTGCTCCGCCGACGCGGCGGATCATGGAAGAGGACGCTCAGCGTCGATGGGTTTTCCATGGGGAATGAACCAGTGTCCAAAACCACGCACGTTCGGGAACGTCGATGGTGGCGTAACTAGGCGACCTGAAGGAGCGAAGAGTCATGTTGGCCGGCGGCTCCACCATCGGCGATCTCAACGACCACGCTGCCGCGAGGGCGGCGTCCCTCAAGCCGAGCGTGGGCGCTGACGATCTCCTCGAGGGGGTAGCGCTCGGCGATGACCGGCCGAAGGACTCCCTCTTCCACCAGGGCGCGGACGTCCTCCAGCTGGCCGGCCTCGCCCAAGGCAACACCAGCGATCGCTCGCGGCCCGCCACGCATCGCCGTGAACGCCATCTGAAACAAGACGCGGATCGTCATGTACAAAGTGAGGTAGCGGCCAACGGAGGTGAGCGACGCCCGGAACGAGCGGAAGTGCTCCCCCTCAGTCGCATCAAAGATCACGTCCCAGCGCTTGCCGCTCTTGGTGAAGTCTTCCTCCTTGTGGTTGATGACCTCGCTGGCGCCGAGCGAACGCACGAGGTCTTCGTCGCGACCAACGACCCCCGTCACGTGAGCGCCAAGGTGTTTCGCCATCTGCACCGCCATCCGGCCGACGCCGCCAGACGCCCCGACGACGAGCACGCGTTCACCTGGCTGAACCTTCGCCAGATCACGGAGGAACACCAGCGCCGTCACCGCTCCATACGGGAGAGCGGCGGCCTCGGCGTAGCTTGTGTTTGCCGGCATCTTTGCCAGCGCGTCGTCTTCGGGCACCGCCAAATACTCGGCGTAGGCTCCGCGCATCACGCCGCCGAAGGCGTCGTCGCCGACGGCGAAGCGGGTCACTTCTGCTCCGACCTCCACAACACGGCCGGCGAAGCTCGTTCCGCCAACCGAGTTCCGGGGGCTGAAGACCCCAAACATCAGTCGGCCAAAAAACGCAGAGAGGCCAGGAAAGTCGGCGGCCCGAAGGCGCCGGTCCCCCTGGGTGACGTCTGAAGCTCGCACCTGCACCAAGATCTCCTTTGGACGGATGATCGGCTTCGGGATCTCGCTCAGGCTCAAGACTTCAGGGTCGCCGTATCGTTCGTTGGTC
>JBLHKB010000662.1:0-3578 GCA_047619315.1 Polyangiales bacterium
GCTCATCGACCACTCCGTTCGGCGACAACAAGTGCTCCTCGCCGGAGACCACTCGACGTTTCGCAGGGTGGCGTACCAAGGCGGCGAAGGCGCATTTAGCCACAGCTGCGCGCTACGCCATTTCGCCGCGTTCGAGGGGGACACGGAGCTTACGGGTCACGAAGCTTTTCGCCCGATGCTCGAGTCGGTTCGCGACGGCGTGGCGGACTACGCGGTGTTGCCGATCGAGAACAGCATCGCGGGCTCCATCAACGAGAGCTACGATCTGCTCAACGAGCTAGACCTGCACATTGTGGGCGAAGAGGCCCAAGCCGTCGTGCATTGCCTCATCGCCTTGCCTGGCGCCGAACTACGCGACCTTCGGCGCGTTTTCTCTCATCCTGTGGCGCTCCTTCAATGCCGGCGCTTTTTGGCGGGTCTTACGGAATGCGGGTCGGAAGCGTACGAGGACACCGCGCTCTCCGTGGCGAAGATCAAGGCGGATGGCGACAAGAGCCATGGGGCCATCGCTAGCCAGGAAGCGGCGGAAATTCACGGGCTACCGATCCTGCGACGTGGGATTCAAGATGAGGAAGAGAACCTCACCCGCATGGTGATCATCGCTCGTGAGCCAAGAGCCTTTGACCCACGCGTGACCTGTAAGACCAGCCTGGTGTTTTCAACGCGCCACACGCGCGGGTCCCTCGCGCGCTGCATTGCGGTCTTGGCGGAACACGACCTCAACCTGACGAAGCTTGAGTCGCGGCCGGAACCGAAGAGCCCGTTTCGTTACCGTTTCTACCTCGACTTTGAAGGCAACACCGCGGACCTGGAGGTCCAACGAGCCCTAGACGACTTCCGAAAGGAAACGAGCATGCTTCGGGTGTTGGGCTGCTACCCCGCGAAGATGAGGACGCCGAGCGACGCGTAGTTCGTTCTCGGCCGCTGTCGTCGGACATGCGTGGCCCAAATCGGAGGGTGCTTGATGGCGTAGTCTCGCCGGTCGTGGATCGTGCCCAGAGACATGAGAGACTAGACCGGTGCGGCTTCGGCTATGGCGGCAGCGTCACTCTCACGCCCCATGGCGCGCATGGCGGCGGAGAGCGTGTGCATAGCCGCTGCTTCACCTCGCGGGTCTTTCATACGTCGCGCGGCGGCGAGGGCCGCGAGGCCTGCGCGCACACAACTCTCGCCATCACCATCATGCAAGAGCACCCAAGCGAGTGTGAGCGACGCCCGCGCTTGCGCGCCAATGTTGTCACCGGCTTTCGCGTGGGCTTTTTCGAAGGCGGAGAAGGCGGCGTTGGTGTCGCCTCGGCCGAGAGCGTTGATGGCTCGCAGTCGATGCGTCGCCCCGAGGTCACGCCCTTCGGCGATGGCCATATCGAGTTGATCGTCGACGGCATCGAAATGCCCGGAAAGGAGTGAGGTGACTGCGCGTGCCGCCAGGCGTTCAGGGACTTCATCTCCCGTGACTTCATCCTCAGCGGCATCACGGGCGATATCTGCCGCAGCCTGGCGAACTTCGACCAAAGGATGAATCTGCACAGCCGCCGCGGCGAGGCGTCGAGCGGCGTGGCGCATGTTTGCGTTGAGCGCCGCCCGCGCAGCGTCGAGAGTCGCGATGGCACCTTCCAGGGCGTTGCCACCTTCGGCAAGGAAGTAGCCCGTGGTCGCACGTGAGAGTGGCCCCGGAAAAAGCGAGGATGCGCTCATCGCGTCCGCGACGAAGCGATGAAGTTCAGCGAGTCGACCTGCTGGCATACCCCGAAGAACAACGGACCGGAGCACTTCGCTGTAGGGTTGAAGCTGACTCCCGGCGGCAAGGTAGCCTTCCTGCGAAAGCTGCTGAGTTGCATCGCCTCGTCGCTCAGCGCTCAGGCCATCTCGCTCGGCGATGGCGGCACCGAGCAGCCGTGGTGTTCCAGGCGGGCTGACGCAGATAACCTCGAGCATTCGCGATGCGGTCTCATCGAGTGTTTCAAGTCGCTCGGAGATAAGGCGGACCACGGGGATGGCGGTGGTTCCTGGCCTTGGGTCACGGCGCCATCGAAAGCAAAGGCCGTCAAAGACGAGGTCACCGCTGCAGACAAGTGCGCGCGCAGCTTCCTCGACGCCGAGAACGGATTCTCCGCCGAACTGAGCGACACGTTCTACGACATCGTCATCTGTGCCGGCTCCTAAGATCACACGCGCGGTTGTCCGCGCGTCATCGTGGCTCAGGACAGGGAGGTGAAACTCACGCCAAGGCAACTCGGCGAAGGGCCCGGGCAGAACACCGCCCGCGGGTGCGCGGACGACGAGAAAGAGTGGTGTGCATTGAGAAAGGCCTGCGACGAGGCCGAGCGTTGTCGGGTCGATGCTGGAGAGGGGATCGAATACGAACCAAGGGCGGCCGGTCTCTGCGAGGCGGCCAATGAGCATGGAGAGCTCGTCGAAGAGCTGCATCTTTTCGACAGGCATCCCGCGAGCGACGCGCCCTAGCGAGGATGAGCCGGCGCCGAGGGCCGCTTCGAGGCGGGGTCCGCTGCCCCATTCACGCGAGAGCGCAAGCCGCAGGCTCCCGAGGGGTTCGAGTCCGCCTGGGACCCCGGCGAAGTGCAGCATGACGCTGGGTTTAAGTTCTTCCGCGAGGTCATCTAAGAACGCGCCGCTGCCGTTGGCACCAGAACCACGAAGGATGATGCAGTCCGAGCCATTCGGCTTGGCCGCACGGGAGCGAATCTCGTAGAGAGCGGCGGCCGTCGACGCAGGAACCGGTGCCCGTTGGAGTTCGCGAATCCAAGCACGGCAAGCGCTCCGTCGAGGCACTGAGCGGTCGATGGCGAAACCGCGAATGGACGAAACGCCTGAGCCGATGGAGCGGCCGAAGAGGTAGGTCATCTCGACGGCGTCCCGGGTGGGCTCATCGAGCACAAGTTCGCCGTGGCGTGCGCGGCTCGCCAGGAGTTGTGCGCGGTCGATGGAGGAACCACCGAACCAATCGCCTTGGGGGAAGAACGTCCCAGTGGCGAGGCCCAAGGCGATGCGCGGTCCGTGGGTGCCGCCGAGTTCGTCGGCTTCGCTCAACAGGCCCAGGCAAAATTCGAGGGCCTGGTGAACGTCGACGAGCTCGAAGGCAAGGGCGACGGAGCCGCCGACGCGTGAGAGGACCAGGCCACCCGCACCGGACCCGCGCACAGATACCGCGCTCACCCAGTCTGCCGCGGCCGCCGGGTCGTCTTGCTCGGGACGCGTCGGCAGTAGCAAGCGATGCCAAACGATCAGGCGCTCGGAATCCGGCGGCGGCGCGCTTGAGCCGGCGACGGTGTTCATGGCCCCGTCAAACGTTCGACACGATGCACGGGCTCGGGCCTCACCACGGGGAGCTTGACTGGTTCAGCGTGGATGATCGGTTTTGAGGTTGGTTAGATGTGACGAAGGACGTGGCAAATCGGCGGGAAACGGGCTGAGAACGAGGCCGGTGGATTCGACCCACCATTCAAGATCCCTGCGTCACTAGTCGTCGAGCCGCGCCTTGAGTGCTGCGAGCTCGTCTTCGACCGCGCTGTCGCCGCCGCTCTTGGCCAAATCTCGGAAACGGCGCTCGAGATCGGCGA
>JBLHKB010000663.1:0-3572 GCA_047619315.1 Polyangiales bacterium
CCTCTGCCTTCTTGGTTTGCGTCTTTAGCTGCGGCGAGTCTCGCGGCAGCGCAGATCCAGAGCCGACTGAGGTTGAACCTACCGCGGAGCTCAGCGGTCCGCCTCGTCCAACGTCGCAGACGGAAGCGGAGCCCACCGAAGAGGATCCCACAGAAGCGAGCGAACCCGCCGAACCGCCTCCAGAGGTGGCGGCGAGCGAAAGTCGTTCCCTCATCGAACCAGCCATTGGACAGTGGGCTCGCTATGGCGTGACCTACCGCAACGGCGGTCGTTCGTTCACGCGCTATTCCATCGTCGATCGCGAGGCTGGCGGGTTCTGGGTCGAGGTCGAAGACCGTCGCCGTGCCGCGACTCGCCACGTTCGCATGCACCTTCGTCCCTCGAGCGATGGGCCTACAGAGTTGCTCGCGCTCATGTTCAAACGCGATGGCGAAGTGGAGCAGATTCCGCCACGGCTGATGCCGCAGTTTCGGCCGATGCTTCAGCAGTGGATCGCCCTGCTCTTTCCAGACTCCCTGGAGGGCGAACTCGAAGAGGAAGCCGTGAGCGTTCCCGCCGGCACGTTCAGCGGCACGCGGCACACCACGGAGGCCCTCGGCATGCCCGAGCAGCCGATGAACGCCATCGTTTGGCGCCACCCGATTGTGCCCATTAGCGGAATGGTCAAGCTCAGCGACGAAAGCGGCGAGCACACCGTGCAGCTTTTGGGCTACGGCCTCGAGGGTGCGACGAGCGCGTTTCCCTAGCGCTTATTTTCATCGGCAGGGCGAGGCGCTTCGATGGGTACGGGCGAGCGAAGCATCCCAGGCGACGTTGGGTTTCGAGCCTTCACGGGTGTATCAGTTCGGGGATTCTGGCGCGGAGGAGGGGACATGCGAGGACCCTCGCCCCTTGCTGAGTCAGCGTCCAGAAAGTGGTAAGGTCCAGCTGTGCGTGAGATTCATGAAGCAATAGGCGAGCTGCTGGCGAAAGGTCAGCGAGGTGCGCTCGCGACGGTCACCCGAACAAGCGGCTCCACGCCCCAGTCCCCCGGAGCTCGACTACTCCTGCGTGAGGATGGAAGCATCTGCGGAACCGTTGGCGGCGGAGCGATCGAAGCGGAGGTGATTCGCACGCTCGTGGAGTGCCTTCGCACAGGTCAGTCGCAGGTCCTCACAAGTGACCTGGGCCGAGACCTGGGCATGTGTTGTGGCGGACGAATGGAGGTCTTCATCGAAGCGCTTGAAAACGAGCCGAGGCTTATCATCTTTGGAGCAGGTCACGTGGCGATGCCCACGGCGGCCATCGCGCGCCTCGCGGGGTTTCGCGTATGCGTCGTGGACGACCGTGAAGAGCTCAACTCAGCGGAGCGCTTTCCCGGTTGCGAGCGCCACGTGTACGAGCCCGTCGAGGCCACGGACACGCTGAGTGTTCGAAGCGACGATTGGCTATTGATCGTGACCCACGACCACCACCTCGACGAAGCAGCGCTCGACCACTACGCCCGCGGTCCGCATCGCTACATCGGCATGATCGGGTCGAAGAGAAAAGTATTTCGGGTACTTCATCGAATCGCTTCACGAGGTGACCTGCCGCCACTCGATCGCGTGTACGCGCCTGTCGGTGTGCCACTCGGAGCCGTGTCTCCAGGAGAGATCGCCGCAAGCATTGTGGCTGAGCTCGTCGGGGTTCGTCACAACACGAACATCCAGCACATGCGCGCTGTGGATGACCCTCGGCTTCAGCGCGTTTTGAGCGGAGACCTCACTCCTGAAGACGCCGCCCGAACGCTTCCAAAGAGCTAACATCTTTTAGAACCACTTTCTTGGTCCCCGTGGTGTGTTGACGTAGGTTCTTGTCCTACACACAACCACATGCGCGAGTTTTCGCGTCACGGAGCCCCAAATGGTCCTTAGAAAGCGTTTTCAATCCCCCCGTCGTCGTCGCCGTATACTTCGCCACGCCACACGCGGGCGTTGTCAGGCTGTAGGCCTTGATGGATTCCGTCTCCTCGGCGAGCGCATTCTCGATATCTCGCCCATGGGCATGATGGTGGCTGCTGACTCCGAGGCAACGGCTGGTGAAGAAGTCATGGTCAGTTTCCAGGTTCCGGGGACAGACCGCTGGGTCGATGTGGAGGCACGGATCGCCAGAGTCATCGAAGGCTGGCGCCCCTTCGACCCGGGCTATGCCATTGGTCTGCAGTTCACGTCCATCGACCTCGCAACGCGCCTGATGATTCGTGAGACACTTAAGGGAACTCCTCCGCCCGTTCCGACGCGACGACTTCGAGTAGGGCTCTGAGTGATCGAGCGACTCGCGTACCCCGCCGGCGATGGACGTCCGATGGAAGCGTGGGTCGCTCGCCCCGAGACGCCGGGACCTCACCCGGCCGTTCTCGTCGTTCATGAGATCTACGGACTCGTCGATAACTTGGAGCCGATCCTCGAGCGCTTCGCCTCCGAAGGCTACGTCGCCTTCGCCCCAAACCTCTACGACCGGCAAGCACCAAGGCCCGTCTGCGTCACGCGCTGCATGCTCGCGATGCGACGCGGCAAAGGAGAAGCCGTCGACGACCTGTATGCCGCCCTCGACTATTTGAGCGACGACGCTCAAGTGGACTCGGGGCGCATGGCCGTGACTGGGTTCTGCATGGGTGGAGGCTTCGCGCTGGTGATGGCACTTGATGCGCGAGTGAGCGCAGCCGCGCCGTTCTACGGCGTGAGCGACAGCTACCTCCGACAAGTTGAAGACAGCTGCCCCGTCGTGGCGTCTTATGGTGAGCGTGACCTGGTCTTTCTTGGCCCGGGGACTGAGCTCAAGCGCCGCCTTGTTCAATCAGGCATCGATCACGATCACAAAACTTATCCAGGAGTCGGGCACTCGTTCATGGCGAAGCCCCGAGGCACCTGGGTCGAGCGCCTCGGCAAGCTGGGTCCGATGCGCGTTGGGTACAACGCGGAAGCGGCCGACGATGCTTGGAAGCGGATGCTCAGCTTCTTCCGCACCCACCTTGGCTAAGTAAGAGGACGGTCGCGGACTAGCGACAGCGTTGGGTCCTCGTGTTGGCGTCGCTGCGGAGACACACCCCTTCGTCCTCAGACCAGCCACAATCTTCCAGTTGACCCTCCTCGCCGCATGCAGGGACCCTGCTTTCCCTCGACCAACCGGACGTGTTGTTGCATTCGAGACGAGTCAAGACTCTGTAGCACTGCTCGAACGCGGGGTACTCCCGTTCATGACGGCCATTGCAATTGTAATCGAAGCACTCACCTCGTGACGCTGTGCATTCGCCTACGTCGTGGATGGACGTGGACATGTACTCCGTCTGCTGCGGAAAGATGTCTTCAGCTTCGTCGTCACAATCAAGGCGCGGAAGCCTTCGTGCCGCGGCGAGGAGTTCTCGGGCGGTGAGCACAACTCCGGAGCACTCCTCGCTCCCCACCAACTCGACCACGGGCGCGCCGTCATCATCTCCATCGGACACGCAGAAATCCGCCGATATCCCTGAGTCAAACACGCCATCGCAGTTTCGGTCCCGAAGAGCGTCAATGGACTCAGGGTGGACGAACGGGTTCGAATCGTCGCAGTCG
>JBLHKB010000664.1:0-3569 GCA_047619315.1 Polyangiales bacterium
GCTCGGCTCCGGCACGACGAGGATCTCAAGCTGCGTGTTTTGCCATTCCGTGGCCCGAAGCGCCTGCACCATCAAGTGGCTGTAGGGGTCTGTGACGCAGTAGTAGAAGTGCACCGTGCGCTGGCGCCGAAGAAGACGCCGGCCAAGGCCTCGCAGGCCACGCTGAAGCCCTCGCGTTCGCAGGTAAGCGTCGACGACGGCGGGTTTCATGGGAGCTCTTACGCGCCCGTCGCGGCGTAGACGTGGGCCACGGCGTCTTCAAGCTTTGACGGATCGGAACCGCCGGCCTGTGCGAAGTCTGGCCGACCACCACCACGACCACCGACGATTGCTGCGGCCTCCTTGATGATGTCGCCGGCTCGAAACGTCTTTGTTAGCGTCTTCGAGACGCTGCAGACGAGGAGCGCTTTGGAGCCATCTCCGGAGGGCGCACCGAGCACGATGACCGCGGGCTCGAGCTGGTCGCGAAGTTGGTCGGCCAGTTCGCGGAGCGCTTTGCCATCCATCGATGGCACAACCGCTCCCAGCGCCTGGCCTCCATCGATGGGCCGTGCGAGCGACTTAAGATCACTTCCACCGTCACCGCTGGCGAGCTCTTTTTGAAGTCGCTCAAGATCCTTCTTGAGCCCCTTGTTGCTTGCGAGCAGACGCTCTGCTTTCTGAGCGGTGTCTGATGGTGAAGCCTTGAGCACTTCGGCGGTCTCGCGAAGTGTGTCGCGCGTGCGCCGAAGCTCGGCGATGGCGCGATGCCCGGTGGCGGCTTCGAGGCGCCGAACGCCAGCGGCGACGCCGCTCTCGGCGAGAATGCTGAAGAGACCAATGTCACCGGTGGCGCTGGCGTGCGTGCCGCCACAAAGCTCAAGGCTTGGTCCGATGCGCAGGACGCGAACTTCGTCTCCGTATTTCTCGCCGAAGAGACCAATGGCGCCACGCTTCTTCGCCTCAGCGATGGCCAAGACCTCGGTGGTGATAGGGGTGTTCGCAAGAATCGCGTCGTTGACGAGGTCTTCGATCTGCGTGACCTGCTCAGCCGTCAGGGGCTGCGTCGAGCTGTAGTCAAAGCGAAGGCGCTCGTGGGAAACCAGTGAGCCTTTTTGGGCCACGGTCTCGCCGACCACTTCACGAAGAGCCCAGTGCAGTAGATGCGTGGCGCTGTGATTACGTCGCGTCGCTGCGCGTTGTGCGGCGTCGACACATAGGGTGACCGTGTCACCGACCTTCAGCGAGAGCGCGTTAAGTTCGGCGAAGTGAACGACAAGCCCGTCAACGGGAATTTGCGTGTCGACGATGCGCCCTTCGCCCGCAGCCGTTGAAATCGCGCCAGCGTCTCCGGCTTGGCCGCCCTTTTCACCGTAGAAAGGAGTCGCCCGCGTGATGATCTGAACGGTGCCGCCGCTGCAGCTTTCAGTGCGTGCGCCGTCGACGATGAGCGCAAGGATCTCCGTCGACGCCTCTTCGTTGTCGAAGCCAACGAATTCAACGGGCTCCTCGAGGTCGCTCGCGATGGGAAAATACACATCGCTGACCGCCGTGGATCCAACCTTGCTTCCTTGGGAGCGAACCTTTGCTTCCGCCAGGGCGCCGTCGAAGCCTTCGTGGTCGACGCTGAGGCCTTCTTCTTCGCCGATAACATCTTGCAGATCGAGGGGGAAACCGTACGTGTCGTAGAGCTTGAACGCGACAGGTCCGGGCAACATCTTTTTGCCGCCTTGTTCGGCCCACTCTTCGTTCTCAGCGAGGAGCCCAAGGCCGCGGTCGAGGGTTCGCCGGAAGCGTTCTTCTTCGGCGCGCGCGACGCTCAAAATTTGCGGGCGGCTCTCGACGAGCTGTGGGTACGCATCGCCCATCAAGTCGACGACGCGGTCGGTGACGGTGTGAAGGAAGGGTTCGTGAATGCCGAGGCGATGGCCATGGCGAATGGCTCGCCGCATCACGCGCCGAAGAACGTAGTTCGCCTTGCTCTTGTCGGGGTAGACGTTCTCGCTGATGAGAAACGCAGTGGTCCGCGCGTGGTCCGCGATGACGCGCATGGAGACGTCGTCGTTCTGCTGACTCGCGCCGTACTTCTTTCCGGAAATCTCTCCTGCCAGCTGAACGAGCGGCGAAAGAAGGTCAGTATCGTAGTTGCTCAGCTTGTCCTGAAGCACCACGGCAAGTCGCTCGAGGCCGGCGCCGGTATCTACGCTTGGCGCCGGCAGGTCCGGCAGGTCTCCGTTTTTCTGACGGTCGAACTGCATGAACACGAGGTTCCAGAGCTCAAACCAGCCACGACCTTCCGGCGTAGGCTCGTCGCCGAAAGCGCGCGGATCGACGCTATCGGTTCCAAGACTGTAGTGCAGCTCCGTGCAAGGGCCGCATGGACCGGTGTCGCCCATTTGCCAGAAGTTGTCTTTCGCGCCGCAGCGGATGATTCGTTCTTTGGGAAAACCTGTGACGTCGCGCCAGATTCTCTCGGCTTCTTCGTCGGGGCCGCCGAACCCTTTTTCGCCGCCGAAGGTCGTGATGACGATGCGTTCGGGGTCGAGACCGAGCTTCTTTGTCAGCAGCTCCCAGCCAAATTTGATGGCGTCTTCTTTGAAGTAGTCACCAAAGGAGAAGTTGCCGAGCATCTCAAAGAAGGTGTGGTGGCGTGCGGTCACGCCCACGTTCTCGAGGTCGTTGTGCTTGCCGCTGATGCGAATGCACTTCTGCGAAGTGGTCGCCCGCGTGTAGTCACGCGTCTCGCGTCCCGTGAAGACATCTTTGAACTGCACCATGCCCGCGTTGGCGAACATCAGCGTGTCGTCGTTCGGCGGAAGAAGAGGGCCGCTCGAAACGTTTGTGTGGCCGCGCTCCGCAAAGAAGTCGGTGAACGTTCGCCTAATCTCGTTCGAAGAAGTCATCGCCTGCGGATTAGCGCAGCTGCGACAAAGAGCAATGGTCTAGATGGCGTAGCCGATGCTCAGATATAAGCGCAGGTAGCTATCCACAACGGGTTCCGGGATGCCGCCTCGGGCCGGGTCTTCGGCGTCGTTGATCCAGTTCTCCCAAAGAGAGTCGCTGTCGCAGCGACCGTCGCTGTTGACGGCGGCGCAGGCTGTTGGACCGGCAAATTGAGTCGAGAACCGGAAGTACTCCACGCCAAAGCGTACGAATACACCTTTCGCGATGGAGTCGAGACGCCCTTCGATTTCTGCCCCGAGGAGCCAACCTTGAAAACCGCCGGTGTTGGTGCCCCAGATGTTTCGGGCGTCCTGTCCAGGGCTGATTCCAATTCGGTACGCGGCGCGGACGCCGATGGCGACCTCGGGTGCGGCGAAGTAGCGCGCGCCCGCGCCCAGATGAATGTACTGATAGTCGAAGGACGGAATGATGCGCTCCCGGTCCAGCTTGAGCAGGTCTTCGGATGCCAGTCGAAACTGGAATAGGCCGAATCCAATATCGCCAGAGACCATGAGTCCGCGTCCATTGCCGCCCAGTACGTCAGCGTCGGCACGCGCTCCGATGTAGAATTCACGCTGAGTGGTCGCGATCGGAACCTGCCCAGGCGAACTCACACACTCTTCGCGCCCCGGGTCGAAGAGCATTTG
>JBLHKB010000665.1:0-3558 GCA_047619315.1 Polyangiales bacterium
GTTCTGCCAATATGACGAGTGAGCTTCTTCGCGTCAGTTGAATGACTGGGCGGAGTCGCTTAGGCGACCCTGCGATGCTGCTCGTCGTGAAGCTGAGCCAGCTGTAGAAGCAGCGCAGGCGTTGGAACGCCGATGGTGTTGGGCCGTGTCACAGGGCCTAACTTGAGCTCAAAGTGCCCCGAATCCCATTGGCAAATGTGCGCGATGAGCTGACGCCGAGACGTCTGTGTCCCCGGCTCGTCCGCATCCACAATATCTCCATCGCTAAGGTAGATGAGTATGTTTCGCTCGTCTCGGTGAAGGCGAAGCACGCCGCTCATGCCCTCGAGGGAGGCAAGACTGAGCAAACTGGTGGCGTGGATGTGGGCCAGGTCTCCGACCATGTGGTCGTTGGTGCTATCCGCCTCCGCATTGACCAGCACGATGCTGCCGGCGTCCTGGGGGATGAACTCCACGCTCGTTCGATACGTCCCCTTTCTACCGAGACGACTACGAACAGCCTTCCCGGAGAAGGCTGTACTGCCGCCCTCTAAGGCGGGAATCTCAATTCGAACCTCTTCGCCTTTTCGAAGCTGCCACCCGGTCTCGATGGTGCATGAGTGCACGTCGTTTGATGCACCACCTGCCTCTGGCGGCTGAGATCGTCTGCGAATCTTCGACCCGTCTCGGCGAATCTGCCCGCTCGCGATGTGCACGAAGAGCATCGCGATGGATTCTCGCTCCTGCTGGTCGGCGGGCACAAAATCGAAGCCGGCCATTCGAATATGGCTGCCTTTTAGGTTCTCGATTTTCTCGACGCGGACCAATTGCGCGTCGATCTCGGTCTTATGCGCCCCGTCTCTTGAAGCGAGCCGCAGACGCGTGATGGAACCGATGTGCCCAAGCGACGCATCTGGATCTTCAATTCGAACTCCGGTCACGGAGAGGTCTCCACACCTCATGCGACCGCGTCGCTCAAGGCTCACGAAGTGTACTCGGAGGGACGCCCGGATGCGGGGCGCCTTTCGGCGTTCTGCGCTCATATCTTCAGCGTACGGCCTTGGATGGCAAAGCTTGAGCCGATTCCGATCGTTCACTGGCGAACGCGACTCTCGTAAAAGCCTGTTTTCCTTCCGTTTTTCGAGATTCGTCGATTCAAGCGGGGCGGCGGCTCATCTCCGCCTTGTACTTCGACCCCCGATGCCATTAGCGTAGGGCGCAAACTTAGTTAATACGCGGCTGCAAACAGAGTCGCATGCAGGAAGATGAACTGATGCGCCAAATCATGGTGATCAACTCCAAAGGTGGCAGTGGAAAGAGCTCGATCGCGACGAGCCTGTCCGCCTACTACGCCAAGCAGGGCAAATCCGTAGCGCTTGCGGATTACGATCCGCAGCAGTCCAGCTTGGACTGGCTCGCGCGACGGCCGGCGACGCGAAACGAAATTGTGGGTCTGCGCTCGTTCAAGGACGGCCTGAAGAAGCTCCCTCGAACCAGCGATGTCCTCATCATCGACGCGCCCGCCGGTGCGAGTGGTGCGCAGCTTTCAAAGCTCGTCGCGGCCGTCCAGACGGTCATCGTGCCGGTGCTTCCGTCGCCGATCGACATGGCTGCGACGGACCGCTTCCTGGCGGCGCTTCGGAAGACCCCGGCGATCGCTAAGAAGAAGACCAAGGTGGGCATCGTGGCGAACCGCGTTCGCGACAACACGCTGGTCTCGGAAGAGCTGGACGCCTTCATCGGCAAGCAGAAGCTTCCTTACGTCACCTGGTTCCGCGAGGCTCAGAACTACGTCCGCGCCTACATGGGTGGTCTAGGCGTGCATGAGATGCCGGAATACCGTGCTTGGGCCGAATGGCAGCAGTGGGAGCCGCTCGTGAAGTGGCTCGACTCGGCGAAGAGCCGCGGTCGTTGATTCGTTAGCGCTGATTCGTTAGCGCTGATTCGTCAGCGCTGACGGCTCTACTCCGTCGCGGACGCGCGCTCAGCTTGAGCGCGCTCGCGCGGTGCTTCGATGAGATGGTAACGTAGCGCTTCCCGCGCGACGTAGGCCGCCTTGATCCGCCATCTGGGCGTGTTGACGACGAGAGCCGCGAGAGCGATCGTCGGGTTGTCAGCCGGCGCATAGCCGACAAACCAGGTGTATCCACGGTAGGGACGCTCGGCGCTGAGAGATCCCGTTTTACCAGCGACGCGAATGTCCGGTAGGAAGGGATTACCGCGCTCGTCGTGAAAAGACCGTCGCCCCGTTCCTCGACTGACCGTTCGCTCCATCATGGTCCCCACGGCGCGTGCCGTGCGACGAGTGATCACGGCGCGATGAATCGACGGCTCGTGCTCGTAGAACACCTCACCGGCCACATCGTCTACGCGCTCAACGAGCGCAGGCCGCGGCATCTGTCCGTCGTTGGCGATGGTCGCGGCGATGAGGGCGCCGTGCATCGGCGACATGTGCATGTGCCAGAAGCCCGCGGCGGTGCGCGCGCGTTCAAGTCGATCCGAAGGCACTTCAGCCGGGCTGGGAGACATCGTCACGTCGAAAGGGAGGCGGTGGCCAAAACCAAAAGCAGAGGCGTAGCGCGTGAGGAGCGGAACGCTGAGATGCCGGTCGGCGAGGCGCGCAAACACGGCGTTGATGCTCCCGCCCAGCGCCTCGCCAAGGGTCGCGCAGTTCGGGGCGCCGGGGTCGTCTTCAAGATGCCGGGCTCGCAAACGAGAGCCGCCACCGCGGTAACAAACCTCCTCATCGACGTCGACGCCCGCATCCACGAGGGCGGCGGCGGTCACGATCTTGAAGACGGATGCCGTGGGGGGTGTGGGGTCGAGGGCGAGATCGCCGGCGTCGGGGTTCGCCGACGAGTGACTGACGTAAGCCAAAACCCGACCCGTCGAGGGGTTCAACGCGACGACGGAACCATAAGGAACTTCATAGCGCCGAAAGAGACTCTCGACGTGGTCTTGAAGGCCAGGGTCGAGCGTCAAGACGGCTCGGCGGCCACCGGGCATGCCCGCGACGAAGTGGTCTCCCTCGAGCTCCCGATTGGCTGGGTCAAAGCCCTCTAAAGCGCGCGGCACAGCAAGAGGCTCGATCGCCGCGTCTGGAACCGGACTTAGGGAGTGCGCGGCAGGAGCGGCGTTCTTGAGAATAAAGGGCGTTGGTTCGTCAGCTCCAGCGGATGAAACCGCGGCGGCGCAAACGGCACCCACCAGGCTAAGGAGCGCGAAGCCCTTGAGATCTTGAGCGGCAAGCATGGGGCAGGTGTACGGAAAGGTGCTCTCGTCGACAAGTTTTCGGGCAGACCAGGAACCGTCAACGGCGGTTTTCCCGAAGAAACGCCTATTTCTCCTATTGTCAGGCGCTCCTCGTATCTGTTTCACGAAAGGTCCTTTCGCGATGTATGGTCCCGGCGTGGATGAGGACGGGGAGGACGGGAAGACCACGAATCCCAACAAAACCGTGATCACGGTCGTTGGTCCGCCAGCGAAGGGAGAGCGTCAAGCGCGCGAGGCGTGCCTTGTTGTGATCTACGGCGAAGACCTTGGTCGTCGTGTTCCACTCGGAGACGAACCCGTGGTCAT
>JBLHKB010000666.1:0-3540 GCA_047619315.1 Polyangiales bacterium
GCCGCCACAGCTCCAAACCGGTGAGCTTGTCGGCGGTCGGTACGAGGTCGTCACCCTCGTCGGCGTGGGCGGTTTCGGCGAAGTGTATGAAGTCATCGACGGACAAGCCCCGGATGTGCCGCTAGCGCTCAAGTTGCACCACATCGGACGAATACGTCGGCGGGCACTCGATGCGCTCCGTGCAGAGTTCGCGCTCCTCGCCAGCCTCGCACACCCGAACCTGGCGAGAGTCTACGACTTCTCGATGAGCAGCACGGGCTCTGGCTTTTTTACCCAGGAGCTCATCCGCGGCCCCACGCTGGCAGGCGCACTCGATCTAACCACGGCGAAAGGCGTCGAGCTTTTGGCACAAGTGCTGAGGGCCCTCGACTTCCTCCACGCGCGCGGAATCGTCCACGGTGACGTCAAGCCATCCAATATCCTCATCGACGCCAAACGCCAGCGTGCCGTCATGCTCGACTTCGGGGTGACGCGACCCCTCGGCGAGAGCGCCGCCGATCTGCGAGGCAGCCCGACGTTCATGTCACCGGAGCTCATCCAAGGCTGGACACTCGACGGACGCACCGATCTCTACTCTCTTGGGGTCACGCTCTACCGACTTCTCACCGGGGGTGTTTCCGTTCGATGGCCACACCGCCGAAGAGACCTTCGGCGCTCACCTTCGTGGTCAGTTCGAACCGATTCGCACGGCGCCACCCGCCATCGCCGAGTGGGTACACCGTCTTATTGCCCGAAGCCCCGCGGACCGCCCCAGCTCCGCGCGGGAAGCCCTGGCGGAGCTTGGTGAAGTCACAGGCCACTCCGTACCCATCGACACACAGGCCACTGTGGCCAGTCACATCCAGCGCGCCCCGTTTATCCCTCGCGGCGACATCCTTGAAGAGCTCGAGGCGCTCTCGACGGGCCGCGGCGTGCGTGTCTCGTTTCTGGAAGGCGACGTCGGCACAGGCAAATCACGGCTGCTTCACGAGCTGCGGCAGCGACTACAGCTAGGCGGTGCGCGTTGTATTCAGTTGGCACACACCCGTGAAGCCAGCACGCCCATCGATACGAAACTCGCGACGGCTTTTCTCGACCCCATCGAAATTGCTCGTCTTGAAGACCAAGAGCGTCGCTCCCTTGCCCGCGCTCTCCCGTTCTTACGGCGGCCGCGGGAGCGACTCGCTGAGCCCCTCGAGCCGGCACGCGCGGCACAGGGACGACGCGTACTCCTCGGCGAGCTCTTGGCGCGCTCCTGTGTTCGCCGGGACGTGCCGCTCCTCATCACCGTCGAAGACATTCAGTGGGCGCGTGGCCAGGAACAGGCGGCGCTCGTTGATGTCCTCTCTGCAGCGCACGAGAGTGGCGCCAGCATCCTCGTAGTGGTGACCGCGCGAAGAAACAGCGTCGACGCCATCTGGGGAAAGCTCCGCCCGCGCTTCTTCCGCTGCGACGAATTTACGCCCGAAGAAAGCGAAGCGTTTGCCCGTTCCCTCTTGGGCGGACTGGAAGCCCTCGAAGGGACCAGTCTTCACGCACGCCTCAAGGAATCCCCGGCGTCTGCCATGTGGGTTCAAGAGTCCCTCCGGCTGGCGTCTGACAGAGGTGTTCTTCGACGTTCCAACAGCGGCTTTAGTCGACACGGTCCACTCCCTGCCGCCGCGCTGCCCGTCGTCCTCGAGGCGCGGGTCGCGATGCTTCCCATTCAGGCTCGCAGGATCGCAGCCGCTCTTGCGACGGTCGGTGTTGACGCAAACCTGTCGGACATTGCCGACGTGAGTAGGCGCAGCGCAAACGATGTCGCCGTCGCCATCGAGACGCTTCTTCGACATGGCATTGCACGGCGCGCGTCCGTCGGTCGCAGTCTTGGTTTTCGAATGCACGACCGATTCGTCGACACCATTCTCAAAACGACGCCGACGCGCACCCTTCGCGCGACGCGACGGCGAGCCGCAAAGCTCGGTGAAAGGCGAGCCCTTGGCGCACCGGAAGGGCTCATGCGTGCAGCGGAACTTTACGCCGCCGCCGAGCGACGTGACGATTCGTCACGGGTGTTACGGCGTGCGCTCGACCTCGCCGACAAAGAGGGACGCCCGGACACCGGACTTCTCGTTCTCGATCAACGCCGCGCCCTCGGCGAGTCCTTCGAGCAGGATGACTTTCTTAAGGAGTTCGACCTGTCGATGCGTGTCGGGAACATACCGCGTGCCGAAGGTGCCCTCTGGCAAGCCGAGCGCCTCAACGCGGCTCCGCCAGAAGCAGCATGGAGGCGTGCGCGCCTTGAGCTTCGTGAGGGAGAGTTCGCCATGGCTCGACATCGACTGCAACCCCACGTCGAATCGAGCGAGGGATCACTGCGAGCTGAGCTGCTCCTGACCCTCGCCGACGTAGAGAGCGCCGACGGGAACCCAGCCATCGCGCGTATCGCCTACGACGGGGCGGCTCACGCCGCGAAAGAGGTGAAGGATGCCCGCCGCGAAGCCCGAGCGCTTCTTGGACGGACCCAGGCGGAGCATCGAGTGCGCGATCCACGGGCGAGCGCATCCGCACTCGCCGCGTCCACCGCCGCGGACCGGGCCAAGGACCCTGCGCTCCAAGCCCACGCCAAGCGACAGATCGGCATCGCGCTTCGCCAGAACGGCGAGCTCGTCGCTGCACAACGAGCCTTTCGCTCCGCCATGAAAACCGCCCGCAACGCCGGGAACATCGCCGCCGAGGCGGACGTCCTCCATGAGCTTGGACACGTCGCGCGTTTGCGAGGACAAGTGGCAGATGCCGTCACGGCACTTCGTCGCTCCATTCGACTCAAACACAACGCCGGCTTGACGCACTCGGCACGCCTTCCTCTTGTACACCTTGCGGCGCTGGTTCGAGCGACCGGGGAGGCAGGACTCGCCGCCGACCTTATCAACGTAATCAGCGACGATACGGACGACGCTGTTCGCGTGATCGCCGGCATCGTGAAAGGCGACCTCGCTGTCATGCGCGGCGAATGGCGCGCAGCACTGCGTCACTACAGCGATTCCCTCGAGGTCTCGAAGCAAACCGAAGGTGGCGATGCGGACGCCCACGCTCGCTACGGCGCCTGGCGCGCCCGTCTGGCGGTGGGCAGCGCGCGGAACGAGGAACCATTCATTGAAGAGGTGGAGGAACTCCCCGAGTTCGAACGCTCTCGATTGATCACGCGGGCGCTGTGGCTCCGCGACCGAGACTCGAACGCCGCACTTCTCGCGGCGAAGGAGGCCGCGGGGATTCGAAAGCCGGACGGTCTCTTCTCGACGCTCTTCGGCAGCCACCTTGAAGCACAGTGGGTGTACGTCCTTGCCCAAAGCTGGGCAGGAAAGAGTCATGCCTCAGGGCTCAAGAAGCTTCAGCGGCGCTTGGCACAGCTTCTAAAAAGGTACGACGACGACGCGCCCCGGCTCATGGACGCGAGCCCGATCTACGCGGCGATCCGAGAGGGGCGTATCAGCACCCAGCCCGGACAAATCTGGTAGGCAAGCTCACAACTGGAAACGCTCAGCGAGCAAGTCTAATCGAGGATGCCTTCGATCGCGTCGA
>JBLHKB010000667.1:0-3536 GCA_047619315.1 Polyangiales bacterium
GTCCGATCGGTTCAGGCGAGGGCGTACTGGGCGATGTTGGAGACTGCGGCTGGTCCAGGCTTTGGAAGGTCGGCGAGTCATATTGTCTTCTTTATGCGGCGCTGGCCGATGGCCTCAACGACGGTTCGAAGGCCTCAGCCAAACTCACTGGTACTCAGGTCGCGCAGCTCAAGAAGAAGGGAGCCGCGGAAAAAGGGGGCCGCTTTGAAGTCAAATCCCAGTGCATGACGCTGCTGATTCCGTATGCACCGAACCCTTTTACGGCGAAGCAGATCTCCGCGGCGGCAAAGAGCGGCAAGGTGAAGGCCAGCAAGGACGGCGACGCGCTCCTCGTTCCTGTGCCGAACGGCACCTACGAAGTGACCTACGAAGACATCACTCACACGGACGACCTCGGCGACTTCTATACGCGGATTCGCATCGCTCCGCGCCTGTGAGCTCTCCGACGTACGCACCCGCACACCAGCAGCCGCACCTATGCACAGGCGGCGCTCGAGCGTCCTGAAGCGGAAGTTGGTGAGATCGCCTCGAGTCATTTTGCTCGGGCGTTTGGAGAAGGTTCGGATGCGGGTTGGTTCACCCGGTCGAAGCTGGGTTGCCCTCGACGGGTTGGCCGCCCGTCAGGCTCCTCGCCACGCCCGGGACACGGCCGCCTCGAGCTGCTTGGGAGTAAAGGGCTTGGCGAGCAACGTCTGTTCCGTGAGCCGCCGAGCCAGAGCGAGGGCGTCGTGGTCGGCATGCCCGGACATGAACAGAAGGGGTAGCTCCGGGCGCTGCAGGCGTGCTTCCTGCGCAATCTCAGGGCCAGTGCTGCCCCGAAGCAGCACGTCGGACAACAGGATATCGATGTGGGTATCGCTGAGGAGAATCGCCATCCCATCCGAGTAGCCCTCGGCCTCGAGCACCTCGTACCCACATCGTCGAAGGACGGAGACGACCACGCGACGCACCGGGTCTTGGTCCTCTATGACGAGTACGGTCTTCGCTGCATGCACGACGACGGGTGGCCCGTGCTCGGCAGACGCAGCCGCTCCCACACTGGCCTGCGGCCAATGCAGCGTGACCGTAGTGCCAACGCCCACCACGCTCTTCACCGAAACCCCGCCGCCGCTCTGACGAACGAGCCCATAGACCGACGCCAGACCCAAGCCTGTGCCTCCCTCACCGCGTCGCGTGGTGAAGAAGGGCTCGAAGGCCTGCTCGAGGGTGGCCGCGTCCATCCCCTGGCCGTCGTCCTCCACCTCGAATCGCACGAAAGGCTGGAGTGGCGGAAGCCCTAGGCCCTCGTCGACAGTGCCAGGTGGAGCGGGGCACGCCCGTACTTGGATGGTGCCGCCCCGGGGCATGGCATCTCGCGCATTGGCGACCAGGTTGAGTATCACGCGCTCGAGCTGAGTCTGGGAAGCGCGGATGTTGCCCGCCTCCGGCTCGACGCGCACGACGAGGCTCACGTCCTCGCCGACCATGCGCTCCAGCAGAGGACTGATTCGGGCGAGCTCTTCCTCGAGGTTCAGCGAGTGGACTTCCATGGGCTCCTGCCGACTAAACGCGAGCAGCTGGCGGGTGAGCGCGGCGCCATGGTGAGTCGCCTGGAGCGCGGCACGAAGGTCCGCCGCGACGGAGTCCGGAAGGGACTCTTGCCCCAAGGCGAACTCGCAGGCCGCCATGATGATGGTGAGGAGGTTGTTGAAGTCGTGAGCCACGCCCCCTGCAAGCCGGCCTATGGCCTCCAGGCGGTTGCTCTGCGCCTGCCGCTGCTCCGCCTCGAGCTCCTGCGAGATGTCACGAAAGACGGTCTGCACCGCGGGCTCGTTGTCGAAGCGGGTGGCCGTGCCTGCCACCTCCGCATGGAACACCGTGCCGTCCGCCCGAACGAACCGCTCACGCGCCCAGGCGGCCTCGGTGAGCGGGCCACCGAGAGCATCGATCCGGGAGCGCACCAGCTCTTGGTCGTCGGGATGCACGAAGTCGAGAGCCTGCCGACCGATCAGGTCCTTCTCCTCTGCACCGAACAGGCGCTGCGCCGCGAGGTTGGCGTAACGCAGAGTGCCTCCCACATGGACCGCGATGCCAAATGGGCTCATCTCGGCTAACGCGCGGTACCGCTCCTCGCTGTCCCTCAACGCGGAGTGGGCCACGCTCAGCTCGCTCATGTCCTTCACCGTCGCGAAGAGGAACGCCGGAGCGCCGTGCTCGTCGGTCACCATGCCGGGGCTGACGATCACCGGGAAGCGCTCCCCCGACGCTCGCTTGAAGGTCAGCTGATGGTGTCCGAACTGACCCCCAAGAGTGTTCGCGAAAGCCGCCTCGATGCGAGAGACCTCCTCCTCTGGCCAGTAGAGGTCGCGCGGGAGCGCACCGAGGAGCTGCTCGCGCGACAAGCCCAGCATCTGGCAAAAGGCATCGTTGACAGACAGGTGCACGCCGCTGGTGTCGAGCACCGAGAGGCCATCCGGCAGGGCCTCCGCGATGCGCGCAACGGCGAGCGGGGAGATTGTGGGGAGTGGCCCTGCAGGCGTTGTCATATACGAATCAAACATCAAGCATCGCCGCTACGGCAAGGGCGGATAGGGCGGATAGGGCCATCCCTGGCTCCAACACTGCTCCTCGCGGCCCCAAAAATCGTCTCCGCAACACAAAGTCGGGGGGCGGAGAGGACATTCAAAAAGCCAATTCCGTCTCTTCGGCCACCAACTCCTCGCCTTCGAACCCGCCCCAGGCCTCAAATTCCTCCCCAAGAAACTCCCGCTCAACTCTAAAGTCGAGAATTCACGCCTGAATTGCGCTTCAAGCGGCTCCATCCGACTCCAGGAGTAGGATCGCGTGGGTCCACGCCGTGACCCGCGCGACATCCTCTGTGCTGGGCTCGCGGAGCTCGCGGAATTTTAGCTCGCCTTCTTCGTCACGTACGTACACGCCATCGAGCGCCAGCGTATAGAAATGCACGTTGAGCCGGAGCGCGCTGTCGGCTCGCTGCACAAACGCCAGAGCGCCTATCTGCGCATCACGAACCGAGCGCAGCCCGAACTTGCGCTTCGCTCGCCCACGCAGCGAGCGCTTCAGCGCACCGGTGAACGCGCCGAGAACATCGGCACAGAGTCTTCGATCGTAGCCAAGGGCACAGCGAAGTCGCCACGGGAGCGAGCAAACTCACTGACGGATCGGGACCTCCGGGAGGACGACGTCTACCAGGTGCGCGGCGACGAATGACATGCGGCGTCCCAAACAAGACGGACAGAAGCCGCGACGCTTGCAGGAGAAGCCCACCACCATCTCGTGGCCGCATCCGCGGCACGCGAGCTGGACGAGGCCGTATCTTAGAATCCCGCAGCGACTTTAGCTCAGTTGGTAGAGCAACGGTTTCGTAAACCGTAGGTCTCGAGTTCAAATCTCGAAAGTGGCTCCAAGAAGCCCCGGTGAAAACCGGGGCTTTTTGTTTTTGCAAGGCCGTGGAGTGTGTCGCGGAAGAGGCGGTAGCCGGTGTCGAACCGCGTCGGGCTGTGTTCCTTTCTACAATCAGGCGGGCTCTGCCGATC
>JBLHKB010000668.1:0-3534 GCA_047619315.1 Polyangiales bacterium
GAGCGCGAGCCGTGGTCCAAAGAGAAAGAGGATGACCACGGACACACCCAAGAACGCCAAGGCAAAGGATGAGATGAGATCGCTCTGAAGCGAAGAAAGCCCAGCACCCGCATGCCAGGCTTCTCCGCTCAGAGCATCTGCGCCATGCTCCCTAGCGGACGCGCCGAGGAGAAGGAGCTCACCGGCCGCGGCGTCGCGCACGCTTAGCTGAATGCGCAGCCCTTCGTCGGACACAAGGTCGTTGATCGCAGGGCCGAGAAGGGCGGCGAGGGGACCGTTCGATGCGACGGGGCGTGGGAGGTCGCTGAGCTCCGACCAGACCTCGTTCATCAAGCTGCTTGCCGAGCGAACGTCCGCCACGTGCTCATTTGTGCGAGCCCAAGCGCTGAGTGACTCCGCACGCTCGAGGGTGCTTGCGGCGAGAGGCTCTCCGCGCACAAGGCACTCCATCTGTCGTACGCCGCCAAACTCCGAGTCGATGAGACGTGCAGTCTCCGCCAAGGGCTCATCGCTGGCGAAGGGCGAGAGCAGGCGCGTGCCCTGATCTAGGTGAAGAGCGCCGAGTGTGCAGGGCACGACGATGAGTGCTGAGAACAGGAGGATAGGGAAGGGGCGTCCGGCGAACCAGAGGGCTATTCTTGCGTGACGCTCACCGTTGAAGGTTCGGCCTTTCCAGCGGGAACGACTCAAGAGCGAGGGCAGCACTTGGACCACGACGAAGAAGGCGACGACGACGCCGGCGGCGCTGACCATGCCAAAAAGTTGAAGCGCCGGAGTGCTCGCGGAGACGAGGGAGCCGAAACCGATCGCCGTTGTCAGGCTTGTTGCAAGGCACGCACGCCACATGGTCTTGCGGGCGATTCGCGCGGCGGTTTCGTTGTCTGCATGGCGTCGCTCTTCGGCATAACGCGCCATGAGATGAAGAGCGTCGCCGACACATATCGTTAAGAGCACCGGCGGCACGATGGCTGTCAGAAGCGTCAGCTGGCCGGTCCACCAACCGAGCGTTCCCATCGCGATGAGCAATGTGACTCCTGAGGCGATCATTGGAAGCCCGACGGCGGCGGCGGAGCGAAACGCCACGCCGAGAAGAATCACCGTGAGCAATAGAGCCACGCCGACGAGCAACGCACCTTCATTGCGCATGCCCGACTCGATACGATCCTGGAGCAGCTCGATGCCGGTGAGGCGCGCGCCATGCGCCTCGGCAAGCTGTCGCGCGTCGCTCACGCCGATCCCGTCCACAAGAACGAGGGCGCGGGTGTGAGCTGCGTTGATGAGGCGACCTTCAACATGCGGCGCCGCATCCACGAGCCCTTCGCGTTGCTCTTCGCTGAGCTGTGGCGTGTCCGCGATGGGGCTGATGGTGAGCTCGCCTCCCATGCGCTCACCAAGACCGATGAGTCCAGTCGGAAAGGCTAAGGGCGCGGATTCTAGCAGCGTGAGGGTTGCGTCGAGGTCGCCTTCACCGACGTGCGGCAGCGGCAGATGAGTGAGCGATATGACAGTTCCGTAAGAAGCGGCTTCAAGAGAGAGCGCGTGGATCCGGATGAGGGCTTCCGGAGCCAGAATGTCGGCTGCTTCTAGAACGAAAGCTGCTTTTGCGGTCGCAGGTCCAAAGAGGGTTTCAAACTCTTGGGCCTCCTGAAGCACCGATGAATCGAGGTCCAAGAGCGCTTTTGGGTCGAAGTGTGGCTGCAGGCGCAGGATGCCCATGACCGCGAAGGTTCCGCAGCTGATGGCAATCGACAGAGCCAGGAGTGTCTTCATCGTCACGGAGGAGAAGTCGAGCTATGGTCCCGCCGTCTACGAAGGGATAAGTACATGAGTGAAAAGCGTTTCGAGTCGTTTGAGGAGTTCTGGCCATTTTACCTGTCCGAGCACCAGAACGCGACCTCACGTCGTCTGCATTTCCTCGGCACCGGCGGCTTCTTGGCCGCAACCGCAGCGAGCGCTGTGCTGAACCCCGTCGGCTTCGGCGCGGCGATGGCTGGTTTCGGTGTCGTCATGCGCGACGCGATGAAGGCCGAAAAGAAGGGCCCCGCGTTCAAGCACGTGGCCGCCATGGTCGCGATGCCAACGGCTGCCTCTCCGATTCTCTTTCCTGCTGGCATCGTCTGGGCCTACGGCTGCGCCTGGGTAGGTCACTTTCTCATCGAGAACAATCGTCCGGCCACTTTCAACCAGCCCGTGTGGTCGTTGTTTGCCGACATGCGTATGTTCAAAGCGATGGCCTCGGGCAAGCTGTGGAACGGCACCAACCCTCGTGAACAGATGGGGTTTGATGCGAGCGACAACGTCCGCGGAATTCCCGCGGTCCGCGTCTACTCCTAGCCGACTGCTTTCGAGGCGCACACCGGCCGCCTGCGCCTAGGCTACTAGGCGCGTCGTCGTCGCCAGAGCGCGGCGCCGAGGAGCAAGAGCGCGCCGAATCCAGCGCCGCCGAACTCACCACCGGACACGCTGCATCCACCGCCGGCGATGAGGCCGCGTGGGTAGCGTCGTGGGTTCGCTTCGTTGTTGGCGTTGACGGCGCTAATGATCGCCGCTCCGTTGGTCATGATGACCTCGCCGGTACCCGTGGTTCCGATGCGGCTCGCCGTCATCATGGCGGGCATCTCCGAGTTCGCCAGCGGCCAGTTGCGCTGTTCGCCGCGGATCGTGACGCCGCTGTCGAGGACCACGCGCCAGCCTGCTTCGGCGCGTGTCACGCCATATGAGCACTCGATGATCTGGCGAGCCGTGTGAACGTTGCTGTAGTCCTCGAGCTCCGCGTTGAAGTCGAAGATCGGGTCCATGGTCATCTCTTCGGGGCTCATCGTGGTGTAGAAGCGCGTCATGGTGCGGCCACCTTGGAAGAGCACAGCGGCGAGGCGAACGGGTTCGACGACCTCGGTTTCCACGCGGGCAAAGAAGGCCGCACGGTCGAATCCTTCGATGACTTCGGGGCCGCCAGAGGACCAAGGTTCGTTGGCGGGGTCGTTGTAGTAGTTGTCGAGAATCGAGTTCAACGGGTCGGCGGCCCATCGCTCTTCGCTGATGTCTTCGGGCTTGATCAGCTCTGCCAAGAAGGTCTCAAGGATGCCGTCCCAGCCCTGGAAGAGGTTGGCGGTTCGCGACAGCAAGCGGAAATCGTGGTCGAGATCCTCGAAGTCGCCTACGAGAGCCTGGATGCTCTCCCACTGCTGAATGGTCCCTGCGGGGAGAATGCGGTTCTCGAGGAAAGCAGCGTCCCCGGCGAACTCGGTGACAAAGCCTTGCCCGCCTGCTTCGTTCGCCGCCTGCGTCACGACCTGGTTGTAGTTGCCTGATGCATTGAACCAGTTGAGTCGTGCTTCGTTGAGCTCAAGGTCGAGGTAGTTCGCGGGGATGGCGCGACTCTCGCCGAGGACGAAGACCATGATGCCCATGTCGGGCGTGGCGGCAGCGGCGGTGGGCCTCAGAGGAATCGAAGGAAGCCCTGCGCCGAAGCTCAAGACGACGGGCCGAATCTCACCGGCGTTGCGTCCTTTGGTGAGCCGAAACGCGAGGAGG
>JBLHKB010000669.1:0-3531 GCA_047619315.1 Polyangiales bacterium
CTTCTACCTCTAGGATGACGAGCTCCCCTCACCAACCGCGATGCTGACTTGCCCAAACGACGGCTGCCCTCATCTCCGCGACGCCGGCGAACGCGCCGAGTACACGCGGGCGACGAGTGTGCAGAGTGCGGCACGCCCTTGGTGGAGAACGCCCCGCGCCACGAGCGACCAAGAACTCCGGCGCGAGTCTGATCGGCGTCAACGTTCGAGTGAAGTGGCTGGTGCTCGCCATGGCGATGGCGCTGCCCCCTTGTGTGATCGCGCTGGTGACGAACGTTTGGGAAGTGGCGCAGCCGACTGAGCTCATCGTCGTCAACGGCGGTGAAGATCCCATCCGCGTGACGTGCGCCCATCACGGGCAACAACACGAATCCCATTCCAAGGTTCAGCCAGCGGATCATTGCGTCGCTCCGGCCTCGCCCGGCCCGTTGTCGTAGTCGGTCGTGATCTGAGTGCTCCAGCCGTGGCTCTCAAACCCGTTGGTCGTCACTCGCACCGGCTCCGGAATTGGGGCGTCTCCCGCCTCCATCTCGACGAATCGGTTGTAGACCGCTCGTTCAGTGTCCGGGTCATCTTCTCGGAAGAGCAAAAGGCTGTCGTGTGCAGGCGCGACAGCCAGAACGGCGTCATCGATATCAAGCAGATCGGCGACCAGAAGTACTCGCACCGCTCCGTGATCGTCCGAGTCCTGAAACACCTCGAAGGCACCCTGCGCCGGCAACCGGAGGTGTGCCGAAGTGTGGCGAAGGTTCTCCAAGGACAACGCGCGAAGCGCACCAAGCGATACTTCCTCCGAATCGAGGCGAAGCTCGTGGACTGGCGCGACGTGCGTGCCCTAGTCCAAGACGTAGTCGATCGGATAAGGCAGCCCCTCAAAAGATGCCGTGATTTCCGGTGGCCTCTCTATGTCGTCGAGCGAAACTCCATGCTGGGCCGCCACGGACTGCAACAAGGCGTCGACCCTTTGTCCACGGGATGGGGTCTTGAAGCGTGGCCGAACCAAGTCTCGGTCGCTCCGGGCAGGATCCATGGAAGCGCCCACACGGGCGCGAATGATGGTCTCAAGGATCTCCAAGCGCTCATCACGCGGGTATCCAGCAAGCTCGAGCCGGACGATGGGTAGATGGAAGGTGCGCGCGCCAACACCGAAACGCACGACGACCTTTTCGTTGTCGCGGCTCTCCACAACTGCTTCAGGGAAGAGCGCCGCCGCATGTTCGACGAGTTCCGTCGCGAGCCTTTCCTTCTCCTCTTCGGAAAGCTGCGCGTCCACGGCCGCCGCGACCAGCGAGGCCACGACGCCAATCGCCGCTTTCGCCCCCGTCGTCAAATCCGCCCCCGACGCCAAGCTCTCTTGGAACAGCGCGAAGGCTTGCCGATCCAATCGGACCCGAACATGCCCTCGACGCAAGACCACATGGTCGGACTCCTCGGCCTCAAACGTCGAACCGTGGAAGATCTCGCACGCCGTGTATTTGAAATCTCCCCACTGGGTCGCGATGGCCCTCCGCAAGTAGGCAATGAACAAGATGACTACGAGCGCGAACACTCCCAGCACGATCGGAACAGTCACGGACGGAGCCTCATCGCGCTCTCCTACCAGGTGACCAGCCTGCATCTAAACGAGCAGATCGCACAGCGTGCGACTAAGGCCGCGTCAAGGGCCCACGCCGCGTCCGCGGCCTATTCTGCCCAATGTTGAGTCGCCGTCTAGGTGAGCGTCCAGCGATCACTCGCGCACCCCACCGCCCGCCATATCCAGGCGCGCTGTGCGGACCCGGCGGGTCAATTCACTTTCGCCGTGACGCGATTCAAGTCACTTGCTACCCAGGGTTGGGAATGCAGTGCACGTCATGAGCAAGTGGTTGGGGATTGCCGCCCTCGTTCTCTCCGCGGGTTGCTATGCGTCTCATGGCGTGGAGGCCGTCCGCGATGCGGGGCTCATTGATACTCGAGCGAGCGAGACCGGACCGCGCGATACCGAACCGGGCGACGTGACGCTCGATCGCAGCAGCCCACCGGTCCGCTCGGCCTGCGATCTGGGCGAGACTTGTGAACTGGATTCCAGCCAACTGCTCCCAGACCTTGGCACGGATCGCTTTCGCGCCTGGCTTCCACAGAGCGATACCTATCTCGCCCGTGATCCAACGAGCGAGTCGTTCTCGGCACGCCGGGGCGCCGCCGTGCACACTTTCCCTGGCTTCTTTGTCGCCGCTCTGGAGACCGACCAGTCGATCGTCGTCAACTGGATCGCGGACGCGCCGCAACTCACAATACTCGACCGCGATTCCCTCGAGGTCATCACGACGCTTCGCTCCGAGTTGGGGTGGCTCGGCCTTGCTGCCACCGAGAATGGCTTCGTCTCCTTGCGGGTTGAGCGCCTCGGCGACGACGAGTTCTTCTTGTGGATGGACGAGTTCGACCCGCGCGGCGAGGAGCGCGCGTCCTCGGGCTTTCCGCTTCCCTCAGGTGGTTGGAGCTCCACCCCGCACTACACGGTCATCGGCAACACGGTCCTCTTTGGTTGGGCCGGCGACGACGGCTGCGCTCACGCCCTGTGGTTTCGCGACGGGGAGGTCCTCTCGGAGACGGTCCTGCACTGCTCTGAGCGGTCCGACTGCCAAGCCGAGCCTGTTGAATGGACCCGCGAACAAGACGGCCGAGTTGGTTTCGTAGTGCAAGACTACTGCGACGGGACCGTGGAGTACCTCGTTGGAACGCTCGGAGGACCGGGATCGTCGCCAACGCTCACAGACGTTTGCGCGACGCGCAAGCCCGTGGTCGCCATCGCACCAGGCGGCGAAATGCGCGCACTCGTGACTCGCAGTTTCGTCGTGCACGACCTGCGCTTCAACGCCGATGGAGGTTTGCGGGATTCAAGACGCGTCGCCGAGAGCGCAACCGGGCTCGCGCTGGGACCGGATGGCGGCCTTCTCTACGGCACCATCACCGACGACGTGTTCTCGGCTCGCTGCGCACCCTAGTCGGCAAACGGAGCCGCTTTCTTTTCGATCGCACCGCCAACTCTGACAGCGCTCTCCGGCACGTGGTAACGTCTCCCCGTGGAGCAAGGGAACACCCCCGCAGTCGTGCTCGGTGGCCGTTACGAGCTGCTCTATGAGCTTGGCCAGGGCGGCTTTGGCACCACGCACGCGGCGCTCGATCGCGAGACCCAGCGCAAGGTCGCCGTCAAGATCCTCGACCTGCACCGCGTGGAAGAGTGGAAGTCGGTCGAGCTCTTCGAGCGCGAAGCGGAGGTGCTGCGCACTTTGGATCACCCCGGCATCCCGGCCTACGTGGAGTTCCGTCCGCTCGAGGCCGACAAGACGGCGTACTTGGTGCAGGCGCTCGCGCCCGGAAAAGACCTACTGCGCGTGCTCCAGGAGCGACGCTTCGACGAGGACGCGCTCCTCGACCTGAGCGAGCGCGTTCCGGCCTACCGAAGTTCGTGGAGGAAGAGTTCGATGCGTATCTGCGCTGCGGAATCCTAGAGCACGGCCTCGTCCAGCTCGCGTGCCGCGGATGCGGCCA
>JBLHKB010000670.1:0-3530 GCA_047619315.1 Polyangiales bacterium
AGCACCGTGGGTCGAGCACGAAGAACAGCGGCTAAAGCTCACGCGCGTGAACCCAACCGCGAACGCCAAAAAGTCGGCCCCCGCAACACCACAAGCGTCCAAGAGGCTTCGTTTCGTGTTCGCCAAAAAACGAGAGCACGCACTCCGCGAACAGCTCTGTGTGCGTCAACGGCACCATATGACCGCCGGTGAGCACTCGATGCTCGCCACGAGGGATCGCCTCGGCGACGCGCTCTGCGGAATCACGCATCTCCGGCGGCGTTTCAGAACCACTTAGGATGAGCGTTGGCGCCGTGACGACAGCGTAGGTTTCAGCGCCTTCTTTATCACGGGAGAGCGCCAAGGCCTGGTCACACGTCTGCGTCGCTGAGCGCATCATCTGCTCGCGTGCGAGGGACGCCATACGTTCCCAGGCGCCCTCGCCGCCCCAATACTCGACGAACGTCGACATCCACTTCTCGCTTCCGCGGGCCGCCGGATCGAGGAGACCATGCTCTCTCATCTTCTTCAAAAAGCCATCCCCGTGGACCTCCCGATGGGGACCCCACAGCACGGGATCGTAGACCGCTAGCGCCGTAACTTGATCCCCAAGGTCACGCGCCGCCCTAAGCGTCAGAGCCCCGCCATAGGAATGCCCTATCAGGACCACCGGGCCGTGGGTCTTCGCCAGACCTTCGATGATCTCCAGATCCGCCGCGATCTCGAACGGCTCTTCGTCGTCCCAAGGAGCGCTTCGCCCACATCCGATGAGATCCGGGATCAGCACGTGGTAGCCAGCATCACGAAACAGCAGCGAATGCCGGCGCCACTGGCCACCGCTCATGCCCGATGAGTGAACGAGCACCATCGAGGGATGTGCCGGGTCACCGAGCTCGCGTACGAAGATTTCACGTCCTGAACAAAGCACCCCGCGACTATGAGCGGGTTTTCTTAAGCGGTCACCCTCTGACTTGAGGACTTCCCGAGGCCGGCTATGAAGAGCCCATGTGGAGCGATGCGATCTTGGCACGACTTGGGGCTCACGCGCGCCTCTCCCTCGATGCCTCCGACTTGGAGACCTATGGGGGCGACTGGACCAAGGTCCACACGCGCAACGCCGGCGCCGTTGCGTTCCCAACGAGCACAGAGGCGGTCGCTGAGCTCATCAAGGTGTGCGTGGAAGAGAACATCGCCGTCGTGCCCAGCGGCGGACGCACGGGCCTCGCCGGTGGCGCTGTCGCGACGCAAGGCGAGCTGGTGCTCTCCCTCGAGAAAATCGACCACCTCGGCGACGTGGACGAAGTCGGTCTCACAGTCAAAGTCGGCGCCGGCGCGGTCACGGAACGTGTCCATCAGCACTGCGAAGAGAAAGGCCTCACCTGGCCCATCGACTTCGCCTCCAAAGGCAGCAGCTTCGTCGGCGGCAACATCGCGACGAACGCCGGCGGCGTCAAAGTCATCCGCTACGGCCTCACGCGCCAGTGGGTGCTGGGACTCAAGGTCGTCACGGGCACCGGCGAGATCCTCGACCTCGACCACGCCCTCGAAAAAAACAACACGGGCATCGACCTGCGGCAACTCTTCATCGGGAGCGAGGGCATCCTCGGCATCATCACCGAAGCGACGCTCAAACTCGCGCGCGTCCCGCCACCCCAAGACGTCATGCTCTTCGCGGTCAAAGACCTACCCACCCTCATCGACGTCTACCGCAGCGCGCGCCGTGCGCCCTTCCTGTTGGGCGCCTTCGAAATGATGAGCGACGCCTGCCTGGCGCGTCTCGCACAGCACCGCGGCTTGCGCCCGCCCCTTGAAGTGAGTGCGCCCTACTACGTTCTCCTCGAAGTCGAGAGCAAGAGTCGCGAGGGCCTCGAAGACTGGCTTGGCGACGTACTCGACATCGTCGAGGACGGCACCCTTGCCTCTGGCGCAGAGCAAGCACGCCATCTCTGGCAGCTCCGCGAAGGCATCAGCGAGAGCCTCAGCGCCACCGGTCTGCCCCACAAGAACGACATCTCCTTGCCCATCGCGAGCCTCGAAGAATTCGTCGTCGACCTCGAGGCTCTCTTCGAGCGCAACTACCCGGAACTAGAGATCTGCCTCTTCGGTCATATCGGGGATGGCAACCTGCACGTGAACGTCATGAAGCCCGACGCGCTCTCGAAGGAAGAGTTCCTCGACGTCGCCCACCAAGCCGATGAGGGCATGTTTGAGCTCGTTCAAAAGCACCGCGGGAGTATCTCTGCGGAGCACGGCATCGGCCTTCTCAAGAAGCCCTCGCTTCACTACACGCGCAGCGAGGGCGAGATCGCGCTGATGCGTCAGATGAAAGCCATCCTCGATCCGAAGGGCATCCTCAACCCGGGCAAGGTCATCTAACGAGAGGGGACGCTCCTAGTAGAGGCTTCGCGCGCGCACCGTCGTGGACAGCGCGCGGATCTCTTCGACGATGGCGGCGCCCTTCCCGGCTTCGACATCCATGATGAGGTAGCCGAGGGTCTCGTCCGTCGCGAGCACCTGGCCCAGCACGTTGGCGCTCTGACCTGAGACGATGCGGTGCACATCGCCGAGAACGCCAGGGACGTTGCGATGCACATGCTGGATGCGATTCACACCTTCGCGCGGAGGCAGGTCCGCGATGGGGAAGTTCACGGCGCCCGTCGTGGTGCCGTGGGTGAGATAGCGAATGAGCGCGCCGGACACTTCTTGGCCGATCGCGACCTGGGCTTCCACGGTGGAACCGCCGATATGCGGGCTCAGAATCGTGTTGCGCCTTCCCTGAAGCGGCGTCTTAAAAGGCTCACTGTTGGTGCGCGGCTCCTTGGGATAGACGTCGACGGCGGCGCCAGCGAGGTGACCGCTGTCGAGGGCCTTGGCCAGCGCATCGATGACCACGACGTTGCCGCGGCTGAGGTTGATGAGCGAAGCGCCCGGCTTGATCTTCGCGAGCTCTTCCTCGCCGATCATCCACTCCGTCTCCGGCGTGGCTGGCACATGAAGCGACACGAAGTCCGAGCGCGAGAGCAGGTCGTCGAGGTCGTCCGCCGGGGAGTTGTTGCCCATCGGAAGCTGGCTCGCGATGTCGTGGAAGATGACCCTCATACCGAAGGCCTCGGCGAGCACACCCACCTGCCGTCCGATATGGCCGTACCCGATAATACCGAGGGTTTTGCCGCGGACCTCATGACATCCATCGGAGGTCTTGCTCCACTTACCGACGTGCATCTCGTTGTTGCGGTCACCCATCTGACGGGCGAGAAAAACCACCTCCGCGACGACGAGCTCCGCCACCGAACGTGTGTTTGAGAACGGCGCATTGAACGCCGGGATCCCGAGTCCGTTGCCCACGCCCAAATCGATCTGGTTCGTGCCGATGCAAAATGCGCCCACGGCGAGCAGGGACGAGCAAGCCTCCAGCACCTTCGCGGTGACCTGCGTCTTGGAGCGAACCCCGACGGCGATGCAGTCTTGAAGCTCACGAATCAAGTCCTCCTCGCCAAGCGCTTTGGACAGCAAGTCGACTTCAAAGCCGGCGGCCTCCAAGCTCGTCAAGG
>JBLHKB010000671.1:0-3530 GCA_047619315.1 Polyangiales bacterium
TGAACGCTTTCAGGCCAGCAACGGTGTCTTCAGCGGCGCTCGCGTGATCGCGAAGAGCGCCGAGCTCACCTTCGACTTCCCCGAGTCGTGTCGCGGCCGCGTCACGCGCCTCCGCGGCTGCGTCACGCGCCTCCGCAACTTCGCGCAGCTCATCGCTCAGTTCTTCCGCTTCCTGCTTGGCCAACTCGACGATACCCGCTGCAACCGCAGCCTCGCCCGCCGCCAGAAGCTCTGCCTCAAGCTCCGTGACACGAAGCTCGGCGTGTTCTTTGGCATCAACAGCCAACGACGCCGCGACGACGGCCTCCCGCAGATTGTGAACCTCGTCACGCATGCGAACGGCCTGCTGGTCGTGGAGCGCTCGCGTGTTCTCCTCTTGAGCGAGGTCAATTTGGAGTCGCGTGATAAGTGCGTCTCGGGCTGCCAAGGCTGAACTCACCTCGCGACCTCTCGTTTCAAGTGCCTCTTTATCGGCGCCGAGGTCCAACGTCGAGATCGTCAATTCGGTGTTGGTGAGACGAAGTGCTTCGACCTCTTCTTGAAGGGAATCAAGGCGGTCGAGCTGATCGGGGCTCGGCGAAACAGCTGCGGACGGAGCCATGGGTTTGGACGCCGCTTCAAGGGAGGCTTCGACGTCAGCCAAGCGAAGCGTGAGACCGTTTCGTTCGCCTTCGAGGGTTTCCAGCTCTTTGCGCACTTGGGCGAGCTCAGTGACCAACGCCGGATCCGGGGACGGCGGAGCCGGGCTGGGAATTGGCTGCGCCAACTTAAGCTCCGCCACCTCAGCGCGCAGTTCGCCCGCCGTAGACTGTGCGGCGACGAGGGATGCTTCGACGTCGCCCAAGCGAAGCTTGAGGCCGTTTCGTTCGCCTTCGAGGGTCTCCCGCTCTTGCTGCACTTCGGCGAGCTGGAGTGTCAATTTTGGATCTGGAAGAGCCAGAGCAGGCTCCGCCACAGGAGCGGGAGCCAGCTCTGCCACAGGAGCTGACTTGAGTGCGGCCACCTCCGCCTCCAGTTCGTCGATGGTGAACTGCGCGGCCGCTAGAGACGCTTCGGTGTCGAGAGCGCTCTCGCTCACTGGAGCGCCACGATGCCCTGTCGTCCACTCGCGAAGCTCCTCCGATATATCGCGGACAAGCAGCGCGTGGCGGCGAGCATCGCTCTGAAGCGAACGAATGAGCGCGCCTCGCTCCTGAAGCTTGACCTCAAGGGCTGGAACGTCCTCATCATCTTCGACCGGCTCTGGAGCGACCGGCTCTGGAGCGACCGGCTCTGGAGCGACCGGCTCTGGAGCGACCGCGACTGGGGCTGCGGCGACCGCTGCGGCGATAGCCTCTTTGGCGGCGGCCTCCTGGGAAACGAGGCGAGCTCCGGCTTTGGCGAGCGTGGCCTCCGTCTCCACAAGACGCACCTGCGCCTGCTCCAACCTTGCACCCGCGCGATTGAGTTCTTGGCGAAGCGCCTGGACCTCGCGTTCGTTGGACTCCGCTGGCTCCGCGCCGGGCAGCTGCACGACGAGCAGGCCGTCACTCTCTGGGAGTTCATCGCCTGCAATAAAGAGGTAACGTTCTATGCTCTCCGGCGCGTTGCGCAGAAGGGAGCCATCGAGAGCGACGCCGCCTCCTTCGTGGTCTAGGTTGGCAATAGCCGATGCCGTAAACGGCGCCTGTCCAAGCAGACGTACCTCACGGAACGCAGCATCAAGAGCCGGAACGGCCCGTTCGTAGTGCGCTGTATCCGCGTGGGTGCCGAGCACCAGAAGCCCGTCGCCAAGCGCCCGTTTGATCTCCTCAGTGCTCTCTTTTAGATCGTCGAGAACCCCGGCGTCGGGGACGACAACCAAGTCGAACTTTCCGTCCAGCTCCAGACGGCCGGCGCTGTAGGGAACCACGCGAGCGGCACCCACCCTCCCAGCACGCAGACGGCCAGATGTGTCCATCACGCGAACCTCGAGAGCCATCGAGGCCAGTCGTTCGGCGCCCCCTGTGGACGCATCACCGATCCATAGAACGCGCCGGCCAGAGGCCACGTCTTGCAGAAACACCGTGAGGGCGAGATCTGCTTTGGGCGAAGGAGCGCTTGGAATCGACATGGTTGAGCTTTCGGCCGAAAGGTCGGCCGCTCGGTTATAGCGAGTGCGCGATTCGCCGGTCAACGCCCCTTTCAGCCGCGCTTAATACGCATTCTGAGGTTTTCGAGGCGTGAGTTCGCCTCGCTCTTCCCACAGGGCCCCGCTATGTTCCCCAGGTGCCCGCAGCTGCGACTGGTGTAAAGCGCTTTTTGGCCCGGTTACGGCGGCGAACGCTGTTGCTTCACCTCCAGCGACTGGTCCTGGTCGGTGGGACGACGTTTGTGGTGACGCTGCTTTTTCTGGGGATGCTTCTCCCTCCCGCGATCGGCACAGCCATGGCGATTGTTGCCTGGCTCTTGGTTGCGGCCGCGACTCTCGCGGCGTGCGTCTGGTCGGTCTGGCCTGTTCGAAGATCGCGTGGCGGCGCCGTGGCCGAGCATCTTCGGCGGCGCTCCACACGAATGGCTTCGGCGGCGCGGAGTGTCGTCGAGCTCGCGGAGGACGCCTCATGCAAACCCGAACTTGTTCACGCCCACGCCGTGGAGGTGTGGGGCGAGCTCAAAGACGTACGGCCGCGAGAAGTTATCCCCTGGAATATCGCCTGGCCGTCCCACGCCCTCGCTGCGGCCGGCATCGGCCTGACGTTGGCCATGCTCCTTCTCGCTGGGGGAGCCGGACGTTCAGGGGTGTACGCCATGTTTCACCCTGCAAACCATGTCGGGGACGCAGCTCTCGTGGACATTGTCTCCAGCGTCGAGTGGTCTTGCCGCTTTCCCACGTATCTCAACAGGCCACCGGAGCAGAGCTCGGACGCAGCACTGACCCTTCCGGTCGGCACCGTGGTCAGCGCGTCGATGAGAGCGCGCGTCGATCTCCGGCAGGCGCACCTCGAAATCGCAGGCACGCGCTTCGTCCTCGAAGGCCACGGGCAGGAGTGGCACACAACCTTTGAAGTACGAGACTCCGGCGCCATCATGGTGCGAGGAGAAGACGTGGATGGCCGGACTCTTCAAGACGCTTCACCCCGAGTTCTAAACGCCGTGGAAGACGAGGCGCCGGCATTGTCCATCGAAGGTCCGCCACTCGATGATGTCGACCCGGGTGCTGAGCTGAGCATGCCGTTCACTGCGGGCGATGATCATGGCCTCGCCGCCGTTCGCCTCGTCGTTCGAACCACCGCCGGCGAGGTCATTCGCCGAGAACTTTTCCGTTCAGAGACTGGCGCACTCAGGCATCAGGGCATCTTCTCTTTCACCATCGCCGAAACGCGTGCACGCCCCGGGGACCCGATTCATGTCTGGCTCGAAGGCAGCGACTTGGACGACGAAAGTGGCCCCAATCTCGGCCGCTCCGAGAGCCTACGCATAGTGGTTGCCAGCGAAAGTACGCGGCGGGAGCGAGTGGCCCGAAGGCTCGCCGAGGCCGTCGACCTCGGTCTCGGCGCGCTGGCGGATCGGCT
>JBLHKB010000672.1:0-3529 GCA_047619315.1 Polyangiales bacterium
CGAGTGGGCCCGGTTCGCGCTGCGCAGGCAGGTCTCCTCACGCCGAGACAGCTCTATATCGGCATGTTCGTCGCGTTCGGTCTGGCGACGCTGCTGGGACTCTATCTAGTGATGGTCGCTGGCCCGGTGATCATCGCCATTGGGGTGCTCTCAATCCTATCTGGCATCGCCTACACGGGAGGCCCTTTTCCCCTCGCCTACAACGGACTCGGCGACGTCTTCGTGATGGTGTTCTTTGGTTTCGTCGCCGTTGGCGGAACGGTCTTTGTGCAAATCGGCAGCGTCCCCATCGAGGCGTTTATCGCCGCCCTCCCCGTCGGTGGACTCGCCACAAACATTCTCGTGGTCAACAATGTTCGCGACCGACACACCGACGTCAAAGTGGGCAAGCGAACCCTGGCCGTTCGCTTCGGCAAAGGCCCCAGCGTGGCTCAGTACACGTTTCTTCTCGTTCTCGCCTACGTTGTACCGGTGTTCTTCGCCTGGCATCTGACGAGCTTCGCGCCCCTGGCGCCGCTCCTCACGTTCCCCCTCGCGTTTTCTCTGCGGCGGGAACTCGTTCAACAGGAAGGCGCGCCACTCAACAAAACGCTGGCGGGCTCGGCAAAACTGATGACGATCCACGGGGGTCTCTTCGCGTCGGGCTTGGCCCTTTCACCTCTCCTCTCATGAAGGTCTCGTTCAAGCGAGTCCGTGGGAAGTTCTCAGCCCAGAACGCCCTGCGAACATGGACGACCCGCGAGGCGCTCATCGTAGAACTCAGAGACGGCCAGCGCGTTGGACGCGGGGAGGCGGCACCGCTTCCGGGCTATTCCCGGGAGACTCTCGACGAATGCGAACGCGCGCTCCGAGCTGGGGACGTGCTGCCAGCGGCAGCGGAGTTCGCGTGGCACGCCGCGGAATCTGAACTTCGAGGGCAAGTGGTACCGCCAGCGGCCTTTCCGTTGAAGCTCGCAACCCTCGACCCGAGAGCACCAGGAGCCGCCTGGAAGTGCAAGTTGGGACGAGACATCGACACAGAGATCGCGACGGCAGAAACTCAGCGCCGTCCGGTTCGTTTCGACGCCAACGGGTCTCTCGGGTCGAATGCCGGGGAAGTTCTCGCGAGGCTCGCCGCCGTCGGAGCTGAGTTCATCGAGGAGCCAGTACCCTTCGAGCAACTTAGAGCGCTCCACCCAAGCCCTGTCCCCGTCGCCCTCGACGAGTCTCTTCACGGACCCGACGGAGTCGACAGGCTTCGAGAAGCGCTGAGGAAAGGCTGGGCCCACGTCCTCGTCGTCAAGCCGATGGCGCTCGGGCACGCAAAGGCACGCGTACTCTGTGCTGTCGCCGCCGAATACGGGGCACCCATCATCGTGAGTCATCTCTTTGATGGCCCTTTAGCCTACGCAGCGTCGGCGCTTTTCGCCTTTCGTTTTGCAACGCCAAGCTACGCCCAAGGCCTCGGACGGCACTCAGCGCTCGACGCGTACGCCGGGTACTCGACCTCGCTCGCCGCAAACGGCATGCTTGAGCCCTGGGAGGGGGATACGTGGCCGGTGAACGAAGGGACATGAACGGCGAGCGATTTGGCACGTTGGACTTCATGCACTGGTGCGAAGTTCAGCCGGATGCGCTTGCATTAACGCACCGCGGTATGGGGGTCACCTATGGTGGTCTCCAGGATCGGATTCATGCGAAGCTAGAGCGCCTCGCGATCGCAGGCTTTGGGCCAACTCGTCGCCTTGCTGTCATTCCCGGGACCACGATCGAAGATGCGATCCTCCTCTTGGCGGCGGTCGAGCTTCGGGTTCCCCTCGTGCTGGTTCATCCTGCCCTTCCAGAACTCGACCAAAAGCAACGCGCCCGAAGCGCCGGCGCGCGCTTCCTCGAAGAAGGAGCCTCAGATGAGCGGCCCATCCAAGACACCTTCGGTGTGCTCTTCACCTCCGGCACCAGCGGACAAGCAAAAAGGGTCCGACTCTCACGCGGCGCCGTCGCCGCGGCTCTCGATGCAAGCGCTGATCGTCTGGGTTGGCAGGATGAAGACCGCTGGGGTTTGTTCCTTCCCCCAGCGCATATCGGCGGGCTCTCCATTCTTCTTCGCTGCCTCCGTGCGGGCCGTACGGTAGTGCTCTCCGACGACTCAAAGGAGCTGCCAACGGTGTGTGCGATGGAGCGCGTGACACTCCTCTCGCTCGTACCGACACAGCTGCACCGGCTCCTCGAAGCGGGCGTACGTTTGCCAAGCTCGATCCGCGCGGTCTTGGTCGGAGGCGCTCGATTACCGGCCAAGCTCAGACAGCGGGCTGAGGACAATGCGTATCCGATTTTTCCAACCTACGGCATGACGGAGACCTCTGCCCAAGCCGCAACAGCGCGCCCTGGAGAGTCTGGGAACGGCAAGCTCCTGAAAGGGCTCGAGGGGCAAGTTCGCGAAGGGGTCCTCTGGCTTCGTGGACCAAGTCTCTTCGACGGGTACGAGGGCGATGAAGGTCTGGACCGAAGCAGCTTTGATGCCGACGGGTTCTTCTGTACGGGAGACCGGGCGTCCTTGGATACCAAAGGGCACCTCGATGTGTTTGGACGCTCGAGTGACACGATCATCACCGGTGGCGAAAATGTGGACCCCAGCGAAGTAGAGCGGGCTCTCCTCGAGACCCAAGGGTTCGAGGCGGTTTGTGTGGTGGGAGTTCCCAGCCAAGAGTGGGGCGAAGTGGTTGGCCTCGTGGCTGTGCTCAAGCAGGGCGCCAACATCTCCGAACTACTGAACGCCGCCGTCTTGCCCGCCTACGCAAAACCAAGACTCCTACGAGTCGTCGATGCCCTTCCGATGACGGCTCTTGCTAAAGTCGAGCGCTCCGCCTGCCGTAATCTGATGCTTGAGGAATCCACTCCATCATGACGCAACACGCAAAAAAGTTCCGCCGCATCGCGCAGAAACTGGGGCGTGTTGAGCTCATGGAAACCGCACAGGACGACTTCGCTCTCAGCGACGACCTCGTTGGGGACCAAGCTGCGCGGCGAGGCCCCGCTCGCTTTCTCGACTTCTACGGAAGCGAAGGAATCGCCCTCGCCTTGAGCCGCTACGGGTTCGTCGAATACCTTCAAGCGCGAGGGTATGGAGACCTTGAGTACCGCCTCGAACTGCGAGACGACCGGCACACCTTGATCATTGAGGCTCAGCACCCTGAACTGACGAAGACAGGCGAACTCAAAGACAGAGTGCGCATCATGGAGCTTGCTGTCCGAAAGAGCCGTCTCGTTGCGAGCGAACTTCCAGGACTCGGAATCGACCGTGCCTTCGAGGTGCTCACGGTGGACTGGCTTATGATGCAGGACCCGCTCTCGCAGTTCTCCGCGTCTCGGCCTCGACTTCCAGGCCAGGACGCACCTGGCCTAGGCCTAGCGTCACAGGTCCTGGAGATGCTCTACCGTGTCGTAGAGCGCCTGAAACTCGACGGACTTGTCACGACGGGCGAGCACTTTCACAACGCTGTAATGTACCGACAAGAACTCTCCCACCTGGACGCCCAAGCCGGAGGCTACT
>JBLHKB010000673.1:0-3527 GCA_047619315.1 Polyangiales bacterium
CGCGCGCGGAATGGAAGGCTCGCGGAGCAACGTGTGCATGCCGTTGACGACGGTAGCGCTCCGACGCATCTGCGAGTCGCCGAGCTTTTCGCTGAAGAAGATGGCCTCGTCGATGGCCATCGGCGCAGGGCTTGTGACCAAGACGAAGGCGACCTCTTCGGAGCGCAAAGCGCCGGCAACTTCTTCGGCGCGCTCTTTGAAGCCACCGAATAGGTCGTTTAGACCTGCAACGAACTCAGCGACCTCTTCGAGGAAGCCTGCTCCGGTAAACTTGCTCAGCGCTTTGAAGACCAGTGATGCGCCTTTGCCGAAGAGCCCAAAGGAGAGCTTGCCCGCGCCCTTGAACGCGCCGACGAACCAGCGCATCGCCGGCGAGTCGATGGCCGCGACCATGCGCTCCGGCGCGTCGAGGAAGTCGAGGGCGTTTGAGGTTGGCGGCGTGTCGAGAATAATCACGTCGTAGCGGCTGTCGTTGCGGACGGCGTGGAGCTTCTCCATCGCCATGTATTCCTGCGTGCCCGCAAGGCCACCTGCGACCTGCGCATAGATCTTGTTCGTGAGGATCTTTTGCGCGACCTCGGGCGAGGAAGCGGTGCGCGTGACGAGCTCGTCAAAGGTGCGGCGCGCGTCGAGCATCATGGCGAAGAGTTCGCCCTTGGGCTCCAGGCCGTTGGCCACAAAGAGCTCAGGTTTGACGACTTGCTCGTCGGCGGTCATCGAGTCGAGGCCGAGGCTGTTCGCCAGTCGACGTGCCGGATCGATGGTCATGCAAAGGACCCGCCGGCCTTGTTGCGCCGCATGCAGGGCAAGTGCAGCTGCGGTTGTGGTCTTACCCACTCCGCCGCTCCCCACGGTGACGATCACGCGGTGGGTATCTAGGACCTCGGAAAGCGTCGCCATTGGGGGGTCTCCTATCACGCCATGCTGGGGTCGCACGCGTGGGCATGCAGCTTTTTTCGTACTTGTGTGGAGTAGGAGTAATCTAATGTAAGACAAACGCTTACATGAACTCACCCCGACCCAGGACCACCATGACCTCCTCTCTCTGGATGCTTGAAGACCGCCGAACCCGCCGCAGCGTTGATTGCGGTGAAGCCCTTCGATATCAGCTTGAATACACGAAGGAAAAGGGCGGCCTAGAGGCTGTCGTGCTCTCTGACGAGGCTGGCCTGGTCGTCGCCGGCGCTGGGGAAAACGGCGTGTGTGAAGAGCTCGGCGCCTACGCCCCTCTTTTATGCCGCTCGCCCATGGGCATGCGCCTGCCTCCACTTCTACGCGGCGGCGAAGTTGCTGTTCGGAGCATGGCTCTTCATGGAAGTGGCTTTTTCATCTCGTGCCTCGGCGGTGGCGTCGCTCGCGATGCCCTGCTTTCGCATTCAACGCGCGGCGTTGAGAGAATCCTAACCAGGAATTAGCCCGGGCGGGAGCACGACGCGTTTCTGGTGCTTTCCCTTGCTCCCGTTGTCGTGGAGCAGGCAAAGTGGCGCATGGGTCGGTTCCTATCGCTTGTATTGTTGGTCGTCGCGTGTGACCCAACGAGCGACACGCGACGTCCGCGAGGCGACTCCGGCGTTGACGCAGACGCATCGGGTGCGAGCGTCGACGCTCTCCCGATGGATGTGCCCCCCACGAGCGACGCGTCAGACGATGCTGGGACGGACGCTGCCGCGGACGTTCCGGCTGTCGTCGACGCGGGGATCGATGCTGCATCCGATGTGGGCGCCGACGCGTCTGATGCCGGACCGGACTCAGGTTCGCCGGACGCAGGCTTTGACGCGGGATGCGGCGGCGAAGTGTGTTCGTTTTTTCCCGCCTGTGGATGCGGAGCGGAGGCTTGCGCTGTTCAGGAGTCCGGAGCTCGGGCCTGCGTCATGTCGGGGGCAGGAACGACGGGTTCGCCGTGCACGACCTTCGACTCTTGCGCGGCGGGTCTGTATTGCGCGGCGCTTCCCACCGGCGAACGTCAGTGCACGCCCTTTTGTGAAGCCGACACGGATTGTGCCGGCGCCGGCGCCGTGTGCATTCGCGACACCACCGATGGAATCGTGCAGGCCTGCTCGTTTGACTGTGACCTTCGCAGTCAGACTGGCTGTCCGGCGATGGCCTACTGCACTCCTCTCAATACCCCCGCCGGCGGTATCGTTACGGACTGCCGAGGACCCGCAGGCAGCGGCGGCCGGGGTTCGAACTGCAGCAGCACCGCGGATTGCCGGCGTGGATTTACATGTGGACGCGAAAGCGCTGGAGCATCGCTTACTTGTCTCCAGTGGTGTCGAGCTGGACGTGATACGGACTGCGATCGCTCGAGTGACGACTGCGTCACCGGCTCCCCAGAGATTCGCGTGGGCTCGCAGGAGTATGGCATTTGTGTAAGTTGAGTCGCGTTTTTGCGTTGGTCCTGACGCTAGCGGCAGTGTCGAATACGACCCTCGCTCAGCATCCGTCGAGCTGCATCAATGAGCTCACGCCGGCGGAAGTCGACGTGCGGATTCGGCAGCTAGACTCGCATTTTCAAGCCAACAAGCGACGCGCCCGTGCCCACTGGTATGGGTTCATGTCGCTCTTCGCCGGCTTGGGGGTGTATTCGTTAGTGGTCGCGTCACAAGCCGACGAACCCGTCGACCGCTTTAGCAACTACCTCGGTGGGATCGGTGCATTCCTGACTTCGGCGCAGATGGCGGTGATTCCGAACACCGCGGCCATTGCGCCACAGCGTTTCCGTCGACACGCAGACAGCACCCTTGAAGAGCGACGCCTCAAGCTTCGCTACGGTCTCGACATGATGGAGCTCGCCTCTCGGCGTGCGGCGCGTGGCTCCGGTCCCCTTGCGCACGTCGTTCCGATCATCTGGTCCTCTACATGGTCCACGGTGATCATGTTGAAGTACGACTCGCCCCTCACGGTGCTGCGGATGGTGGGCGGAGGTCTCTTTTTTTCCGAGTCGCGCATTCTCCTCACGCCGAGAGACTCGGTTCGCAGCTGGGAGAGCCTGCGCGGGAGCTTCTGTGGTGGGCGGTATCTGCACCGCTACACGCCCATGGAGATGGACGAGATGATCCCACGGGAAGACGAAGGTGAGTTTGAGGACGACTTCGTGGACGACTACGTCGACGACTATGAAGAAGAAGCCGATGAGCCGGCACCCGATGAGCCGGAGACGGTTACGACAGGTGGCGTGACTCTCACGGGCGTCTACTTCCTGCACACATTCTGACCGGTTCACCACGCACTCTTCACTCGTGTCCGAATGCCCCTAGGGCTCTCAGGTGAAACTTCACGCGTTTACGCTCTCGATGATGCTGGTTATTGGCTGCGGCTCGTCGGAAACCCCGGCTCGCACCGCAGAGCCGAGCTACCAAGAGCCGGCTCGGGCTGAGGAAGTTCAAGACCAGGGTATGTGCCAGGAGGCGCCGGACAACGACTGCGCGATCCCGCCAGACATCGAGGCCGTTGCAGATGCACAAAACGTTCTGGGCGAGCCCCTCGATAGTTGCTCAACGACACCACTCACGGGCTTTCGCCGAACG
>JBLHKB010000674.1:0-3524 GCA_047619315.1 Polyangiales bacterium
AGGTGGTGACGGGAGTGCGACCCATTCGCCCGCGCGTGAGCCGTTCACGAAGAAAAATGAGGGAGGTTTGAAATCTTCGTTTGGGTCGCTTCGAAACAGGCGCAGCGCTGCAGCAGCGGTTCCATCGGCGCTCGTCGAATTGGCGACGACCTCCATGGAGACGACGACGGAAAAACCGCCGAGGTCGAGAACATCACCGTCCGCAATGGGCTTTGCTCGCCCTGGCACGACGCGTTCGCCGTTGACGTGGACTCCGTTCGTGGAACCCTCATCGATGACGGAGTAGTTGGCTCCAGAGGCACGAATGGTCGCGTGATGTCCTGAGACAGCAGTATGGGGTAGCTGCACATCGCATCCGCCCCTGCGTCCGATCACGATTCGGTCTTGGTCGAAAGACAGAGAGACGCGGCTGTCCACCGTCCAGCCGGATTCGATTTGCAGGCGCACTCCCATCCGGGCTGACTCTGGCAAAGTCCCGACGCTTGGTCGACTTTCGCGTGAAAATCGAGTTTGTCGAAAATTGGACCCAAGGGGCGCTTCTAAGGCATTCGATCCGTACGCGGTATTTCGCCGTACGGGAGAAGAACGATGCAGGCAGCTACCGAACGCAGGGATCCAGTCGCCACGCGAGTGCCTCTGGACGACGTTCTGATCAACCTTTCGCCGGACGGGTACCACGAGACATTCGCTGCCGATGGCGTGAATGTTGGTGTGGGCGGTGTATCGATTCGCTCGGCTATTTTGCCCGACGTCGGTGCAAAACTTCACTGTCGGTTTCAGTCCCCCCACGACGGACACGCCGTAGACGCAGACTGCGAAGTCGTCTGGTCGCACGCGAGCGGTTCAAACGTTGGCGAGTTTGGAATGCGCTTTACAGGCATGACGACGGACGATCAGGCTTCCATCGAAGAGCTCGTCGAAGCATGGAACCACGATCTGCTCGCCGCTGCGGAGCCTGCACAGGCCGCGGAGCCGTCTTCGGTGGGTGTCAAACTACACCTCGATGGAGTCGGTTCTCCCATCGAGGCGGAAGCGATGCATCGCGCGGACGACGTGCTCGTGGTGGAACAGAGCTTGCCGTTTCTCCGAATTGGGACCGGCGTCAGTGAAGGAAATCGACGCGGCACGCTGCAATCGGTGGACCTGCGAATCGAAGATGACCTGCCGCGCTTGGTGATGACGGTTTGCTACGAAGATGAACAGTCGTGCGAGGAGGATGAGCAACCATCTGGGGAAGAGACTCTCCTCGAAGGTGAAGCACCTGCCCGCCCGCTCGCCGTCATGGGTAGTGCGCGCGCGGACGCAAGTGTCTCCGTCCCGAACAACGGGCCGAGTACGCCGATGGGCTTGGATGCCCCGCTCCTCGACGAAGAGCGCGAGGCGGTTGTCGAGCTGCGCTATGACGCGAGCGCCGAAGAAGATGTCGTCGAGAACACGCCCCATGACGACGACGAGTCTTTGGTTGCCCAGCTGAAGCCTGACTTTCGACGTTCGCTTCGTGCGTTCGCCTCTAAGCTCACACCACTTTGGACACGCGCTCGAGCTCTAGGGCTTGCGATTTGGATCAAGGCGGGTCCTCGGGCGCGCGCTCTTGGCGCTCGCACAAAGACCTTCGCGTCACTCCTTGGGGCGAAGGCTGGAACCAGCATTGGGACGGTTCGCGCCCGCATCACGAAGCGTTCAACGACGCAGGTGAAGGCGTCGAAGCGTACGGCTGCACCCAAGCGCACAAAGCAGGGAGAGGCCCCTCCCGCTGCCGCTAAACGCGGTATTGGACGCTACGTTCTGGGGGCATTTGTCGTCGTACTCGCCCTTGGCTATTTCGTCTCCCAGCTGAGCGCTGAGTCGCCCACGGTGTTGAAAAGCGAAGCGCTCTCAGAACCCACCATCGATCCAGAGGCTGGTGATGAGACGTTTGCGGAGCCTGAACCGATGGCAGAAGCAGTGGCGCCGAGCGCTGCGCCGGGCGAAGTTCCTGCTGCGTCCCCCTACGCGAGCGAAGGCGCTGCGACGGACGTTGAGTCCGCTGAGAAGTTTGAGTCTGGGGAAGTGGCCGGTGGTCGAAGCTACACGCTTCGGATGAGTCTTCCACCACGCGGAATGCGCGGCCAAGACACCGAGGACGGCATCCGCGTCGTGATTCTTGGCAGCAACGCGATCGATGGAGCGCGCCGAATAGCTTCGGCGGACCCTCGTATTTCTTCCGCATCGATTCTGAACCACGGCGAAGAAGCTGAGCTTCGGCTTCGCTTTACGGAAGGTGATCGGCCTGGCTATCGAATCGAATCTAGAAGCTCGACCTTGGTCATCACGATTGGTGAATAGACCGCTGGCCTAGCGCCAGATGGGCAGGCGCACGACGAAGCAAGCGCCGCCCAGATAGGATTCGTCGAGTTCGATGGAGCCGGATTGAAGGCTGAGAATGTTGCGAACGATAGACAGGCCGAGGCCTGTTCCGTCGCCTTCACGCTTTGTCGAAAAGAACGGTTCGAAGATCTCGGTGCGCAGCGCGGGCGGTACACCGGGGCCATCGTCGAGAACCTGTATACTGACGTTGTCGCCCTCGATCGCTGCGGTGATTCGAAGTTGTCCATCGCGAGCGATGGCGTGGCACGCGTTGGTGATGAGGTTGATGAACACCTGCTGAAGCGACGCCCGCACCCCGCGGGCTCCCGGGAAGTCCGCCGGTAAGTCGATATGAACTCGAGTGTCGGTCTCTCGGACGAGGTGCTCACAGAACCCGAGTGACTCGTCGATGAGACCACCTACATCCACTCGAGTTGGATAGCTCTTTGCTGGGCGAGCGTAAGCGACAAGGCTCTGAGTGAAGCGTTTCATTCGCTCCGAGCTCTCAACGATTCGAGCCAGCGCTGCGATTTCCTTTGGCGGCCGAGCGTTCTTTGTCGCGATGTCGTGCATGTACTCTGAGTAGGCGAGGATGCTTGTCAGCGGGTTGTTCAGCTCGTGGACGACGCCCGCGGCTAGTTGCCCGAGAGTTGCCAGTTTTTCGGCTTGGATGACTTGCTGTTCAAGGTTTCGAAGCGTTCGAACATCGCGTCCGATAATAATGGTGCCAGCACCGCGGAGTGCAGGGTGTGCGAGGGGAATGAACTCCAGCACCACGCTTAGAGTGGACGCGACTCCTACTAGGTCGCATTCGACGGCGGTGCCGTTGCGGGTCGCTTGTTCAACGCGTGGCCAGTCCCTCGGAGCCACGAACTCAGACCATGGCTTGGAACCGACGCTGCCTCGGCCGACGAGTCGACAGAATGCCTGGCTTCCCACGACGATGCTGTTGGACCCATCGAGGAGCAAGAGCGGTATATCAGCGCGTCGAATGAGGGCGGTCAGGTAGTCGCCCAGAGGTGTGTGGGTGGGGTGTGCGTGGGTGCGCGCGATTCGTGGGGCGAGAGTCGCGGAGATGAGCTGCACTTCGGTTTGGCGTGAGTCATCGAGTTCGTTTGGTTCGTGCGAGACGACTCCAAGGACGTTGCTCCCGTCGACGAGAACAACCTGAAAGCCCG
>JBLHKB010000675.1:0-3515 GCA_047619315.1 Polyangiales bacterium
ATTAGAGAAGAAAACGGGATTTCGAGACGAAAACCGGTGTTGAACCAGGGGCCTGGGGAAACACCAAAATTGGAACAAGCCCGCGGTCGACGCCGCGGCACAGAAAAAGGCGGAGCAAACGTGGCATTAGAAAATCGCAACATGGACGGAGAGAGCACACTCGAGGGCGCAGAGCGTCGAGCCGAGGTTACGCAGCAGGCCGGCGGCTTGCCCATCGAGCGCAAACTCACCCGCGAAGGTGAGTGCGCGTACGACAGCGTGGACTACGAGCTCCGCAACAGCGTTATCAGCGGCTCCGACGGCAGCATCGTCTTCGAGCTCAAGGGCGCTGAGATCCCCACGGGCTGGAGCCAGCTCGCCACGGACATCGCCGTGTCCAAGTACTTCCGCAAGGCCGGCCTCCATGGCGATAAGAACAAGGGCGAACGCTCCGTCAAACAGCTTGTTCACCGCGTCGCTCACACCATCCGCGCCACGGGTGAACAGTACGGTAAGTACTTCGCCAACGCCGAAGCCGCCGAGAACTTCGAGCAGGAGCTCGCCCACCTCCTTGTTAACCAGAAGGCCGCCTTCAACTCCCCCGTCTGGTTCAACTGTGGCCTCTGGCACGAGTATGGGATCACCGGCGCCAAGGGCAGCTGGGCTTGGACCGAAGGCACCGACGAGATCGAGCAGATCGACAACGCCTACTCACGCCCCCAGTGCTCGGCTTGTTTCATCCAGAGCGTCGACGATGACCTCATGGAGATCTACGAGCTCGTAAAGAACGAAGCGCGTCTGTTCAAGTTCGGCAGCGGCACGGGCTCCAACTTCAGCCGCATTCGCGGTCGCCAAGAGAAGCTGAGCGGCGGCGGCACCTCCAGCGGTCTCATGAGCTTCCTTGAAGTTCTCGACCGCGCAGCCGGAGCCACCAAGAGCGGCGGCACCACGCGTCGTGCGGCCAAGATGGTCAGCCTCGACATGGACCACCCGGAGATCGTCGACTTCATCACCTGGAAGTCCCGCGAAGAGAAGAAGGTCCAGGCCCTTATTGCTCAGGGTTACGACTCCGACTTCAACGGCGAGGCTTACCACACGGTCAGCGGCCAGAACTCGAACAACAGCGTCCGCGTCACGGACGAGTTCATGAAGGCTGTGGAGCGCGACGGTGACTGGAACACCACCATGCGAACCACCGGCGAGACCGTGGAGACCTTCAAGGCCCGCGATCTCTGGCGCAAGGTTTCCCTTGCCGCTTGGAACTGCGCTGACCCCGGCGTCCAGTACGACAGCACCATCAACGACTGGCACACCTGCGCAAACACGGAGCGCATCAACGGCTCTAACCCTTGCAGCGAGTACATGTTCCTCGATGACTCGGCGTGTAACCTCGCCAGCATCAACCTCGTGAAGTTCCTCGACGACGACGGCAACTTCGACGTCGAAGGCTACCGCCAGGCCATCCGCGTGCTCATCCTCGCGATGGACATCGTCGTCGACCTCGCGTCCTACCCGACCAAGCAGATCGCCAAGAACAGCCACGACTACCGACCACTCGGTCTCGGCTACGCGAACTTGGGCACCATGCTCATGCGCCTCGGCATCCCTTACGACTCCGACAAGGGCCGCAGCATCGCTTCGTCCCTCACGGCTATCCTTTGTGGCCACGCCTACGCAACGAGCGCAGAGATCGCCAGCACGAAGGGCCCCTTCAACGGCTTCACGCGTAACCGCCAGCCCTTCATGAAGGTCATGAAGATGCACCGCGACGCGGCGTACCGCATCGACGAGGTCGGCGGCCCCGGCATCGTCGAAGACACCCCCGCTGGCTGCCCCAAGGAACTGATTCGCGCGGCGCGTCAGGACTGGGACCTCGCTGTTTCACTCGGCGAAAAGTACGGCTACCGCAACGCACAGTCCACTGTGCTCGCGCCCACCGGCACCATCGGACTGCTGATGGACTGCGACACGACGGGCATCGAGCCTGACTTCGCCCTCGTGAAGTTCAAGAAGCTCGCCGGCGGCGGTTACTTCAAGATCGTCAACCAGAGCGTCCCCGGAGCCCTGTCCAACCTCGGCTACACCGACGTGCAGGTCCTCGACATCGTCTCCTACGTGACGGGCACCAACACCTTCACGAACGCGCCGCACATCGGCCGCAAGGTCCTCCTCGACAAGGGCCTCAACGAGCGCGACATCACCGCCGCTGAGACCGCACTGCGCGGCGTCTTCGACGTGAGCCAGGCGCTGGCCCCTTGGGTCCTTGGCACCGAAGCCTTCGGCCGCATGGACATCCCCGCCGAGGCGTACAACACGCCGGGCTGGAGCATCCTCAAGCACTGGGGCTTCAACGCCAAGCAGATCGAAGAGCTCAACGAAGTCATCATCGGTCGCATGACCGTTGAAGGCGCGCCGCATCTTCGCACCGAGCACCTTCCGGTCTTCGACTGCGCTAACCGCTGCGGCAAAAAGGGCGAGCGATTCCTCGCGCCGATGAGCCACATCCGCATGATGGCTGCAGCTCAGCCTTTCCTCTCCGGCGCCATCTCCAAGACCGTGAACCTCCCCAACGAGGCCACCATCGAGGACGTCGAAGAGATCTACATGGAGGGCTGGAAGCTCGGCCTGAAGGCCGTCGCCCTGTACCGCGACGGAAGCAAGCTGAGCCAGCCGCTCAGCTCCAGCGACGACACCGACGACGAGACCGAAGAAGGCGTCGCCATCAGCGTCACCGCCAGCCGGCCTCAGCCCACGCTCAAGCAAGAAGGACTGAACCCACCGGAGACCTTGCGTCACCGGCTCCCCAAGAAGCGCGCTGGCTTCACCCAGGAAGCACGCATCGGCGGACACAAGGTCTTCCTTCGCACCGGCGAGTACCAAGACGAGAGCCTCGGCGAGATCTTCATCGACATGCATAAGGAAGGCGCGGCGTTCCGCAGCCTGATGAACAGCTTCGCCATCAGCGTGAGCATGGGTCTGCAGCACGGCGTTCCGCTCGAGAGCTACGTCAACCAGTTCACCTTCACGCGCTTCGAGCCCAGCGGCATCGTCGAAGGTCACCCGAACATCAAGTTCTCCACCTCTATCATCGACTACGTCTTCCGCGTACTCGGCGTCGAGTACCTCAAGCGCTACGACTTCGCGCAGGTCCCTCCGAAGGAAGAGCAGGACGTTCTTCTGAGCTCCACCGACGCCATGGCTTCCAACCGAGCCGAAGGTGCGCGCAACAGCGAGACGCCAGCGGCACCTGCGGTTCCGAAGACGGAACAGGCGACGTTTGGCTTTGATGAAGGCGGACCGAAGTCAGTGCTCAGTGAGCACATGGCGGAGCTGATGGGTGACGCGCCGATGTGCGGTAAGTGCGGTCATACGACGGTTCGGAATGGCGCTTGTTACCGGTGCTTGAACTGTGGGAACTCGATGGGGTGTTCCTGAGTTTGGGTGACTGATTAATGGAAACGCCGGGCCCTTGGGTCCGGCGTTTTAGTTTGGGGTGGTGATGTCACGAGAACTGATTTCAAAGAAGACGCTGTACG
>JBLHKB010000676.1:0-3514 GCA_047619315.1 Polyangiales bacterium
ATCAGCAAGTCCGTGACGAAGAAAACGGACATTCTCTTCTGTGGCGAACGTGCCGGCATGAAGCTCGAAAAAGCGGAGTCCCTGGGCATCCCGATCTATCGCGAGGCGGACTTCGCCGAGCTCGTGGGCGATGACGCCGCCGTAGCCCGCGCCGCGGCACGCATGGTCGAAACGCCGAAGGCCACGGCCGCGCCCGTGCTCCAGGAGATTGAGGACGGAGAGCAAGTCGAAGTCCAAGGCTCAGCGGCGAAGCCTTATGTGCTGACGAATACCGGCGGCGTGTATTCGTGCACGTGCCCCGCGTGGCGCAACCAGAGCGTCCCCATCGACCTGCGCTCCTGCAAGCATCTCGCGAAGATACGCGGCGCCGAAGCCGAGACCGCGCGCGTTGGACGACGAATCAACAGCGTAAGTGCCACCAAGACAAGCGCGCCCAAAGTGCTCCTCGCGCAAAGCTGGGAGGCCCACATCGATCCCAGCGGCTACTGGATGAGTGAGAAACTCGACGGGGTTCGCGCCATCTGGGACGGGGAGACGTTCAAGTCGCGGCAAGGGAACCTCTTCTATGCGCCGGACTGGTTCGTCGACGGGTTTCCGAAGACGCCCCTCGACGGCGAGCTCTGGATTGGACGCGGGCTCTTTCAGAAGACCGTCAGCGTCGTTCGACGACAAGACAAGAGCGAGCACTGGAAAGACGTGCGCTTCGTTATGTTCGACGCTCCCGATCATGGCGGAGAGTTCGAAGCACGCATGGAATTCATGCACGAGAGCTTCGGCGCCGGTCAGCTCGAGTACGCAGAGGTTCTCGCGCACGAAGTCTGCAAAAGTGTCGAGCACCTTCGCGAGGAGCTCGCCCGCGTCGAAGGTCTCTCCGGCGAAGGCCTGATGCTTCGCCAGCCAAAGTCCGAATACATCGGCAATCGCTCAACGACGCTTCTCAAGGTGAAGACGTTCTACGACGCCGAGGCCAAAGTCATTGGCTACAAAGGCGGGCAAGGGAAGCATCGCAATCGCGTTGGCGCACTGGAACTCATCAGGCCGGACGGCGTGACCTTCTTCGCAGGAACGGGCCTCTCCGATGCGGAGCGAGAGAACCCTCCAGCGATCGGCGCTCTCGTCACATATCGCTTTCAGGAGCTGACGGACGCGGGTGTTCCACGCTTCCCCACCTTCGTCGGGGAACGCATCGACGGGACGTGGACAGGTCCCGACGTCGAACCCGCCGCCAAAAAGCCCGCCGCCAAGAAGCCCGCCGCCAAGAAGCCCGAATCGAAAGCCGAGTCAGAGGCCACAGCGACGAAGGCGACTCAAAAGCCCGACGCCGAGACACCGAACGAAGGCGTACGACGCTTTGTGTTTGGCACCGAAGACAGCGGCAAGTTCTGGGAAGTCTCTCAAAGTGGAAGCTCCCACACCGTGTGCTACGGAAAATGCGGAACGATGGGCGCCAGCAAAGAGAAAACCTTCGCCGACGAAGCCGCCGCCGCAAAAGATGTGGCGCGACTCGTCCGCCAGAAGACCGGCAAAGGCTACGTCGAAGCGTAGCCAGCGTTCCCTTTTTCTATCCATTTTTCTGCGCCGCGCAGTGGCTGCGAGCTGCGGATTACGTCAAGCTGAGCGTCATGCTGAACTGGGATGAAATTGTACGCCGCTCCATCGAAGGAAACGCAAAGCCTCCACTGCGCGTCGAGAAAAGCGTCGAAGAGTGGCGCAAGCTTCTCGACGCCGAGGTCTTTCACGTCACGCGTAACGCCGGGACTGAGCGTCCCTTTAGCTCAGAGATGTGCGGCGTGTTCGAAGCCGGCGAATACCACTGCGCGTGCTGCAAGACGCTGCTCTTCGATTCCAACTCGAAGTTTGACTCCGGGACGGGCTGGCCTTCCTTTGGTGCGCCCGTGGACGCCAGCGTCGTCGCCTACGTCAACGACTCCCAGCTCGGGATGACGCGCATCGAGGCGATTTGTGCCGTGTGCGATGCGCATTTGGGGCACACATTTCCGGATGGTCCACCCCCGACGAATCTTCGCTACTGCATGAACGCTTTGGCACTCGTAAAAGCGTAAGCCCTCATGAAAGCACAGCGGTTTAGGCCTGCCCGGGCTGGCCGATAATCGGAAGCGTTTTCCGGTTTCGGTAAGCGTGGGCGCTGATGAGAACCCAAAGAAGAGCCACGCCAGCGAGGGCTGTGTACGCAACAGCTGGAGCCAGTTCCCATTGGCGAACAGCGATGGCGACGAACGCCCAGATCGCGACGAGCGCGTGTTCACGCATATTGAAGCGGACCACAACAAACACGTTGTAGACAGTGGCCAGGGCCACGAGGAGCATGGCGGACGCCGACGAATCGCCAGGCACAATGGCCTCCTTCGCGAGCCACGCGGAGAAGTTAGCGACAACCGCCACGGCAACCCAACCCGCATAGAGAACGATGGGCCACCACTCCAGCGCGATCACGCGCATCGAGGCATCCCAGACCTCCATACGGAGTCTCCGCATCCCGATGAAGAGAAAGACGTTCATCGACAACAGGATCACAACGCTCAGCCCGGTCCATTCGCTGAGCCACGCGACGGTCCATAGGATGTTGGCGATGTTGGTGAGCATGAGCCACGGGCCGAGCTCACGAAAAAGGCGATGGTCGTCCGACTTGAATGCCAGCTTCAGCTGGTAGCCCGCATGGACAACCTGAAGCAGAAAAATGAGGCCCCAGATTGAGAAGGCGTAGGACGCCGGCTGGAATGAGGAGTTGTACTGAGCGCTCATTCCACCAACGGTATTGCCGTTGAAGCCCTTTGCAGCCGTCCAATAATTCCAGGCGATAACCGCAATCACAAGGAGTGCGTTGACCGAAGCTGCGATGCGAGGTGCCATATTTGGCATCTTTAGTGTCAGTCGGTGTGGAAAAGAACTGTTAGTAACAAGGAAAACAGCGTTTCGCGTCAGAAACTAAACTGCGCCTGCTGATCGTAGTCACGTCGTGCTCGACGATAGCGAGAGACGCGAATGATGAGCGTGACGATGCCGGTCAGCAAAAGCCCCGTGCCGATCGCGGGCAGGAACATGTACTCCTCCTCAAAGGCTGCGAACATGCCACCTAAAATGGTGGTGACCGCACCCGCGGCCATGAGACTCAAGGGGAGCACATATCCCCGACGCGGCGCCTCAAGTCGAAGCTGAAGATGCTGAGGTGCCTGCTCCGGGAGCGCGACAAGAGGCGCATGAACGGCGGGCGCCGCGTGAATGATCGGCGCGGGCGGCGGCGTCTCAACACGTAGTCGAAGGTTGATCTGAATGTGAATGTCCTGGGTCGGACTCTGCGGGGTCGAACTTGGGATAGGTTGGACCAGCACCGGCTGGACCTGCACCGGTTGGACCTGAACTGGAACCGCGGTCTGCCCGATGATGGGCGTGCCTATCCTAATTTCACCAGGCCCCACCACGCGGGACTCCACCGACACGATCTCTGCGTTCGTCCCCGGCGGAACGATCACCGTGAACTGCGGCACCTGCGCCT
>JBLHKB010000677.1:0-3509 GCA_047619315.1 Polyangiales bacterium
CTGTACGCGGCTTGGGACGAGATAGTCGCGCGCGCCCTCAGGCGTCGAGCGCGTCATCATCGGCGTTTCGAGTTCGAGAAAGCCCTGGCTGTTGAACGACTCGCGAATGGCAAACGTCGCATTGTGACGGAAGCGCAAGTTGCGCTGCATCTGCTGACGTCGCAGGTCGACGTAGCGATAGCGCAGGCGGGTCTCTTCGCCGATGGTCTCGTCATCGAGTACGAACGGGGGCGTGCGCGCGTCGTTGAGGATATAGATGTTTTCGCAGGCGATTTCGACGGTGCCGGTGATGAGGTCGGGGTTGATGGTGTCAGCGTCGCGCTTGACGACAGGGCCTTCGATGGCGATGACGTATTCGTGGCGCAGCGTCTCAGCCTTGGCGTGAACGTCTTTGAAAACTTCAGCGTCGAAGACAACTTGCGTGATGCCTTCGCGGTCGCGCAGGTGGATGAAGATCAGGCCGCCAAGGTCGCGCCGGCGATTGACCCAGCCCATGAGCGTGGCGCGCTGGCCGACGTGTTCGTCGCGCAGTTCGCCGCAGGTGTGGCTGCGTTTAAGGTCACCGAACGCGTCAAGCGTTACGGTCGTTTCCTGATCCATCAAGAGTCTCCTAGATACTCGCGGCTGAGGCGAACGTATCGGTCGGCGTTGTCGCGCAACCGGCGGAGGTCCTCATCGCTGGTGTTTCGTTTCACTTTGGCGGGCACGCCCATGACCAGGCTGCGCTCGGGGACTTGCTGTCCCTCGGTCACCAAAGCTCCGGCGGCGACGATAGAGCCGGCGCCGATACGCGCTCCGCTCAAGATGGTCGCGCCCATGCCAATCAAGCAGTCGTCGCCGATGATGCAGCCATGCACGGTGCAGGAGTGGCCGACGGTGACGCCGTTGCCGATCTCAAGCGACTTATCGTAGTCCACATGCAGACAGCTGTTGTCTTGGATGCTGGTATTCGCGCCGATGCGGATGGCTTCAACGTCTCCGCGCACGGTGACATTGCACCAGATGCTGGAGCGCTCGCCAACGCGCACGTCTCCGATGAGCTGGGCGCTCTCGTCGATGTAAGCGGAAGACGAAACAGAAGGCCGCCGCCCGCGGAATACGCGAATCATGATCTTAGAAAAGGGGTCGGAACCGGGACGCGGTCCAGGCTAGAACCGCCCGCTTCCGTCAGCGTAACACACTGTAAGGACGGGGTTTCCGGCCTTTTTAGGCTACGGCCGAGCCAGCTATGAACTGCTGGGTGACGACTCGCAATTCAGCTCGGTTGAGGAATTCCAACAAGAGAATCATCTTGTGGGATCGAACAGGTTCGGTGCTGCGGCACGACTGCTGATATCGCAGAACTTGCCGGGCGGCGAGGTGCCGAACTTTGCCTGGTGCGAGTTCTGGATCGAGGATCCGTGCACCAAAGTAATCGACGATGTAATGCAGCTCGTCGCTCGATAAGCCCTCTAGAAAACTCTCCGTTTTTTTGCGGCGTGAGGAATCTAGATTGGAGACTAAAGCGGTGACGAGGGAAGCACGGTCATTGCGGGACTGAACGTTGACGCTTCTCAAAAACTCTCCCTAGGGCGGGCGCCCTTCCTAACCTGATTATCACACTGTGAATTTTCGTACGCAACTTCTATCCCACAGAAAACAGGACACATAGGGCACCACGGAACGGTAGTGTATGTCTCTTAGTACTGTTTACGTCCGGTCAGAAAGAGCCCAATAGGCGGCTCTTGGCGGACTGAAATTCGGCGTCGGAGGTTCTGTTGACGGTGTTGTCGAAGGGCACGTCTTGATAGAGGTCGACCCAAGAGCGGCAGCCCTTGTAGCGACGGTCGTTGGGGACCGCGACGGGTTCGCGGAGGGAAAAAGCGCGGACGATGACCAGGTAGAGCGGCAGGTCGGGGCGGTAGTCGTAGCGCATCCGCAGATAGGGCTCGGCCCAGATGTGTTCTGTGGAATTGAGCAGGCGGTTGATGTCTGCTGGGGCGGTGAGGACTTCGTCGACTCGAGCGCCGTGCTGGATCGTGATGACTTCCGGGTCGGTTGGTTCGAGGGACTGGAAGAGTGGTTGGAACTCGGGACGGATCCAGTCTTGTTGTTGATGTTCCCAGGTCGGGAAGAACCAGAAGCGGTCGTGTTTGAGCTCGAAGCCGTGTTTGCCTTCCGCGATACCGCCTTTGCGCAACAGGCAGGTTTGCTTACTTAGGCGCAGGGCTTCGGCGACGACGGCCCATTCTTTGAGCGCGACGTTCACTTCGGAATGAGGGCGATGTTGTCGATGAGGCGGACGTTTCCGAACCAAACGGCGGCGGCGATGCGGCGCTCGGTGTCGACGGAATCGACGGGGGCGATGGTGTCGCGGTCAACGATCTCGATGTACTCGATGCGCGCGAGGGGTTCGGTGGAAATTGCGGCGCGCGCGATGTCGATCAACTTGGTGGCATCCTGCTCGCCTGCGAGTACGGCGGCTTGCACAGCTTCGAGGGCGCGGTAGACGACTGGAGCGGCGCGGCGTTCTTCGGGGCTGAGGCGGCGGTTGCGCGAACTCATGGCGAGGCCGTCGCCTTCGCGAACAGTCGGGACTCCGATGATCTCGATGGCGAGGTTGAGGTCTTGGACGAGGCGTCGGATGACGGCGAGCTGTTGGTAGTCTTTTTGTCCGAAGTAGGCGCGGTCGGCGGGAGCGATGGAGAAGAGTTTGGCGCAGACGGTGGCGACGCCGCGAAAGTGTCCGGGGCGGTAGTCGCCGCAAAGCCCTTCGGAGACGCCCTCAACGTTGACAAAAGTCAGCGGCTTTTCGGGGTACATCTCTTCGACAGAAGGGGCGAAGAGTGAATCGACGTTGGAGGCTTGGCAGGCCGCGAGATCCGTGTCGACGTCGCGCGGGTAGTTGTTGAGATCGGTTGCGTCGGTGAACTGGGTCGGGTTCACGAAGAGTGTGACGACGGTGCGGTCATTGTTCGCAGTCGATTGCTTGATGAGTTCGAGGTGGCCAGCGTGAAGCGCGCCCATGGTTGGGACGAGGCCGACGGTTTGGCCAGCGCGTTGGGCGGAGCGAATCTCGTTGCGTATCTCTTCGATGGAAGAGACGAGGCGAGTGGTCATGACTTCTTGGGTTCGATCTTGAAGTCACCGGAGCGGACTTCGTCGGCGTAGGCCTCGAAGGCTTTGACCATCTCGTTGCCGAGTTGGGCGTAGACCTTGGCGAAGGGCGGTGAATAGTCACCGATGCCGAGGATGTCGTGTGTGACGAGGACTTGTCCGTCGCAGTCGGGGCCAGCGCCGATGCCGACGGTGGGGATGTCGAGCGCCTTGGTGACGCGATCGGCGAGGGTGGCGGGGATAGACTCGAGGACGATCGAGTAGGCCCCGGCGGCTTGCAGGTCGAGCGCCTGCTGGAAAAGGGTGTCGGCGGTGGCTTCGGTCTTGGCTTGTTTGCGGAAGCCTCCGAGGTGATGGAAGGACTGGGGCGTGAGCCCGAGGTGTCCCATGACGGGGATGCCGATCTCGACGAG
>JBLHKB010000678.1:0-3492 GCA_047619315.1 Polyangiales bacterium
GTGTACCTCCTTCGCCGGTATTCATCACCGCACCTGCTAGCTTTGCGCCACGCGCCAAAGCGCGAACCGCGTTTCGACCGAGCGCGCCGTAGCTTATCGCGCTGATCATGATCGGCCGCCGGATGCGATAGGTCGTGTCAAGACCGCGCGCTGCACCGACGGCGACCTCGAAGGGCTCGAGCTGCGATTTGTCCAGCGGATAGAGCGAGTGACGAAGCTTGATCTCCGCGTCGTCAAAGGGGAGCAACGATCCGAAGGCAGCGGACGAATCGATGCCCTTGGCTTTGCGGTAGACCTCGGCTCGTTCCATGCGATTGAACGGTTTCTCTTCGGTATCTGATGCGAAAAGATACTGACGAAACTCCGGCCCGACGCTCTCTACGATGTAGCGCGTCTGCGCCATGAACCCGAAGTTGGCGAGCAACGTGTGTTTCGTCTGACCGTGACGCCAGTATACGTTCACCACGACGAGCAGAAAGAACGCAATGGTCAGAAAATGAAAGTAGAAGGATACAAAGTAGCCCGCGACGCCGAAGAGTAGAACACAGAAACACGATGCCGACGTTGGCTGTGCGCGACATTTTTTCGAGGTCGGCGCTGATTGCGGATTTCACGTGGAGCCCTTCGTTGACTCCGCGCTCATGACGCTTGAAGGCTCACGTTGCGCGATCGACATGAGCGTCGTTCCTTCGGTCCACGCGCGTTCTAGGCTTGGAGTTGACCGTCGAGGAACCACATGTCGAGTTCTGCGTTGCGTAGTGCTCCGGCGTAGAGGTCGGCCGTCACCGGATCCCTTTGAGTGTCAGCCTCTTCGATGCCGCGGCGCAGAAGCTTCGTGTACGTCGCGAAGCGGTCCACGAGGGCTTTGATCTGGTCGGTTCCGTCGACCGCTTTCAAGTCGTACTCAGGGATCTTAGAGCTCGCGCCTGACAAGCGAACCGTGCCCTTGGCGCCGCCGCCGAGGGTGGCGGCGCGCTCAGCGATGTCGTCCGCGAAGGAGCGCAGACGCTCCGCGACTTTGTCGAAGAGCAGATGTCGGGCGAAGAACTGCGGGCCCTTGATATTCCAGCCGGCTTGCTTCACCTGGATCTGCAGGTCGACACCGGTTGCGAGCACCGCGTTGAGCGTGTCGATAAGCTGCGCCTTGCTGTCATCGGTGAGGGCCACCTTGTTGGGAAATCGTTTTGTCATCGGGTTGCTTTTTTGTATAGGCAGCGGACTCGTCCGTTTGCGCGTGTGCTTCCCCATTCGTGCAGACACCATGCCAATCGAGCTGCGGTTCCATGTGGGACGACAACGCCTGTCGCCGTTCCTACATCCCACGTTTCCTGCATCCGGCCGCAAACGTCATCATGATGTGGTTGGACATCAGTCTGACGCGCGCCGGCGTGACTCCGTCGCGACGACTTGCGCTGGAGCCGCGGACTGGTTGTTGCAGACGCGCGAACCGATGCGTCGCCCATGTCACATCCTGATAAAAGCCAAGCTGACTGAGCGTTCGATGCGTCTGTGGTGTTCGTACGCTAGCGAGGAGCTCTGTCTGCGATAAGGCCATAGCCTTTGAGTCGGCGATAGAGCGTCGCCGACCCGATCCCCAGGGCTTCCGCCGTTGCGGCCTGGTTGCCGTCGTTCAGCTCCATGGCTGCCAGAATGTGTTCCTTCTCCATCTCGTCGAGGCGCCGGATCTTTCCGTTGGCCATGACGGACTTGACCACCACGGCGTTGCGGACTTCCTCTGGGAGATCTTCCACTTCGATTCGGCTTCCGCGCGCGAGGACCGCCGCGTGCTCCATCGCGTTGGCTAACTCCCGGACGTTTCCGGGCCAAGTGTACTGAACGAGCTGACCCGCGACGCCGGGAGACAGACCGTCGATCTTTCGTTTTACACGGTTCGCCGCTTCCTCGAGTAACACACGCGCGAGACCAAGGATGTCGTCTCGACGCTCGCGCAGCGGAGGCACGTGAATCTCCACGACGTTGATCCGGTAGTAGAGGTCTTCGCGGAAGTGACCGTCCTTCACTCGCTGGATCAAGTCATGGTGCGTCGCCGCAAGGACGCGGACGTCGACGTTCCGGGTGACGTTGTCTCCGACGCGGCGCACTTCGCGCTCCTGTAAAACGCGAAGGAGCTTGACCTGCATGCCCGGCGAGACGTCGCCAAGTTCGTCGAGGAGGAGGGTGCCGTGGTTCGCCGCTTCGAAGAGACCTGGCCGATCGTGAGAGGCGCCGGTGAACGCACCGCGCCGGTGTCCGAAGAGCTCGCTCTCGAGGAGGCTCTCGGCGATGGCGCCGCAGTTGACGGCGATGAACGCACCTGCGGATCGCGTTGACTCGGCGTGGACCAGACGCGCGATGCGCTCTTTGCCGGCGCCGCTCTCGCCGGTGATGAGAATCGTCGAGTCGACGCCGGCCACGCGCTTGGCCATGTTCACGGCGACGCGCATGGCGGGGCTCTTGGCGACGAGACCCAGTGGCTCCTCGATTTCTTCGGGGCTCGTCCTGGCGCGCCGCGCTAAGACCTCCTTCTCCATCGTCTTCAGAGCCTCGGCGACTCCCTCGAGGGATACATCCAAGCTCTCCTTGAGCGTGCTTGACTCGAAGTAGCGCAGCGCTTCCGCCTGGTCGTCGCCCCACTTGTCCCGGGAGCGCGCTTTGTGGTGACAGGCGGCGTCGCCGCGAGCGATGCACTTGTCCTCGAGCACGTAGATCTCCGCGTTCTGTGTGCGGCTGAGATAACCGCTCATCAGTCCGCTGATCGTCCAGCAAGCGCATGCGTCCGAGCGACCAAAGTGAAGCAGATGCTGGTCGGCTTCATAGGACTCGACGAGGACCGCGCCGGCCTTGGACAGCGCATCCTCGCCTCCGGGCGCAAGACGGAACAGGCCTTCGAGGGTGTTCATACGTGGTCCGGCACGCCTCCACTCGTCGGGCGTGGACCATTCGAACTGCTCTTCGATGGCATCCGCCATTCGCCAACCTTGGGCAAACCCGAACTGTGTCAGCACCACGCGTGCTGCCGTGAATCCAAAGTTGTCGACGAGGTACTTGCGCAGCATCCCCATCGCCACCGCGTCGATGAGCAGGGCTCGCTGTCCCGCGAACAGGATCACTCCCCCTTCGGGATCGATCTCAAGCAACTCGTGGGTATTCAGGTCGGCGACTCTCATAGTAGGTGCGTACGTCGTTCTGACTCTAATAGCTTCACATTGACGCCGGCCGGTGCAAATGAACTCAAAGTCTGGTGGAACTGTTGAGCAATTCCTTGGCTCGGTTCTCGCGTCATGAGCACATCGAGTCACTTCTTTCGCGACGCATATTTTGCGCGCGAAACCAGAGCACTACCGATAGGGGACAGCGACGGATGAACAGCGACGAGGGATCGTTCGGGCTTCGCACTTCTTGGACATTTATACCAAAATCACTCGGCACAAAGCGCAGCTGCTCCACAAGAACATCGGAAAATACGGGACCATCACCAACACGCTCGCTATG
>JBLHKB010000679.1:0-3477 GCA_047619315.1 Polyangiales bacterium
GGGCACCGTCTCCGCCACGAAGTTCTTCCACGTCGCGTCACGCTCCTCAAGTGTTGGAAGTCCAAGCCCCGCCGGGAGCCCATCTTCAGCGTAGAGCAACTGCGCGGCACGTCGCAATCGATCGGACAGCTCGTGATCATCTCTCTCCTGAAGCCCGCGAAGTGCCTCGAGCATCTCCCGGGCGCTGCCGTAACGGTCGAGCGGGTCGTAAGCCGTAGCCTTCGCGATGACGGCGTCGAGTCCCGGCGGGATCCCGTGAAACCGGTCGCTCAGCGTGGGGAGATGACCATCGAGCACACGCCGTAAAGTCTCCGCCGGCGTCGCTGCCAGGAAGTAGTTCCTTCCCAAAATCAGCGCATGGATCATGACACCGCACGAGTAAATATCGCCTTGAGCGGTCGGTGGTGCGCCGTCCAAGGTCTCCGGGGAGATGTACGAGAACTTTCCCTTGATGCTGCGCTCGCTGGCGTCTTTCGTGGCTTCGTCTTCGCTACGGGCGATGCCAAAATCGAGCAGTTTCACGTTGCCCTCACGGTCCACGAGCACATTCGAGGGGGTGACGTCGCGATGGACGATGCCCATCGGGGCGCCCTTGTCGTCCCTTCGACCATGAACGTACTCAAGCGCGTCGAGGACCTTGCCGACGATGTGCATCACCAAGTACGCGTCGAACGCTTTCTCGCGCTTATGCAGGTAGCGCGCCCAGAGCCCCACGTGATAGCCGGGCACATACTCGAGTGCCATCACGTGACAGCCGGCTTCGACGGCGAAGTCGAGGACACCGACAATCGCTGGATGTTGAAGAAGGGACAGAATGCGCGCTTCACGCATGAAGAGCTCGACCATCGCCATGTCGCCGCCGATGTCCGGCCTTAAGCGCTTGATGACGGCGGGACGCATGAATCCCGCGTCGCCCTCCTGTCGGGCGAGGTAGATGACGCCCATGCCACCTTGCGCTATGGCGCTAACCAAACGGTAGCGCCCGAGCGCTACGGTTCCGGTCAGATCGTGAACGTCGCTAGGAGCCGCTGGCACGTCGCAGATAGTAGTGCGTACCGTGCCTCGGATGCACGAGTTGAAGCACGAGAGAGTCTCGATTTAATGGCGCCGTCACTTCGCCATTGAAGCGATATTGGGCTCCAAGGGGCAACTCCTGGCCGCCCACTCGAACCTGCCAGCCTGGCGCCGCGGTGCCAGAGACCGTCACGGAGGCTCCGGGTGCGAAGGAGCCGTTGGCCGGCGCACTCACGCTGGCCGTCGGAGCCGCGTTGTCGAAACGAATCGTCAGACGCGTCGTTGGCGAAGTATCCCCGGACGCTGAACGGACCTGAATCGAATGCGTTCCTTCCCGCACCTGCCCCGACCGAAACTCGAAGCGCGGAGTGGCCCCCGTGCGCGTAATCGCGGCCCCGCCTGGCCCCTGGAGCGTAAGTCGATAAGGCGGCCCGCCCTGCGCTCCGGCCCAGCGCACGAGCACTGAAGGCAGCTGGTTCTGGTAGAGAACGCTGTAGGGCCGGCCGTCCGCGTCGATGACGTTTCGCGGAGGAACACTGGGCATCCGCCGCGTCCCACCGTCGCGAAGAATACGCGCGGACCCCCGAGACACTTCGCTGCCCGCGCAAGAAAGAGTCCAGCGGTGACGTCCCGGAGGAAGGGAAAGATGCGCTTCTCCGTCAACCGCCAGCGCACGCCGACGGCCAACGCGTAGAATCGACTGCCCAGCGCACTCCGGTGAAGCCACGCCGATGCGGACGGGAACGCTGGGCGCATGAATCGTCACGCGCCCGCCGGCTGCCAGGAGCAAATCAGCGCGCTCTGGCCCCGGCGTGAGCGCGGCGCCCACATCTACAGCGTCGTCCTCCCCAGCGTCTTCAGGTCCGGCGTCTTCAGGACTCGTGTCCCCAAGGCCGGCGTCTTCCGGACCGGCGTCTTCGGGACCGGCGTCTTCGGGACCGGTGTCCGAGGCGCCGGGGTCTGGACCTATCACCTCTCCCGCCTGGGCCGTCTCTTCGGTGCCATCTCCGCGTTCAATAACGGCCAGCCCGACGACGACCTCGATGCTTGAGTCCGCTCGAATGCGCGCTTGGCTGCCCGGCGCCAGTCGAACGTCGCCCAGCTCCAGCGCAAGCTCGAGATCACCGTCGCTGTCCGCCGGCGTCTCCACGACAATCTCACCGCTCACCACCTCAACGCGTTGGCTCTCCTCGTCGGCGGCGGTGCGAAAACGAATGAGCGTGTCGGGTTCAAGGTCCATTTTCACGCCGCTCGCCAGATCGAGGGAAGCGGTGGCCTCTGGACCCGTTTGCAGACCGTCGCCCAAACGAAGCTCACTGCCGATCTCAGCCGTGCCCCAACGTCCCATCGCGCTCGCGTGATCTCGTTCAACGCTGCCCTGCTGGGCGCTCACCGTCGCGAGCACGGAATCTCCACAATCGCACGCCCCGAGGGCCACAAAAGCACAAAAAAACGCTTGAAAGGGGCGACGTGGGGCAGCGGCTCCTTTCGGAGGTGCCGATTTTAGAAAACCGAACATTCCTTTTCCTGGTAGCATGAATACTGCCCGTTTGCGTGAGACGCGCGCCCAATTGACCATGAAAACGACGCTTCAAAGCCTTCTCATTCTGTCGGCCATGATGTTGCTGATACCCAGCATCACTTCGGCTCAAATCGCCGACAGGGATGAGCTGGGGTTCTCCGGGGGCGAGCGTGTCGGCTGGATCGACGACGGTCCCTTGGACCTGACAATTGCGACCCGAGCGGCGTACGGCTTCATCGCGGAGGCCGATGGCGAAGGCGGTTCGCATCAGCGCATCGGTGGCGGCATCACCCTTGCCGTGCGCCCGATCTCACTTCTCTCCATTGCCGCCGGCGTGCGCGGACGACTCGACTTTCATCCAGATGACGCGATGGGCTCGGACAGCAGCGGCTTTGGACAGCCGTGGCTTGCGGCGCGCGTCGGCGGAATGCTGGGGAAGCTCAGCCTCGGACTCGAGCTACGCTGGGACCTCTACGGCACTGACGCGCCATCCATCGACGTAGGCGCCAGTCGTCTCGGATTCCGTGGACTTGTTGGCCTTCGTTTGGGCGAGCTGCAGCTTGCGTTCAACCTTGGCTACCGCATCGACGGAAGCGACAAGATTCTCCGCGGCCAAGCCACCTACCGTCGCGGTGATGCGGTCTCTCTCTCCGCCAACGGCTCGAACGCCGTGTTGTTAGGACTCGCCGCCAACTACTCGTTTGGACGCGGTTCCGCGTTCCTTGAAGCGACCTTTGAGCCCTTCGTGGGCGCCGAGGGTCCCGGTGTCAGCGAGTCACCCATCCGAGTGGCCGCTGGCGCGCGTTTTGCGGCGACGGATGCGCTTGGCATCCAGGTCGGTCTTGAAGCGGCGCTGCAGTCACGGGAGCCCGTCGACTTTAGCGTGGTGCGTGAGATCGAGCCCGTCATCCGCATCTTTGTAGGCCTCTCGTACTCCATTG
>JBLHKB010000680.1:0-3459 GCA_047619315.1 Polyangiales bacterium
AGCCTTCAGACCTCGTCGAAATCGCTTGGCGGATCGTCGGCTCTGCTGTCGTCCTCGCAGGCCTTGGACCGACGCCAGAAACGTTTTGTCAGGGCAAGTCCTCCGATCACAACGACGATGAGCAGCGCCTTCGCTTTGAAGAGGAAGAGGCCGATCATCGCGAAGAAGCCTGCTTTTCCCGGGAACTTTCCGAGGATCAGAGCGCCGATTCCGTACGCCGCGACGTCGTCCATGTCCGCGTCAAAGTCTTCGTAGCGATGACCCGGCTCGAACCCTACGCGCCCAAGAACTTCGCCCATCTGTCCCCGAATCTCTTCGAGCATTTCGATGCCGGCGACGGCGTTGAGCTCGAGAACACCACGCCGACCCAGCACACGCGTGGCGTAGTTCAAGTTCGTCACGAGCTCGCCTTCGTAGTTCGTCTCAAGGCGCTTCGCCCAGGACAAGCGATGGGTGTTGGTGTCGTAGTGAGGCGGCTCCGCCCAGCCGACCAGGCGCATCCTGGGCAAACCCATCTCCTCGCGCGCTGTGTTCTCCGTGCGGGTGTCGCTCTGCATCTCTTCGAGGAGCTCGTCGTAGTCGAGGTCATCGGCGTCGGCGTCGTCGACCCAGCCGTCTTCGGCGTAAGTCAGAATCACTGCCCAGTTCGTGTCACCGAAGAGCGAGCGATCCGTCGGTATGAGCATGCCGAGGGTGTTCGGCATAGGTGGGTTTTGCCAAGCTTGGACGACGCGATTCGTGTCATCGGGGTTGAGGTAGACAAGATTTTCACCCACGTCGATGGTCGCGAGGCCGTCGCCCAAGGTGATAATGCCGGCCTGTGGGCTAAGGCTCGCTTCAAGCTCGCCGATGGCGCCGATCTCTGCGCTCAGCGCTTCGAACTCTTCCGGTGTCAGCGCGGCGCGTAGTTCTGCGAGGGCGACCTCTTCGGCGGACGTGGTCTCCGCTTCGTCTTCTACCAGGCGGTCTTGGGCGGAAGCCGTCGAGAAAGCCAGGAAGGCCAGCAGGAGGAAGCTCGAGGGACGCATGTTTCAGACCTTCCTCAATGTCCCCGGTGGGTCAAGGTAGCGCCGACGTTCGTCTCGTCGACGAAGTAGGTGCGATCGCACGCAGTTTGATGATAGGGTCTTGAGACGATGGGAATCAAAAGCGGCAAGGCTCGGGATCTTCGAGAAGCGCTTCGCAGCCTTATTCTGGCTCACGGCACGCTGGAGGGAGCCAAGCGCCCATGTGGCGCGCCGCTTTCTCTTCCTCACGCCTATGCGCTGCTTGAGTTGCTGCAGAGCAAGGAGCCGATGACCGTGAGTGAACTTGCAGCGCGGCTCGCGATCGATCGCACGAACGTCTCGCGTTTATGCGCCCGAATGGAGAACGCCGGCGAGCTGACCCGGGAGGCCCACCCAGTGGACGGCCGGGCTGTCGTTCTCACGCTTTCTGCACAAGGGCGGAAGCTGGCGGTGAATGTGGACAAGAGCAGCACCTCGCATTTTCGGCGCCTCGCCGAAAGTCTCGGTGACCAAACCGAGGGGGTGATCGAGTCGCTTGAGCTCCTCGCAAAAGCGATGGCCCCCAAGGAAGAGGAAGAATGAGACTGACTATTTTACACCGCGCATCGTTGCTCGCCACGATGCTTATCGCGTGCAACGGCTCACCCGAGCCGAGTGCGAATCCAGCTCAGGCAGCGCCGGAAGTCATCGCGCCAGAAGCGGCGGCGTCGGATCCGGTGGCCGAGCTCGCCGCGCTGGACGGTCGCCAGCCGGTGCCGCTGCAACCGATGATGGCGTGGCATCAGAAGCAAAATATGATGGAACATCTCGTCGCGATCCAGCGCATCACGAGTGGGCTCTCGGAGGAAAACTGGGAGGAGATTGCCAGCGCCGCCACCCGGATTGGGACCTCTCCTCAGATGCAGCAGATGTGCCAGCATATGGGCGCCGGGGCGCCCGGGTTCACTGACATGGCGCTCGATTTTCATCGGCGCGCGGATAGCATTGGCGAAGCCGCGCGTGCTCAGGACTCAGCCGCTGTGCTGAGCGCGACGGCTCACACGCTCCAGGCCTGCACGACCTGTCATGCGACGTTCCGCCAAGAGGTCTTGGATCTGGATACGTGGCAGCAGAGGACGGGCTCGGCGCACGCTCCTGCGGCCCATTCACACTGAACTGTAGGTATTGAATCAGCGAGCTCGGTAACCCGCCATGCCCTGAGTTTCAGGGCACGGCTGGCTCACTTCGGGTCTAACGGCAGCTCGGTGCGTCGTTCCACACGCATCGTCGAACACCTTCACAGCGGGCCATGCTCATCTCAAAGTCGGCGCATCGGGCGTCGTCCTCTGGGATCATGCCTGTGCAACACACGGGGGCGACGGGCTCACAACTGCGGCTCCAGGAGCAGCCGCGGGTTTCATTGCATCCGGAGGTGTCGCCTTCGAGGAAGGAACACCTCTCCGCGAAACGCGGGCTATCAGGGATGCAGCACGTGGGCTCGACGACGGGCGAACACTCTGGAGCGTCGGACCATCCGCAGGTGCGTCCGCCGTTGAGACCGTTGCAGCGTTCTGCACCGCCGTCTTCAACGGCATCGCACATGGACTGGTTTTCAGGCAGCCGCGCCATGCAACATGCAACCGGGGCTGGGGCGCATTCGGGGACGTCGGACCATGTACAAGCCGCGCCGCCGTCGACTCGATTGCAGCGGTCCATGCCGCCGGGCTCGACTTCGTCGCAAAGAGCCTGGGACATGCCCGCCTGGGCAACGCAGCAGGCGTCGGTGGGCACTGGGTCACAAACCGCAGGGTCTGAAGACCAGCCACAGCTTGCGCCGTCGTTCACCATATTGCAGCGGTCCATGCCGAAGGGCGCGGCCTCGTCGCAGAGCATCTGATCGGTGTCGCCACGAGCGATGCAGCATCCCTCGGCCGGGGGGCCGGCATCGACGGCAGGACCACCATCGTCACCTGCGCCAGAGTCAACGCCGGGACCGGAGTCAACGCCGGGACCGGAGTCGCTGTTCGGGCCGCCGTCCGTTGTGGCGGCATCGCTTTCGGAGCCGCCGTCGCTGCTTCCGGCGTCGCTGGTCGGTGCGCATTCCGCGGCCGCGGACCAGGCACAGGTCGCGCCGGCGTTGATCATATTGCAACGGTCTTCGCCGAGGGCCTCGAGTGGGTCACACACGGCTTGATCTTGACCGGGGAGCGCGACGCAACATCCAGCCTCCGAGGTGCCATCATCGCCGCACCCCGCAGAGAACAAGGCGAAGGATGAGAAAACGAGAGTGACTAGCAGAGCGCGACTATGTTGATTCATAAAGATAACCTCTCGCCAATAGTGCCACAGAAGTCTGGTTGCAGACCACTTTTGGCCTACTTACGGCGTGCGCACGCCCCACACGGGTGATCATTGGGAAGCTCAGTTCGAGACCTGCCGATCCCAGGGTCGTCTCGCCGCTCATCCACGCTAC
>JBLHKB010000681.1:0-3451 GCA_047619315.1 Polyangiales bacterium
TTTTCGTAGAAGACCTTCGTGTCGACGATACCGCTGTCGTTGGTGTCGACTTCTTTGCGAACGATGCGGCCGTTCTCGAAGAACGTTACTTCATCCATTCGACCGTCGAAGTTTCGGTCGGATTCCTCGCGAAGCGGCCGACCTTCATCGTTGTAATAACGAACGACGTCCTTCGTGCCGTCGCCGTTGAGGTCAGCTTCACGGCAGATGAGAATCAGCCGTGCGAGGCGGCCGTCGCCGACGGTGAGAAACACCTTTCGAACGTCGGGCCACTCGTCGCCGGACGTGTCGTACTCGCTGACTTCACGGTTCTCAGCTTCCGCGTCGCAGCGGTTGTCACCTTGGGTTCGCTCGCCTCCAGTGGACTCCGCGCGCTCAGGACGCTGTGCGCGCTCGTCGCCTTCGTCCGCACCGCAAGCACCCAGGAGGGCACAGAGCGCAAGAGGCAGCGCTTTCGAAAAAGCGCTGGATGATGATGATGATGATGATGAAAACGCGCTCATTGATCCTGCTCCGCGTTGATGCCGTCCGTAATCGGGTCGCCCGTCGGGGCTGGTGTTTCACCACCGCTCGTGTCGGCTTCCGCATCAGCCTCGCCGACTCCACTTTCAGCCACGGTGCCGCTCACGATACCGTTGGCGGGTGCCGAGGACTCCGCATCGTCACTGCGCTCGATGAGCGTGCATGCGATCCGCTCTTCGGGGAGGCCAGCGGAATCGGGGGGGATTACCTCCGCGCGGTCAGGCTCGCCGTCACGGTCGGTGTCATGACGAATCTCCGACAGACGCCCCTCGCGGAAGATCTCCCACTTCTCGGGAAGACTGTCGCCGTCGTCGTCGTAGCTCGCCTCCGTGAGGAGACCGTTCTCGTAGGTTTCCCACGTGTCGACGTCGCCATCGTTGAGTCGGTCTCGCTCGGAACGCGATGCACTTCCGCCTTCGCACCACATCCACGTGTCGATGCGATTGTTGAAGTTGGTGTCGAGCTCTTTGCGGACGAGCTCGCCGTTCTCGAAGTAGAGGATCTGGTCGAGCTGCTGGTCAAAGTCGAGGTCGTGCTCTTCGCGAACGATGGTGACGCCGTCTTCCGCGTAGAAACGGGTCAGGTCGGGCGGAGCGCGAAAATCGAAGTCGTATTCACTGCAACGACGCCGGCCATCAACGCTCACATGCCGGACATCGGGAGTTCCGTCGCCGTTCACATCGCTGGTGGTGATCTCCGCGTCGGACACGTCGCACTGTTCACGAACGGTCTCGTCGCCACGGCTGCCCTCGAGGGAAGCGGTGGTGTCGCCGACGGCGCCGGAAGGCCCGCCGCAACCCACCATCGTGAGTCCGACAAAAATCAAGCAACAAGGGGAGCATCTACGCATACTTAGAACAATCCATCGGTGGTTTGGATGGCTGGCTCGAAAACGGGCCGCCCCACTCTGTGCGAAGCATACGGCGGGACCCGGTAGGGCTGCAACCACTCGAAAGACCCCCGACAAGCGATAAGACAACGAGGGGGTGGCGGCTGCGCGAGTTGACACTATATGTGATGTCATATAGCTCCATCCTGAATTTCGCCCTCTGTTTTGTCAGATGGCATGCACCCCGGTTAGAAGTCGATGGCCCGTAAGAAAATCTCCACCACCGTTTACATTACGCCGGAACAGAATGAGCAGCTGAAGCTCTTGCATCAGCGCACTAAAGTACCGGTGGCGGTCTACATTCGGGAGGGGATTGACCTCGTCCTCGACCGACATCAGAACGAGCTACCAGGCCAGCTTTCATTGGGCGCTAGCACCAAGACCTGAGGTCCCTGCCATCTCAGCGCGATCACGCGTGGCCGAGTGGCCGCGAACTGCTAGCGTCGCCCTCCCCCTCACCCATTTGGCCTGAGCAAAAGATCACTTCATGTCGTTCCCCATCGAGCGCATCCGCAACTTCTGCATCATCGCCCATATCGACCATGGGAAGAGCACACTCGCCGACCGCATCCTCGATGTGACCGGGGCGGTGACCAAGCGCGAGAAAAAAGCGCAGCTCCTCGATCGCATGGAGCTTGAGCAGGAGCGTGGCATCACCATCAAGGCGCAGGGCGTCCGTCTTCCTTATAAAGACGCGGAGGGGAACGAATACCAGTTCAACCTCATCGACACGCCAGGCCACGTCGACTTCTCCTACGAGGTGAGTCGTTCACTCGCCGCCTGCGAAGGCGCGCTCCTCGTCGTCGACGCGACACAGGGCGTCGAAGCGCAGACGCTTGCGAATGTGTACTTGGCGCTGGAGGGTGATCTCACGATCATCCCGGTGTTCAACAAGATCGACTTACCCGGCGCCGACGTTGAACGCGTCGTTCGCGAGGTCGAAGAAGTGATCGGCCTTGAGGTCGATCCGATCCTTGCCTGCAGTGGCAAGACCGGCGAGGGCGTCAAAGAGGTCCTCGACGAGATCCTTAAAAGGATCCCGGCACCGAAGGCCAAGAGCACCCCGCTTCGTGCGCTGGTTTTCGACACTTGGTACGACTCCTACCGCGGCGCCATGGGCATGGTTCGCGTCGTCGACGGAACGCTTCGCAAGGGCGAGCGCATCAAGATGATGGCGACGGGTGCTGAGTACGAAGTCACCGAGATGGGCGTGTACAACCCCTTCCCTCTCGCCGTCGACCATCTGGGTCCAGGCGAGGTCGGCTACTTCGCCGCCTCCATCAAGTCCGTGCGCGACACCAAGGTCGGCGACACGATCACGCACGCGCGCGGTGATGTGGCGACGGAGTCCCTCGCAGGCTTCGAAGAAGTGAAGCCCATGGTTTTCTGCGGCGTGTTCCCGACGGACTCGGCGCAGTACCCCGAGCTCCGCGACGCCCTCGACCGCTTGCAGCTCAATGACGCCGCGCTCTTCTTTGAACCCGAGACGTCCGATGCTCTCGGCTTCGGCTTTCGCTGCGGTTTTCTTGGATTGCTCCACATGGAGATCGTCCAAGAACGCATCGAGCGCGAGTACGACCTCGACATCATCACGACGGCGCCCACCGTCGTGTACAAGGTCCACCTCAACGACGGCACCGAGATCAAGGTAGAGAACCCTTCACGTCTGCCCGACACCGGCCTCATCGACCACATCGAAGAGCCTTACTTCGAAGTCTCCATTCACGTGCCCTCGGACTACGTCGGCGCGGTCATTCGTCTGTGCCAAAACCGCCGCGGCGAGCAAAAAGGCATTCAGTACGCGAGCGAAAAGCGCGTCATCGTGACGTACTTCTTGCCGCTGGCGGAAGTGCTCTACGACTTCTTCGACAAACTCAAGAGCGCCACCAAAGGCTACGCGTCGATGGATTACGAGCTCGCCGGCTACCGGACGAACAAGCTCGTGCGACTCGACATGCTCATCAATGGCGAGCGCGTCGATGCCCTCAGCGCCATCGTCCACAAAGAGAACAGCTACCACATCGGCAAAGCACTCGCGAC
>JBLHKB010000682.1:0-3446 GCA_047619315.1 Polyangiales bacterium
ACCGGCGCGCGGCGCGCAGCTACCAGCGTCCGCCTCGAGCGCGTCGCTCATGGCGGAGTCAGAGCCAGCGTCCCTCGACGAGTCATCGCCGCAGCCAACGAAGAGCAGCGCGCTGAGGAGGGAGCAGAAGAAAGTCTTGTTCTTTTTCATAGGTCTATATCTCTGTGCCAAGGGCCAATCGAATACTGCGACCCGGCCCGTTGATCGACGAACCGTGTACGCGATACGCAGCGTCGAAGACATTCTGGAAAACGAGGTGGGCGCGAAAGTGCGCGTTTCGATAGCCAACGCGAAGGTCAACGAGGCCGTAGCCGGGGGTTCCGCCGACGGGAATTCGCGCATCCGCCTCATCGCTTGGCGCAAGACGTCGCTGTGCCGCGGCCCAGAGAACAGCGGCGCCCACGTAGACGCCGCTCTTGGCATGCAGCCAGCGACCTTCGAGGGTGCCCCCGGGTGGCGGCGTTCGCGAGAGTGGAACCCGCGCGTCGGCATTCTCTGCCGCGCCCGTATTCGGCCCTTCGGACCACGCGAACTGATACGTCGCGCGAAGGGTGACCTCTGCGGGCAAGTGAAGCGTAGCGCCGCCCTCTGTGCCCAAAATCACCGCCTGGGCGTCGGCGTTGAGAAGCTGGAACTGGGTCCTCGAGGCACCACATGAGGGCGTCTGCGGCGGACAGTCGCTCGCTTCGCGAACGCCGCGAAAGATCCCGTCCCGGAGGAGCGTCGCGTACCCCCAGACGCTCAACTCGATCCAGTCATGGTCGAGCACGCCGCCGATTTCGATGGTTGTCGCACGCTCCGGCGTAAGCGCTGCGTTTTCAAACTGAAAGCCAGGGCCCACCTGTTGCCGCGAGGTGAGATCGTCGAGGTTCGGTGCGCGAAAGCCCTGGTCGACGTTCACGAAGATCGACACGGGGTCTGCGACGCGAAACTCCGCGCCGAATCGTGCCACAGGAGCGAACCAAGTTTCGCGTACCGCCAGAGACCCCGACTCCGGATCCGCCGCCGCCCGGGCCCCGATCACCGCGGCACGCCCACCCACACGAAGGGAGAGCCAGGAAGCGACCGACACATCAACCTCCGTGAAGGCGCCGAGAGACACGTAGCGAGAACCGTCGATGTACTGGCCGCGCGAGCGGTCAAAAGTTCGGTCCAAGTCGGTGAACGACTGAGAGGCGTCCGAACGAACGCTGTCGCTGTACGCCTCGGCTCCGAAGCGAAGGCGCCAGGAACGAGCGCCCTGAAAACGTCGTGACGCCGCACGAAAACTCACTCCAAGTGTATCGACGCGGTTGTTCCACTGGTGCTGGACCAAGGACTGCGGTCGATCGCGCACTCGTTTCTCGGAGTGACGCTGCCAAGACGCGTTGAGCTCGATATCCCTCAAGGCTCCAGCGTCGCCACGAAGGGCCACATAGCCCAGCGTACGAAACTGCTCTTCGATGCGCAGGCATTCCGACGCAGGCGCTTCCGGCGCGGGACACTGGTCCGTTCGTGGCGCGTCGAATTGACGGTAGCCAAAGAGCGCCGCCGAAAACGTCAGGTCCTCCGTCACTTGGTGGAGGAAGCGGCCATCGAAGGTGGCTTCGCGAAAGCCGGTCCCCTGCTGCGTTCGTCCGTCTTCTTCAAAACGCGGGACCAGTGGCTCGGCGCGACCGGCGTTTGCCACGACTCCGCCGGACTCGAGCTGCCCCACGTCTCGATAGCCGCCACCGAGGATCACCGCCGTTCGACGGCCGAGCTGAGCTTCGACTTCGGCGCGACCGCCGATGGCGAGGTCCGCGGAGCCGAACCGAGCCAAAGCGCGCGCGCCAAACGTCACGCCGTCGAGATCAGAATCGATCGTCGGCGCGATGGAGCGCGCGAGGATCGCGCCGCCGAGGGCGTCGGAGCCGTAGCGGGTGGAGGCGCTCCCGCGTACCACTTCCATCCGCTCCAGCGTTAGGGAGTCGATGGAGAAAAAGTACTGATTGGGCCCCTGTCGATAGACACCGTTGTTCATGCGGACGCCGTCGAAGAGATGCACGACCTGTTGACCGGTCATCGCGCGCACGAAAGGACTCGCTTGCCCGTGCGCCGTCTGCTGAACAGAAACGCCAGGTTCGAAACGAAGGGCCTCCGGAGCAGATTGTGGAAGGCGTTCCTCAAACTCCCGTCGCGTTACTCGGGAACGAGAGCGGCTGTCGCGTGCCGCCTCGCCGTCGTTTGGGTCTACGGCCACCTGAGTGCCGTACTCATAATCGTCGTCCTCGCCCCAGTCTTCTTCGTCCAACGGGGGACCCGGCTCTGGGTCTTGGGCGAACGCGGACGCACTGAGTCCGATGACACTGAGTCCGATGACACTCAGCCCCACAACGACACTGAGCCCAAGCCCCGTGACAAGGGCCAGCGGCGCCCAGCCCTTTTCACATCCTTTCACGACTGACGACAGTGTCCTAAGTATCCGACTTGTTTGGCAATCGGGGGAACCCCCTGTTTTGAGCAGGGGGAAACCCTTGCTCCGACCAAATCCGGTCCCAATCAGGCTTCTGGATCGATGAGACCCAGCCGAATTGCGTGACGGACCAGGGTTGCGGCGTTCGTCGCCCCAAGCTTTGCCATCAAACGCTGGCGATGACCCTCCACGGTTTTGACGCTGATCGCCAACGTGCCAGAAATCTTCGGGCTGGAATGCCCCTCAGCGACGAGCTGCAACACTTCTCGCTCTCGCGTGGAGAGAGCCGCGCCGCGGAGCTCATCGCCCTCCGCGTTAACCAGCACCGCCGCCGCGTCAGGGCTCACAAAGGCTTTCCCCGCTGCCACGGAACGAACGGCGAGTTCTAAGTCCGCCAGGCCGGCGCCCTTCACCAGATACCCGCGAGCGCCGGCTCGCAGCGCCGGCCGTACGTATTCATGGCTGGCGTGCATCGAAAGAACCACCACCTGAATGTCCGGGAACGCTTTAAGAACGCGCTCCGTCGCGTCGATTCCATTGAGTCGCGGCATCGCCATGTCCATGAGCACCACGTTCGGCGAACAGGCGCCGATGGTCTCGAGTGCCTCCTGGCCATCGCTTGCCTGACCCACCACCTCGATGCCCTCGCAGTCGTCGAGGAGCGCGCGGATGCCTTCGCGCACGAGCGTGTGATCATCGACCAAAAACACGCGTATCGATGGTGAGTTCACGACGACTCCTCAAACTTCATTCGGGGCACCGGACTAACGTAGCGGAAAGTGGGCCTCGATGGTGGTCCCTGCCCCCGTCGACACGATTTTGACGCGGCCACCCAGAAGTTCGCACCGCTCTCGCATGGACCGAAGCCCCATGCCGCTTTCGTCCGCCTCTTCCGAGAACCCGACTCCATCATCGACCACGCGCAGGGTGATCCCAGCGTCGTCTTGGTGAAGCGCGACTTCCACCGTCGAGGCTTCCGCATGCCGCGCAACGTTGGTCAGCGCCTCTTGAG
>JBLHKB010000683.1:0-3405 GCA_047619315.1 Polyangiales bacterium
AAGAACCTGAGCGCGACCAAATAGAGTCTAATTTTACCAGGCCGCTCCGCCGAACCGTGCATTGCCACAGCTCCGTACTCGCTGCGCTCTTCATTGACGCCGAGGGAGAGTGCGTCGACTACTGCAGCTGCATCGAGCCTTACGACGCAAAAGTGGCGGGGGCGCAGATGCAGATGAGCGTCGCGGAGGTGCGGCGCTTCGCAAGACGTATCGGCGGGGGTCGCTCGGCTCTCACTCAAATCGTTGGGCGAGAGCGATGCTTCGTCTTGCGCGAAATCGGCAACGGCTACAGCCTCATTGTCGTTATCCAAGGTCGTTTGATCGACCAAGCTGTTCTTGTAGCGACGGAGCGATGCGCCCCTGTACTTCGGGCCGAGGCCGGGCTGGCAACACCCTCGTGGGATCCCGCAGGGACCCTCGAGGTGCTCACGCGTGAAGCCGTTGGATGGGACTATGCGCCTCTCGGCTACGTGGAACACGGTGTCGTTCACAAGGTCCAGGACGTCCTCGGCCGCTGGGAAGAGGACGGCGGGATCTCCGCAGCGAGCGTTGTCTGTTTCCGAGTTCGCAACGAGACGGGTGACGAGCTCACCCTGGCGCACGACAATGTCGAAAACGCCTGGCTTCGCTGGTAGAACCTCGCGCAAAGAGCGCCGAATGGGTGTCGACTTTTCGGCGTGGGAGTGGGTACGATACGCCAGTGAGACGGTGCCCAGAATGCGCAGCTAGTTACGAGGACGGTGTCTCGTTCTGCGGTCTAGACGGAAAGATCACCGTCGAGGTTCAGCCGCCGGATGATCACGACCCAAGACTTGGAAACAAGCTGGGTGAATACATTGTTGCAGCGCGGATCGCTGACGGCGGGATGGGGCGTGTCTATGAAGGGCGCCACCCCGAGACGAAGCAGCGGGTCGCGATCAAGGTTCTCCACGCGAACATCGCCGAGGATGCAGTCGCTGTAGAACGCTTCAAACGCGAATACGAAACCGCAGAAGAGTTCGAGCATGCAAACATGGTCAAGGTCCATGAGTTTGGCGCGACCGACGACGGCTCGCACTTCATGACGATGGAATACTTGGATGGCTCCGAACTTAGCGGAGCCCTTGCCGATGGAGCGTTCTCACCCGCGCGAATTCTGCACGTGATGTCGCAACTTGCGGACGGCCTCGATTACGCCCACTCGTTTGGCGTCGTTCACCGAGACATGAAGCCAGACAACGTCTTCCTTTGCCATTCCGAGAGTGGCGATGTGGTGAAGCTGCTCGATTTTGGCTCCGTCAAACTCCAGATGGAAGTTGGACCCAAGCTGACTGCGTTCGGCACGACTCTAGGCTCGCCCTATTACATGTCGCCGGAGCAAGCGATGGGAAAGCTCGACGTCGACCAACGCACGGATGTGTTTGCCGCCGCCGCCATCGCATGGGAGTTGGGCACAGGAAAAATCGCGTTTGATGGATCGAACGTGGCCGAGATTCTCACGAAGATTGTCGGGTCCGATCCTGTTCCGCCGAGCAGTCTCAACGCGAAGCTGACGCATCGTTTCGATGCCGCAGTTCTCAACGGTGTGACAAAGAGCAAGACCCAGCGGCCGGCGAGCGCAGGCGCGTTAGCCGACGCTATCTTCAAGGCTTTTGGCTTGCTTGATAGAAGCGAATGGCGCGGCAAGTCCGTCTCAGAACTGAATGCTGCGATCGAGGGAACGAGCCCACCACCGCCGTCCATCGCGCCTCCACCGAAAGCGGCACCTGAGCCCGTGGCTACTGGGCCTAGTCAAGCGGCTTTGGACCGAGCCTCAGTCGCTCTTCGAGAGACCGTGCCGATGGCGTCTCCATCCGAGTTTCTTGGATCAGGGGAAATCCCAGGCGGAAACTCAAACCTTCTTTTGTGGGTGGGCCTCGGCGTCGCCGTAGTCATCCTCATCGCCCTCGTCGGTGTCCTCTTTCTCTAAGGGCAGGGCGGCGCTCTAGGGCCGGCTAGACAGACAGCTTATCTATCGCCTGCGGCCACAGGCGGCCGAACGAGTTCGCTGGCCTGAAACATCAAGACTGCAGGTCCGCGAAGGGGAGTTCTTTCACGGGAAAAGCCGCCGAGACTCGTGACGGGGGCCGCCGCTCTTTGGCCCTCAAGAGAAGACCGTGTGGCGGCGCGCCCCGCACCTCCGCCCTGTCGTGAAGCTTGGAGCGCCAACGCGAGAGCGTCGAACGCGACCGCTGCGAAGAGGCTGGGCGCGCGTCCGTATTGTGCTTCAAAGAGCGTCGCGAACTCAAGCGAAGCCACCCCCAAAGCGGTGTCGTAGGTCCTTGAAACGAACGCACCTTGCAGATAGCGGTGGCTAGACCGCATTGCGGCAGAACTACTGAACGCGACACTTGGCAACAGAAGTCGAACGGCCCGCGCATCCCGAGCTCGCGAGGGAACGCTGCCATCAGCAGATGACCAGAGACCGGCAGCGGCGAGTGCTGGTGCGATGAGTGCAATTCGTGCAGCGCTATCCGGAATCAGGAGCGCGTCAAACTCTTGTCCACGCAGCTCCGTCATCGGCTCACGAAAGGAAGTCGCCGACGGGTCATACTGAACATCCGCCGCCAGCGTTACGCCCAGCTCTTCAAGAACTGCTGTAAGGGCTTGATGGGCTCGTTGGCCGAAGTTGTTCGCTGGCCGAAGGATGGCGATTCGTGAAGCGCCGCTCGAGCGCGAGGCAACCACGAGGGCGCTGAGCTCTTCTTCAAAGGTCGGGAGAAAGCGAAAGACATTTGGCCCGATGGCCGTCATCTCGAAATCGGGGGCAAGTGAGATGTACGGGACGCCAAGTTCTTGAGCTCGGCGCGCGGCGGCTCGGCTCGATTCGGTGTCCGGCGGGCCCACAATGGCGGTGACGCGGTGGACAGTGACAAGGTCGTTTACGGCGGCTTCGGCGCGCGTGGAATCGCCGGCGCTATCACGGAAGAACACCCGTGGTGAATCAGGCCCCGGTGGCGCCCCGGGGGGCAGGGACGCACCGAGCATCATCGCCTGCAAGGCAAGTTGACCCACCTCGCGGCCGCGGCCGGAGAGAGGAAGAATGGCCCCGATCGCGCGCGGGTCTGCCTGGCCAGTTCGATCCGCACGAAGCGTCATGGCCCGCAGCTCAGGCTCTAACTCGACATCTGCATCCGAAAGTTCGAGGGCCACGCTGCGGACCGTTACAAGGTCGCCGCTCTCGTACGCTTCTCGCAAGGAGCGAACGGCGACGATGGGCCAAGCCTCGCCAGCCCGCGAAAGAGCGCTCCGCATCACCCCGAGTTCATCGACGGTCGCTTCGCGGACTAGGACGCTAATTCGTCCGCGTACTTCAACCTTGTCTTCCTCAGGCGCAGCTTCTTCAATCAGCGCGTCGTAGGCTTCGACGGCAAGGCTTCGCTCACC
>JBLHKB010000684.1:0-3386 GCA_047619315.1 Polyangiales bacterium
CCGCATAGACCGAGGGTCCTTCAAGGGTGAAGAACAGTCCATCATCCGACCATCGAGCCGTGGGATTTGGCGCGTCAGCTCCTGTTGGCGTGCGCACCAACAACGAAGGGCAACATGTCACGCATGTCAGGGCGCGGCGCAGTTCCACGGTCGATAGCGCAGCCCGTCCGTACCGCCGACGAGCAGCGCGCTTGGCGTCCAGGCGAGCGCCGTCGCAGGCACCGTCGCGTACGTCTCGAGGGCTTCGAGCTCTCCGGGCCCTTGCATGCGATAGATGCTCAACATCTCGCCCGCGCTTGCGATTCGGTCCTCGTACACGGCCAGAGCGTGTCCACCAGGTCGGGTTCCCATCAGCTGTGGGTTGGACGGGGTAGACGCGTCGATGAGTTGGAACGTGTTGGCGAGACCAATGAACACAAAGCCGCGATCGACGGCAATATTCGACGTCGCGTCACCGGCCGCGATGGGCAGTCGGCCGACGGAGATCGGGTTTTCGGGATCGGAGAGAGCCACGACTTCGAGCTGGCTCGGAGCAAGGGAAGCATCGAGTGTGTATGCGTGCTGATCGCTGATGATGAGTTGGGCGGGGTTCGTTCCTTCGATCGTCGTGGTACCGAGCACCTCCGGCGAGGCCAAGTCGGCGATGTCGCTAATTTCCAACGCGGCGATGCGCGCCATGGGAGCATGTCGAAGGGTCAGCAGCTGGGACGCGACGAGCGCAACACGCGCTTCGCCGGAGATGTCCATCCGGATCTCCTCCGCCAGCAACCCCTCGCTCTGAGAAAAGAGAATGGCGAACTGTCCGTCGTGGACCACGACGCTTCCCGCGTCCGCGCTCAGTCCGGCCACAGGCGTCTCATGCCTCGAGACCAGCTGTGCTTCTGGGCCAAAGCGGTACACCTCGATGGCCGTGGGGGTACCGACGAAGACGTAGTCTCCATCCACGTCGATATCCGTGACGCCGCCGGTGATCGGCACAAAAGTGGGCTCGCCCAGACATTCGCTCGGCGCGGCATCGACGGCTGAATCGAACAGACCAACATCGGCCACGTCGCTTGACCCGCCGCCGTCCGCGGGAGGCGTGCTTGCGTCGCTGCAAGCCGAAAGGAAACCAAGGACAATCAACGCGGACCACATTCTCATGCCGAGACCGTAGCAACGACAGACTTGCCTACGACGTGGAAAACAGTTTGATCGTGTCGATCAATGCAGATTTTCTCGAGTTCGTACTCGTTTGAGCAGCGCGAAGAGTGGATACTTCTAGGCGCCCGTTGAGTCACTCGGCGACGAAGAGCTCGATGTCTGGGTCGAGCATGTACCCCCTTGGGCCGGAGAGAAGAAGCCCGTCGAGACCTAGCTTTCGAAGTCCGCTGAGCGCCACGTGGAGGCGGTTGCGCGCCGACGTTGCCGTGGCGCGTTGATCCGGCCAGCCCGCCCGCAGGAGCTTTTCCTGCGGAAGGGGGTCGCCAGGCTGGGCGAGCCGAGCGTCAAGCAACGCCTTCAGTAGGCGTCGCTTGAGCACCTGCCGGCTCAAGTCCACCCGAACCTCGTCGGTCCCGAGAGCCGATCCGGGGATCACGACGAAGCTCGCGTCATGAGCGATCGCCCAGCCAGCGGACCGTCGGTGTCGCTCGAGCTCGGCGCGGAGCAGCTGCGCGGCTCGCCGGGCCTCGTCGGGGGAGTCGTGGGGGCCGTCGAGTGCTCCTTCGACCTCCGCGAGAATCTCGCGTTCGCGATCGCGCCTGCCTGCGGAACGCGAATCACGGGCTGTGTTCAACTGGAGCATCGCCGCATAGAGCGACATCACGGGATGAAGGTCTGCGGGTGCGCGGTCCCGCAAGCGGTCAAAGCGCTTCCGTCCGGCTTCTGACTCACCTGTGAGGGACTCCGCGAGCGCGAGGACAGCGCCCACCAACATCGCCTGTCGCTGGTCGCCCACGGACTCCAACACTTCGAGCGCTCGGGCGAGGAGCGCTTTCGCTTCCAGAGGGCTGCCCAAGAGAAGCTTCAGTTCCCCCAGGTCGCCGGAGACGATGCCGACGAAGCGGGTGTTGGCGTGATCGGCATGCAGCGCGAGGGCTCGTGAGTATCTGCGCTCGGCGTCCTCGAGTTGTCCCGCCTCGTGGTCCAGTAACCCAAGGTCACCCAGCGTAATGGCTTCTGAACGCTCATCTCCGTGGACCGCAAAACAACGAAGCGCTCTCGACCACGTGCTCCGTGCTTCCTTCGCGCGCCCAAGCTCGACAAGGAAGCCGCCGAAGTTTCCGAGGACGGCCCCAAGCTCGCCGTACTCGTCGGAAGCCTCGAACTGAGCGATGGCGTTGGCGTAGTGAGCCATCGCTTCGTCCCGACGACCTAGTCGACGGAGCGCGTTGGCGGCCAGATGATTCGCCCGACCTTCGAAGCGCCCTGCGCGCCCGATAAGCGGTTCGATGCGTCGCCACGTTGATTCGGGTTCGCCTAGAACGAGTCGAAGCCGCGCGATCGCGCATTCGGTTTCAGGAGAAGGCTCGCCAAGCTCTCTGTCGAGGGCGAGGAGCCGTTGGAGAAGCGGCCGGAGAGAACCGCCGTCGTCCGCCCACGAGGCGATCCGAGTGCCAGCGAGGCGAGCAGCCGTCGCATCATTCGATTCAAGAACCGATTGGAGTTCTGCAGCGACGCGTCCGAATCGACGTGGGTGCGCACCTTGCTCAAGCGCCCATTGCGCATGTCGCAGGCGCACCTTGGCAGCATCGTCGTGCGACTCGAAACGTTCGGCAGCGAGCCCACGGATGCACGCCATCATTCGGAAGGCGTCCCCCTTCGTCTCAAGCAGATTGAGCTCGATGAAGACTGAGAGAGCCCCTTCGAGGGAGGCGACGGCGACCTGGCGTGCTGCCTCTTCATCGAACGCCTCGCGGAACACCGAGAGCTCGATGAGCGCCCGTAGATCGGCTTCGCTCAACGAATCGAGAGTCTGCTCGAGCTGAGCTCTCCACGCCAAGGCGCGCGTGCTGCGGCTCGCGAGTTGTAGAAGTGAGCGATCATCAAGACGCGAGAGCAGGATCTTCACGGATTGGGCCGCGGCCAGCTCCGCCGCGATCTCGAGCGCACTCGGGACTGCACCGACCCGCCGTACAAGCGCGTTGAGGGCCGCGTCGTCGCAGAGCGCGTCAACATTCAGTCGCTCGAGGCGTGCCGCCAGGTACCGACATCCTTCCGCGTCGCTCATCGGTCCGAGGCGGAGCACAACCTCACCCTCGATGCCCAGTGGCTGGTCGCTGGTGGCGATACATCGCGGCGCCGACATCGACTCATGTCGATGGGTCGCGACGGTCCAAGCTGGATGGGACGCGATGAACGCACTGGAGAGCGCCCGCTTCCCCATCCCCGGCAGACCCACGAGC
>JBLHKB010000685.1:0-3385 GCA_047619315.1 Polyangiales bacterium
GGAAGGATCGATTTTTCGCCTCTCCCTGCCCGCTGAGACGGCGGACTCGATCCCGGTGGCTCCATCATCGACCGCCGCGTCGTCCCGACCACGGCTCCTTGTCATCGATGACGACGCTGCGGTCGTTCGCTCGATGCAGCGCTGGCTTCGAAAGCGTGCTGACGTCGAAGGCACAACGGACGCGAAGGAGGGACTTGAGTGGATCGGTCAACGTGATTTCGACCTCGTCCTCTGTGATATGAGCATGCCGCATCTCAACGGTAAAGATCTCGTGGAGTCGCTTCGCCAAGACCATCCTGAGCTCTTGGACAAGCTCGTCATCGTCTCGGGATCGACGGAGAACGCACCGACAGGGGTCCGCGTTGTTCGCAAGCCCCTTGACCCGAAAATACTCGACTCACTGTTGGGCACACTCCCGTCGAAGGGAGCCGCATGAACGTGCAAGCCATCCTGTGCGGAGTCCTCGCCCTTGCAGGATGCGTGCAGGCAGCACCGGTCCTCCAACCGAGCCAGGTATTCGAATCAGACGTGGTTCGCACGCAGTTCCGCGTGAGCGAGATCCCCTACGCTGACTACCTCGAAGCGAGCGACTCCGAGCTGAAGATTCGCGACGGCGTCGAAGTATGGATTGGGCCCGAGCGGGCGGAAATCATGGACGTAGACCAGGGCGGGATGCTCTTACGTCTCTCAGCAACTCTGCCAGTGGGCCTCCACGATCTTCGCGTCCACGCCGCGGTCGACCACGTACGGGTGGGCGCTCTCCGGGTCGTGGCAGGAGAAGTGCGGGATGGAGGGTCAGACACCGTAGACGGATCATTACGCGACGCCTCGCCCAGCGATAACGAAGTCTCCCCCTGCACCCCCACCTGCGAGCTTGCGAACGCGAGCAGCCTCTGTCGGAGTGGCGCGTGTAAAATCGAGTCTTGCGCCTCCGGCTTCGAGGACTGTGATGAGCGTCCCTCGAACGGCTGCGAAATAGACACCGCCTCGTCTGCGGCTCACTGCGGCGTGTGTGGACGCCCCTGTGGAGCGGGCGAAGATTGCGTCCTGGGTAACTGCGGCCGCGTCTCAGGTCGGGTGGCGGCAGGTCGAGGTCATTCCTGCGTGGTCCTTGATGGACAGGTTCATTGTTGGGGCCAGAACTCAAAAGGCGAGCTAGGAAGCGCGTCGCCCGCGACCTCTTTGGTCCCCATGCTCGTACCCGGCCTGACGGACATCGTCGCCGTCGCCGCCGGAACGCAGTTCTCCTGCGCGCTCCACGTCGCCGGCACCATCAGCTGCTGGGGCGCGAATACGAAGGGCGCCCTGGGCGACGCGGGAGGCGACCGGCCGGAGCCGCGCCGCGTGGACGGCATCGTTGACGCGAGCGCAATCTCCGCCGGACCAGATTTCGTCTGCGTGCTCCTTCAAGGCGGCGGGGTCCGCTGTTGGGGTCACAACCAATCAGGTCAGCTGGGAGCAGAGTCGGACAACATCAGCGTGAGCCCCGTGGCGGTGACGACGATCTCGACGGCCGTGGACGTTGACTGCGGGGATACACATGCCTGCGCCGTACTCGCAAGCGGCGAGGTCATGTGCTGGGGAGAGGGGGAGGCCGGCGGACTTGGAAACGGCGAAACCAACGATTCCACCGTGCCCGTGGGCGTCGTTCGCCTCACGGATGTGACCTCTGTATCCGTCGGCCAACACTTCGCTTGCGCTGCGCGGGCCGCCGCCGCTGGGGGAGAATGCTGGGGAGAAGGGTCTCAAGGGCAGCTCGGCAACGCCGCCACTGACGACAGCCCGGCGCCCGTACGCGTGGCTTTCGACATGGGCCCCGCGGAGGTCACGGCGGGTCTCGATTTTGCGTGCTCTCTGCTCCCGTCCGGCGATGTGCACTGCTGGGGAAGACAGACGCACGGCCAGCTCGGCGTGGAGGTCGATGGGAACCTTTTAGCGCCACCCATGCTCCCCGTGATGAGCGATGTTCTGGCAGTGGCAGCCGGAGAATCCCACGCCTGCGCCCTTCGAAACGACGGTGCGGTCTTCTGCTGGGGTCGAAACAATCACGGCCAAATCGGCGATGGAACGATGATGGGCGCGTCGCGTCCCGTCAGAGTCCTTGGCTTGTAGGTGTCCCCCTGACTCTGAGCGCCGATGCATGCGGCTAAGGACGAAGCCCAGACATCCGCATCGATTTCGACCGGGCCGTATCGGCCGCACACGTGTGAAGCACGACCTCACGCATACGTGAAATCGTCGGGGTCACCGCGCCAAACAGCTGGCACGAGATTCGCTAAACATCGGACGCGAAATTCCTCGTGCTAACGCTTCTCGCTTGTACACCCCTCGTCGCTTGCCTCGGCTCGGAGCCGCAGGTCGGCGACACCTTTATGGGCGCGCACGACGATCTCGTGGAATTCAACATCCCTCCTTTCGGATCAAGTCTGTCTGAAAACTATGCGCTCGGAACCGATGTTCGGTTTTGGTCCGGCGATGCTTGGGACACACTGTTTCGGCTGCGTGGATGTTAACGCCGCCGACTTTGGCCAGCGCGACCGATGCACCGCTGGACAGTGTCGCTACGGCGACGGCGAGGCCTGCGCCAACGACCACATGTGCGTTGCCGGCTGCTGCTGACGTAAGGTTTCTTACGAGAAGGGTTTCAAATGGAGCCGATGCGTAGTCCGGCACCACGATGAGCGCGGGTTCAGCGAGGACCTCTTCCGCTTCAGCCACGATCTCCTCGTCGTCGGCTTCGCCTTCTTCGACCTCTTCCGCTTCGCTCGGCTCTTCCGCTTCCGCCACAGTGGCTTCCTCTACGGCAGGAGTCTCCGTCGTCTGTGGAGCGGGCGCGGTCTCTTCCCCGCCGCACGCCGTCGACGTCAGCGACGCCGAAATGAGCAGGACGGCCGAGGCCAACTCCCACATTGCGCACGCCCTCAAGCCTCCGCGCTTGTCATCCCTGTAGTTCCCCATGGAAGGCACGCTACCTGCATAAAGCACTCGCTGTCGACGGAACCGCCGCCACCTCGTCGATGGGATCACGGCGATGAAGCGATCCATTTGAGCCCGTCTTTATTCGACGTCACGTCTACACGTCCCACCACGTTCAGCGCATCGCGAAGATCGCGAAAAAACCCAAGCCCGCGACGATTGTAGGTGTCCCTTGGACGGCGTGAGGGTTTAACCTCCACCCAAGGGGACCCTATGCGATCAAAGATACTCAGACTCACTCTCGTGCTCGGCGCGGTTTTCGGCCTCGCACCTCAAGCGGACGCGTTCTGCGGCTTCTACGTGGCGGGCGCGGACGATGAGTTGGTGAACAAAGCAACGATGGTCGTGATGATGCGCGATGGCACCCGAACAGTGCTCTCGATGCAGAACAACTACGAGGGGCCGCCGG
>JBLHKB010000686.1:0-3383 GCA_047619315.1 Polyangiales bacterium
GAAGGTCGGAGCGAAGAGCGTCTACCTTCTTGGCGGAGCGCCTGCTGAACATCCTGCATTTCTACGCGTCGTAAAGAGCGCAAAGGACGCTGGGCTCTGGGTCGCGATGCGCAGCCTGGTCTATCCTTTTGCGGACGTAGCGCTCGCGCGAGCGGCTCAGCGCGCTGGTCTCGACTCCGTCACCTGCGAAGTTCACGCCCTCAGCGGTGGAGCCCTCGACGGCCCCATCCAATCTGGCCTCGAGGCTCTTCTGGCAGCCGGCGTCGAGTGTCGGGCGAGGATCATCGTCACGCCGCTCACCGTCGATGTCTTTGGACAGACGCTGAGAGCTTTTGAGGACAAAGGCATCGCCATTGATGAGGTTGAGATCACGGAACCCTCCTTGATGAGCCGTACTGGCGAGATTTCGCCTGTATCTGTGGGCCCAGCCGGCCCTTGAAGCCCGCGCTCTCTTCGTGTCATGGTCGCGCCTCAGAGGAGGGCTGGCGTTGAAAGCCACCGTAATAATTCCGACTTATAACCGGGCCGCGCGATTGCGCGGCCTCCTCGAGTGTCTTGCCCATCAAGAAGGCGGTCACCTGGCACGCGTCGTGGTGTGCGACGACGGTTCCTCCGACGAAACCGCCGCCGTCGCGCAGTCCTTCATGGAGAGGCTGCCGCTCGTCTACGCGTTTCAAGAGGACCTTGGTTTCCGCGCCGGCCAGGCGCGTAATATGGGCGTCGAACGCGCCATCGGTGAAGTCGTCATCTTCGTCGATGACGATATGCTGGTGAGTCCGACGTTTGTTCGCGAGCATGTGCGCGCACACGAAGGGCGCAACGCCCCCCAGTGCTGTGCTCTTGGCCTCCGCTACCGCGCGGGCACGTTCGAGAAGAACGTGCCCTCAACGGACGATATTCTCGGCGCCGAACGAGACGATCGTATCGCTGATCTCGACGGCGGTTCCGTCGAGGAGCACGAAGCGCCGTGGACCTTCGTCTACTCGTGCAACTTCTCCGTGACCCTCGGCGGCCCTGAGCTTCGCTTCGACGACGAATTTCACGGTTGGGGCTTCGAAGACCTCGAGCTGGGCTACCGGCTGTTTCACGCCGGCTACCCCATCTTTGAACTCAAAGGAGCACCAGTGCTCCACATCGACGACCCTGCACCTCGCGACCCGTTTCGCTGCGAAGTCCTTGAACTTCCGCCGACCTACGACTCTTATGTCCTCAATTTTGTCTATTTCATGGACAAGTACCCGGCAGACACCGCTCTCGCCCACATTGCCCGAAATGAGCTTCGTTGGTACGTTGAGAGCCCCGATGGCCATTGGGTGAAGAATGGGTACGAGAACGACGTCGAATACGTGATCGAGCGATGCCGACAACAACTCTCCGGGCATACTTCCCCTCTGCAGCGCGCTCAGGCGCACACCTAGAAACAGATCATGAACCTAGACATCTTCCGGCCGCTGACTCCCAAAAATGCGCTCACGCGGCCTCTCGATGAGATCGCCATCGAGCTGACGGTGCACTGCAACCTGAAGTGCAAGATGTGCAGCGTCTGGGAGCTGCGTGAGCACGGCCCGGACAACGCGAAAGCGAAGGAGCTCCTTCGGGATGCCTACGCGCTGGGCGCTCGCTCCTTTACGCCCTGCGGCGCGGAGAGCTTCATGCGCAAAGACTTCATGGAACTCGTCGAGTTCGCCCACGACCTTGGCTACACCCGCCAAGACATCGTGACGAATGGCACGATGATCACCGACGCTCAGCTCGACCGCCTTGAGAAGATGCCTTCGGTTTCGCTGCACATCAGCATCGACGGACCGCCGGACATTCACGACGAGCTTCGCGGCGAAGGCAACTACGCCAAGAGCGTTGAGCTGGTCCGCAAGGCCGTCGCTCGGGGAATCGACATCGGTCTTTCCGGGGTCATCATGAAGGAGACGATTCCTCACCTTCAAGCGCTGGTGACCTTGGCCGCGGACCTCGGACTCAAAGAGGTGAGCTTCCAGCCTTTCCAAACTGAGATCAGCGGCCCGGAGAAAGACATCTCTCGCTTCTCGCTGATGCGAACGCCGCGGGCGGAAATCGTCGGGCACCTGGAGCGCCTGAATGCTCACGCCAAGAAGCTCGGTATCGAGATCTTCACCGAGTCACTCTTCGGCGTCATCCCGGACTACCTCGCGTACGGCAAGCGTCCGATTCCTCCGGGCGGCTGCTTTCTTCCGAGCAAATTTCTCCTCGTCGACTTTCGCGGCGACATCTTCCCGTGCTTCTTCATGCGTGGTGAAAACGACCGCATGGGCAACGTCAAAGAAGACCGAATCACGGACATTTGGCATTCCACCCACCACAAGCAGCTTCAGACGCTCGCGCTCACGGAACGCTGCCCCGGCTGCCTGGCCGCCTGCTCGGATGTCGAAGCCTTCGACGAGGCAACCCCAGGCGCTGAAGTCACCTACGCACCCCCCGCGCAGGTTCTTCTCGAGGCGATGAAATGAACCAGTCCACAAAGAAGACCAAAACTCGCGCGTGCCCTGAGTGCGGGACTGACGCCACGCACTCGATGACAGGTGCTGAGGCCATCGAGACTGAGACGTGCGCGAAGTGCAGCGGCGAAGTTATCTTCACCAACTACGAGCGCATGGACATTGCGCTGAGCGAGTACTGCAACCTCACCTGCCAGATGTGCCGCCGCCCCAGCGAAGCCATCTTCATGAAGAAGGAAAACTGCAAACGCGCCGTCGCTGAAGCCGCACTCGTCGGCGTCGAAACCGTGAGCTTCTCGGGAGGCGAACCCTTCGTCCACCCAGACATTCTGGAGATTCTCGAGCACGCGTTCTCCGTGGGGGTCAAAGTTCAAATGGTGAGCAACGGCACGCTCATCCGGGAGAAACACCTCGAGCTCTTGAGCAACCTCGACTGCCTCACCATCAGCATCGACGGCACCGAAGCGGCCCATGACCACATTCGTCAGCGGAAGGGCACCTACCAGCGTTCCCTCAAGACGCTGCGTTTGCTCGCAGAGAAGAGCGACATTCAGTGGGGCACCAACACCGTCATGCAGGCGGACAACCACGACGTTCTCTACGACAGCTTCAAGGTCATCCAAGAGATCGGTGGAGCGAAGTACGCCTACTGCGGTTTCAGTCACGTCGAAGTCGTGCCTGACACAGCCCACATGCAGTTGAGCGCGGAGCAAGAGAAGCGCGCCTTCGAGCAGCTCGTGCAAATCGAAAAAGCCTGCCACGAGACGCACACCTGGTTCAGCGAAAAGGACCTGCTCCTCAAGCACTTCGAAATGTACGCCCGCAAGGACATGCGCTACCGCCCCATCGACGGCTGCAAGATCCCGCAGAAATTCATCGGCTTTTCCGATCACGGCTTAAAAGCCGTGATCG
>JBLHKB010000687.1:0-3380 GCA_047619315.1 Polyangiales bacterium
TCTTTCCGGCGAGTTCGTGAGCTGCGCCGATGTCAACGAAGACGGAAGAGCCGACCTCGTCCTCGGTGCTTCTTACTACCCGGGCCACGCCTCGATGTTCGTCGAAGCTACCTCCGTGACGCTTCCAAGCCGCATGAGCTACTTCGTTGGCGACGCCAACGCAGATGGCTTCGCTGACTTCACTGGCGGCGGCGTCGGTAGTTCGGTGTTCGTTTATGGAAACGACGGCGGAATGGATGCCGCCGTGCCGATGACGGGCATTGCCGGGGGGATTTTTTCCTTCGACTATCAGGCTCTCGCGCTGGCTGACGTCAACGGCGACGAATTCTCAGATGTGGTGATGGGCGATGTGCAGGGTGATTCCCGCTCGCCTGGCATCGCGGCGTACAGTCTTGGCAGCGGGGGCGGGGTGGGTCCACGCACCGTCCTCGAGATCTCTTGCGACAACGCGTGCAATCGCCGCGGATACGCCGTGACCTACGGATTTGATCTGAATGACGACGGCTTCGGTGATGCGGCTGTCAGCGCCAATGACGAGGAAGGAGTCTTCGTCTTCTTTGGCCGCCCGACGGGCCTGGATCCGAGCTCAGTCCGAATCTCGCCAAGTCAGCCCATCTTCGAGCGCTTCGGCTCAAGTCTCTAAGCGACGAGCTCGTCGGACTCCGCGCGATAGCCAAGGTTGACGTTCGGCTGCCCGCTCACTAGGAGATCAGGACAATGGGAAAGCTGATCAACGGTGTCTGGGTCGAATCCGTGGAGAAGACGCGGACTACGTCAGGGGGTGCCTTCGCGCGGGGCACGACGAGCTTTCGTGACTGGATACGCAAAGACGCAAGCGCACCCTTCGCGCCGGCGGCGGAGCGCTATCACCTCCTCGTCGCGCACAATTGTCCTTGGGCACATCGCGCGATCATCGTGCGGAACCTGAAGCGTCTGCAGGGTCTGATCACGATGTCCGTCGCGGAGGTTCGCCGTGATGAGGACGGCTGGTGGTTCACGGATGGCATCGACGAGTTCCAGCCGACCAATGGAAAGCTGCCCCTTCATCACTACTACGCCGCAGCGCACGGGGAGTACTCTGGGAGCGCTACGGTTCCGGTCCTGTGGGACCGCAAGACGAAGACCATCGTCAGCAACGAATCGGCGGAGATTATTCGCATGTTCAACGACGCCTTCGACGACCTCGGCGAGCGTGGCGCGACGCCAGACCTCTACCCGGAAGAGCTCCGCGAAGAGATCGAAGAGGTCAACGAGTGGGTCTACGCCAAGATCAACAACGGCGTCTACAAGTGCGGGTTTGCGCGAACTCAGGAAGCCTACGACGCGGCTTTCGACCCGCTCTTCGAAGCCCTCGATGCGGCGGAGGCACGTTTGCAGTCCAGCCGGTATCTCGTCGGCGCCCAACTAACGCTGGCCGACGTACGGCTCTTCACGACCCTTGCCCGCTTCGACGCCGTCTACCACGGGCACTTTAAGTGCAATCTACGCCGCATCTTCGACTACCCCGCGATGTCGGCTTACGTCCGCGACCTCTATCAGACGGAGGGCATCGGTGAGACAGTGCATATCGATGTTTACAAGTCGGGCTACTACGGACGAAGCCCCGGAATTAATCCGCGTGGCATCATCCCTCGGGGTCCAGCCCTCGATTTTCATGCGCCCCATGATCGGGCCACGCGTCGCTACCCAGCCTAGCGTCGGCACAATTAGAAAAAGCGGCCCCAAGGGGCCGCTCGCTGTCTCACCAAGGTCTGACCGAATCGGTCTGACCCGCTGGTAGGACTAAAAGTGAAGGCTATTCGGCAGGCACTTCTGCTTCTTCGGTCACGTTGATCATGTAGTCGCCTGCGCCACCGTCGTAGCCTTCGATGACCACAAGCACGCTCTCGCCGTCCTCAAAGGTTCGCGTGATGGACGAGAAGAGCGTTTCTTCGACGCCGTCGTCGTTGCATTCAATAGATTCGGTGGCGTCGCAGTCTGCGAAGAGCGCGAGGTTCGTGTCGAAGCGGGAGCCCACCGTGTCGAACGTGAAGGTTCCTGCGGACGGGGCGGTCCAGGTGTGGGTGCGCTCAGGTGTCGAGAAGTTACATTCCCCTTCGTCGTCGTAGTTGTTGGCGCCGCCAATGGTGGTTCCCATGAAGACACTCATGCCGAGGGCGCTGGAGCCTTCGCCGTCTGGGCAGGTCATGGCGTCCGTGGTCGCGCACATGATCGCGCTCGCGCTCAGCTGTTCAAAGCCTGCGCGGAACGCGTCTTCGTCGCAGTCCGCTGCTGCGATTTCTGCTGCTTCACTGCATACGTCGATGGCGTCTTGGTCGTCGCATCCAGCAGCCAGGAAGCATGAGGCTGCTTCAGCCTGCACGCTGTAGTAGCACCCGAGGGCGCTCAGGTTCGCGGCGTCGATGGCCTCGAAACCGGTCCCGTAGCAAGCCTCAAATGGCTCTGCGACGGATGACACCGCTGCGCACTCCTCCGCGCTGTTGTAACCACTGTCGGCGAAGCTGCATGCGCAGGACGCGACGGTGATGCTGTTTTGGGCGTCAATAAGTGTCTGCGCCGTGATTACTGGAGCGGGACCAGCGTCTGTGGTGACGGGGCCGGCGTCTGTGGTGACGGGGCCGGCATCTGTGGTGACGGGGCCGGCATCGGTGGTGACGACGGGGCCGGCATCGGACGTGGGTCCAGCGTCGGTGGCTGGGAGGGTGTCGTCATCGCCACAGGCAACAACAGTCAAGGATAAGAGAAGTGATAAAAAGATTCGCATGGGGGTTGCTAGTCCGATTGCCTGGAGAAGTCCAACCTGCGGATTTGGCAGAGTCGACCGCCGCTGCCGTGAGAGACGCATGCAGGCTAGTCGTTCGAGCCAACTTCAGCGGTCGCTCGTGGCACTCGTGGAATGACCTTCATCTGAAGACCCTCGGCAAAACCAAGGGTAATTTGCGGTAGAGGGACGACGCTCCCCGGCGCCAGCTCAAGACGCATGCGCTGAGTGATCATGGCCAGGGTGAGGATGGCCTCGAGGTAGGCGAACGCCTCGCCTACGCATTTTCGTGCGCCGCCGCCGAAAGGAAAGAACGCCATCGGCGGGAGCTCATCTCGTATTCGAGCCCAACGCGACGGGTCAAAGGTGTCTGGGTTGTCGTATACGTCGGCGCGGTGATGGACCACCCAGGGGCTGATGAGGACGAGCTGCCCTTCTTCGAAGTGAATGCCGTCGAAGTCGTGGGACTTCGTGCAGATCCGCCCGGTCAACCAGGCCGGGGGTCGAAGGCGGAGGGACTCGTCGAGGACGGCGCGCGTGAAGGGGAGGGCGCTCATGTCTGCGAAGGTAGGCAAGCGGCTCCCGAGCACGCCATCGATCTCGGCCTCCATCTCGCTTC
>JBLHKB010000688.1:0-3368 GCA_047619315.1 Polyangiales bacterium
CAAAGCTTGACCTCGCGAACGAGGCTGCGGCCCGCAGCGCGAGCATGCTTTCCGTCGCGGACCGCGTGGGCGTGATGCACGTGGACACCTCGGTGAGCTGGACCGTACCCATGACCGCCGTCGACGCTCCTGGGGCCATCGCTATGCGCGTTCGCCGTGCCCAGCCCGGCGGCGGCGGCATCTACGTCGATATCACCCTCGAGTCGAGCTATGCGACGCTCACGCGGGAGCCAAGTCAGCTCAAGCACCTCTTACTCTTCAGCGATGGGAGTGACTCCGCTCAACTCGGCGGCACACGCGAGCAAGTCAGGCGCGCATCGGCAAGCGGTATCACTACGTCCGTTGTGTCGATGGGGCGCGGTGTACACACCGCCGAACTCGAAGTGCTCTCGCGCCTTGGCGGAGGCCGGTTTTACATCGTCGAAGATCTTCGAGAGCTTCCGCGGATCTTTACCCAAGAGACCATGGAAGCGAGCCGAGCGGCGCTCTCGACGGAGGCGTTCAACGTTCGACGAGGAGCGCCGAGCGTGGTCACGCGCGGCATCGATTTTGGAGCGGCGCCACCTCTCCTTGGCCATGCCGTCGTTGCACCTCGAGCCAGCGCAACGCACCTGCTCTGGGCCGGCGAAGACGAACCGCTCTTGTCCACTTGGCAGTACGGGCTTGGTAAGTCCGCGATTCTTACCATCGACCTTGCGGGAGAGTTCAACGCGCCTTGGATTCGCTGGGGCGCATACGCAACGTTGCTGGACCAAACGACTCGCTTCCTCGAGCGCGGACCCCAGAGTTTCGACGTCGAGGTGGGCGTTCATCTTCGTGGTGGAGACGGGCATGTGTTCGTGGACGCTATCGATGGCGAGGGTGTCCCTATCGATGGCCTCGCCCTCGAAGGAACCCTCGCGGACCCCGGTGGCGAGGGACGGAGCGTCACGTTTCATCAGTCCGGGCCTGGCCGCTACGAAGCCACCTTTGATGCATCTCAGCCGGGCCCCTACCTCGTTAGCGTCGCTGATATCGAGAACGGCGGGTTCCTTGGCAGCGCCGGAGTGGTCCGGAGCGGTGGCCAAGAGCAGAGAGGAGAAGGCACGGACTATGCGCTTCTTCGTCAGATCGCGGGGCTGAGCGGCGGTGAGGTCCTCGAGAACCTCGACAGCGTATTCCAGCGGCGAAGCCCGCCCGTCATGGCGCTTGAATCACTTGTGCCGCTCCTTCTGATGCTTAGCCTACTCTTGCTGGTCATTTCCGTCGCGATGCGCCGCCTCCGTTTCGCATCTGGTCCGCAGAGATCCTTGAGCGCAAATGCGCCAACGGCGACGAGGCCAACCGTTCGCACACGCGCTACGCAGACGATCTCGGGTGAGATGCCGACCAAGGGATCCTCGCCGGCTTCCTCCGCACCGACCGAACCCGACGAACCTCAAGAGGAAGCGCCAGCGACTCTCGCCGAGCGGCTCCTGAAGTCGAAGCGTAAGCGCTGAGCGTCAGAGTGTGCGGATCGAACTAAAGCGTCATGGCGAAATAGATGCTCGTCGCGACGAGGGCGAGGATACCGACGAGCCCGAGATATTGCAGCACCGTGCCTCGTCGCTGGTCCAGCCAAGACTTGTCTTTGAGCGCGGCATCACCGGCTGCCTCAAAGAGAGGAATGTGCGGACCACTGTCTTCGACGACAAGATGAGCGGTGTAGATGAGCGACGTCTTGCACATGACACAGTCAAAGGCGCCGGGGTTGTCGCCCATAATTGGGTGATCACAGCTTGGGCAGGACTTGTCGAGACTCTTCAGCGCGTGGTCCACCCGGCTGGCAGCACGCCCGAGGCCCGTCGTCTCGAGCCAGCTGGCGCTCCATCCCAGAGGAAGTGCCATCGCAAAGAATCCAATGAGGGCGCCGACCCCGTAGTCAACGACGCTGGGACTCGTGCTGGCGCTAGCGCGAACCCAGGCGAAGAATACGGCCCCGACAACACCGGCAAGAACGACCCAGCGAGAACCAAGTTGGAAGCCTTGGTAGCGTCGCTCGATGACACGGTCGAGGCCCTGGTGCATTTCCCGGGTCGCGTCGAAGGGCAGCTTGCGCCCGTGTTCGAGGTCGTCGATGAGGCGCTTTGGCGCCTTGTTTAGAGTCTTGCAGAACTTACAGGTGAGCCTTCGCTCTTGGTCGTAGATGAGCAGGTTCGCGCCGCAACCGACGCAGGGAAAGCAGCCCAGTTGTCGCGTCGTTACAGCCACGACCTACTCGTCTTCCCACGTCGCTGGTGGCGCCACCGACAAGCGATGACCAGGTCCGGGGTCGTCGCGTGTTCCGACCATACCCACCTTCAAACGGCGAACGACGGCTTCTTGCTGGCGATCTTTGTAAGCTGCGTGACTCGCGTCGCCATGCTCGTTCGATCGGTCCGTTGCGTGGTCGAGGATCTGAAACTCGGTCTGCACGAAGACGATGCGGCCGAGAGGCCACGCGCCGGGGGGCGCTTCGGCGAGGAGCTTGTCTGGAAGTCGAATCGGCATATCGATGACGAAATGAACGACTCGGTAAGCATGTGAGCTGAACTCATTGTCGACGAGTTCATTCCCGCCATCCTCGAGGTTTGGACTGAACTGGAGCGACTTTCGATGGGCTCTCAGATCGTCCCGTGACTCAAGGTAGCTCTTGAAGTGAATCAGAGAGTTCGTTGATTCTCGCGGAATCGCGTAGTTGAACGGGAAGACCTCGCGCGTGAGGTAGTTCAACATGGGGATGACGTCATCGACGTCCTTCGTAACGATGCGAAAACGAAGCTTGTCGTAGATCTGCGCCGCGCTAACTTCCTGTTTGGAGAGCAGCTTCGTGTAAAGCGAGTCGCGGTTTTTCCGCCCTCCAATAAACTCCACGATGGGAAAATCTCGCGCCAAAGCCCCGCCAATGACGCGGTAGACCTTCTGTTCGACAAGATGAAAGAGCTCTTCATCGGATGTCGGAAGCATGAAAAGCAGCTCCCGCGCCTCGAGGTGATGAATAATGTGCATCACCTTCAAGATCGCGCAGGCGCAAAGCTGACGGTGACCCTTGCTGGAGGCGAGCTGCATCAAGTGCTCGATGTCGAGATCGGCAACGCGCTTGGGAACCGGAAAGTCAAACTTGCGTCGGAGGTAAGAAACCGCCGCGTTTTTGACCGCTTCGGTCCGCGCGCGATCTGCTGGCTCGTTCATGTCGAGCTCGTGGGCTCGAACGAAGTTATCGATCTCTGCGGCTGTTCGAAAGTTCAGCCGATGCCAGTCGATCACCGAGCCGCCACGGAGAACGAGACGAATGCCCTCTAGCTCGGCAAGCGTTAGCTGCGAGAGCTTGGCGAACTCGTCCGAGCTACCAACCGCTTCTTCGCTTCCTT
>JBLHKB010000689.1:0-3367 GCA_047619315.1 Polyangiales bacterium
ACGTGTTGGCCGACGGGCTGCACGGTCTCAGCCTGAGCGCGCACCACCGCTACGAGCCGCTTGCCGAAATGCTGGTCCTGGGAGACGGCTCCACCATGAGGGGTGCCGGCGTGCCACGCATCATCGAGCGCGTCGCAGGTGGCGGACCATCGCCATCGCCAGAGGTTGGCGACGTTGCCTTGTCTCGTCGCTTCAACAATCTCGCTGGCGTCGCGGTCGGTCCTGGCGGACGCGTGCACTTTAGCGAACGACGCACGCATCGAATCTGGCGCGTCGAAGAAGACGGTACGTTGGGGCTCGTGGCCGGCACCGGCATCGCGGGAATGTCCGTGGCAGCGTCGCCATCCACACGCGTGATCCGCCGCATCGACGGTGCCGGTGTGATTCATCGTGTCGCGGGCAACGGCGAGCGAGGCGACGCGGCAAACGCCGAAGGCGACGGTCTCGACGCCCTCGACGCGCCCCTTGAAGAGCCCCGGCAGGTTTCTTTTGGGCCCGACGGCACCCTCTATTTCGTCGATGGCCTTTCGACACTTCGCATGATCGACACGGCGGGTCGTCTGCGGACCCTCAACCCACGCTCGACGCGGCAGTCGTTCCTCAACGAAGACTCAACGCCTCTGTCGCAGGCTGACTTCGGTGCCATTGGCGCTTTCGCCATCGACCATCGCGGTACCCTCTTCGTTGGAAACCTGGAAGGCGTCGTCTTTCGCATCGGTGCGGACCGACGCATCTTCCGCATCGCGGGCGGTGGTGACACAGAGTTCGATCGGGAGCTCGGACCCAACCCCGCACTGGCGATAGATCTGGGTGGGATCCGCGCGCTCGCTCCTTCGACGGACGGCGGCCTATGGCTCGTGGACCGTCGATCGCGCGTCATGCGACTTATCGGCGGTCGTCTGACGTTTGTATCGGGCGCCATGAGCGGCGCGTGGCCCTCGGGCGATGGTGGACCCGCCGCCGCCGCGACGCTCACAAGCATTGCTCAGATCGCCGTCGACGCCGAAGCACGTCTCGTCATTGCGGAGGGCTTTCCAGCAGACCAGATTCGCCGGATACGCGCGGGCTTCGGTGCACGCCGGAGCGACGAATGGGTGATCCCCTCGAGTGATGGAACCCTTCGCTACATCTTCGACATTGAAGGCCGCCACCTGCGCAGCGAGACCTCGCTCACGGGCGCTCTCGTGCATCAGTTCGCCTACGACGACGAGGGTCGACTTCGTACGATCACGGATGCCGATGAGAACGTCATCGTCATCGAGCGAAGTGGAGACGACATCACTATCCGTCCGACACAAGGTCCCGCGACGCGTCTCATCGATGAGGATGGTGACCAATATGTAGACCGCGTCGTAGTCGATGGTGACGAACATGAGGCTCGCTTCGTTTGGCGAGATGCGGGCCAGCTCGTTGGCTTTACGGACCGAATCGGAGTGGTCCACGAGTTCGACTATGACTCCCTCGGACGCCTGACTTTGGACGGTGTCGTGGGCGGGGCGACACAGCGAATCGAACGTGAAGGCCGCTCCGTGACGCTCACCACCGGAGGCGGCCGTGCTGCCACTTGGGGGTCCGACGGCTCCACCGGCGAGCGAATCCAGAGCTACACGAATGCCAGCGGCGTCTCCATGGAGCGCAGCACAAGCGATGAGGGCGTGCAGACGACCCGCTACGAGGATGGCTCGGAAATCGCCGTGGTCTTGAGGCCCGACGAGCTCCTTGGGTCCGGCGTCAGCCTGCCCGTGTCCACCATCGTGCGCACCCCCTCTGGCAGGCAGGTCGAGTGGGCTCTTGAGCAAGAATCCACCGTGACGGACGGCGTCTTGGATGAACGCGTCACGCGCATCATCACCGGCGTCGGCACGCCGCGGGAAGCCCTCACTCGGCAACGCCTCGCCATCACCGCGGACGGCGGAAGCGTGTTCGAAATGACGAGCGCCGAAGGTCGACAGGGAACCATGGTGCGCAACGCTGGCGGCGAGCTCGTCGCCATCACCCAGCCTGGCCGCTTCCCGGTTCGCCTCGAATATGATGATCACGGCAGACTCGTGCGCGCCCTCCAGGGCCCCGAAGGCCGGCCCGACGAGGCACGCGTTCTGAGCTGGGCATTGCCGACGATCCCTTCGGAGAGCTTCGGCGATGTCGAGGTGGAAGACGCCACCGGGCGCAGCGTTCGCGCGAGCTTCGATGGGCGCGGCCGCGCCGACGAGGTCAGCGATGAAGTCGGCGCCGCTGCCTTTGGTTTCGACGAGGCCGCGCGCTCGCTGACGGTGACGCCGCCGGGCCGAGACGCCCACGAGTTCAACTTCGACTCCCGAGGCTTCATGAGCACGTATGCGCCTCCCGGCGTCGACGGAAGCGCGACGGAGGGTACTGAGACTTTCGAGTTCGACGACGACGGCATTCCCCTCGCCATGAACTTTGCGGGCTCCGAGGTCAGCGTCGACGTGGACAATAGCTTCCGCGGACGCGGCGCTTCCTTTGAGGAAGGCTTGTTCAGCGCGGTGGACTTCGACGCCAACAGCGATGTGTCGGCGCGCCGGTGGGTTCAACCCGGCGGCGAGGTGCGCGTGGAGCCAAGCTACGATGGTCCCCTTGTTACTTCCGTCGCCGTCAGCGGCGCCATCAGCGCGACCTTCACGCCGGAGTACGACTCGACCCTTGAACTGATCGCGACGGAGATCCGCGCGGGCGGAGAAACGGGCAGTGTCTCCTGGACCCGTGACGATGACGGTTTGACGGACGCCATGACGATGACCACCTCGTCCACCAACAACATCCCCCTCACCCTCAACCCGCGCAGTGGTGACTTGACCGCGATGCGGAGCGGCGGCGCCAACTCGACCTATGACATCGACGGCTTCGGATCGCTGGAAGGTGCGCAACATGCGTGGCCGGGCGGAGCGCTAACGTTTGGCTATTCTCGTGACCGCGCCGGCCGCATAGAAGACATCACCGAGTCCGGCCGCGCCGACCAGAGCTTCGACTTCGACGCTCGCGGCCGCCTCACTTCAGCCTTCGAAGGCGGCGTGGAGCGCTACGGCTACGATTACGACGCCAACGGCAACCGCATCGGCTGGCGGCTACCGAGCGGCACCTGCGAAGGCGCCGCGTGCACAGAACACGACGAACAAGATCGGCTCCTTCGATACGGCAACGGCGCAGCCCAAGTCACCTATCGCTACAACGGCGCAGGCATGCGCACCGAGCGCACCGACCGCTCCGGCACCACACGCTACGACTACGATTCCCTCGGACACCTCAACGGCGTCACGCTTCCCGGCGGCGACGAACTCTCCTACCTTCACGACCCGTCGGGCTCCCGCACCACGCGCTCCGTAGACGGCACGCGCACCACCGCATGGCT
>JBLHKB010000690.1:0-3366 GCA_047619315.1 Polyangiales bacterium
ATTCTCGTGACCATGGCTCTGAACGCGGAACCATCGCTCATACAAAAAGCGTGTGAACGCGTGGGCAAAGGCGGCGCCGTCGCGGTGAGCACCGAAGCTATCGTAGCCGTGGTCGTACTCCTTGAGCAGTGTCGCAAAACGTTGGCGTTGTGCTTTGGGTACACCGACTCTCGTCAGAATACGTACCCAGCCCGGTGTGTCGCGTGCGTCTTTCACGGTTGTACGATCGTAACATCGAACGGGAGCTACTTTGGAGTGATCCCTCACAGCATAGTGTCCACCTTTTTGGGGATGGCACACGCCAGGGAGTCCACACGGGTCACTTCGACGGCAGCCCCCTGGACGAACACCACGGCCCAGGTCCCGTATGGCGTGCCAGCCGTCAGCCCTTCGCGACGGACAGCGTTGAGGTAGATGATACGCCGGCCCAGCTCATCGCTCACCCAGGATTCAGCGTCGGGAGGAACCTTCGCTTCGGGGTGTTCAGCGCGAATCGCGGCGATGGCCTCGCTCCGTTCCTCGACCGTCGGCACCACGGATCGTCTCAACGTCCAACTCCGCGCGCTCTAGCGATAGGAGTGCTCAAGAAGTACTCAGTGTGCCTGCGCCGGGAAGTAGTCCGCGTTCCCAGGCGTTCGCACACCCAGCACCCAGTCCCCGACGCCCAAGTCCGGCGGTACGCCGACTGTGGTTTGAAACTGGCCGTTCGCGTTTGTCACCGTGACGCCGAGCAGACGCTGGCTTCTGCGTCGCACAGAAATCTCTACCCGAAGTCCGCCTACGCCGTTGCCTTCGGGATCGAATATACGCCCACTGACCGGCAGACTCCTGCCTCGGAGCGCTTCGTGTTCCGATCGATCGAGGACCAAGCGCAGAGGACGCGCGTTCGTGTTTCGTGCGGGCCCATTCGCAGCACTCTGCCCTTGCCCGTTCTGCGCAGCGCTCTCCATCGCGTTCGGTGAGTCATTCGCGGTGGGCCCAGCGCTCGAATTCGCTGCGGCGGCTTCATCGGGTCGAAGACCGCTAACGTTGCCCGCCAGCTGCGAATAGCCACCGGTGTAAGACGGAGGTCGCGGTAAGGGGTCTGGGTAGGGCGCTCGATAGATCGGCCTGTCCGCGGCGTTGCTCGTATCCAGCCCGCCGGCGGCGCCGCCGAGGTCGATTCGCATCCAACCGACTTCCACGATCTTCACTTCCACCCAGGCGTGCGCCTCGTTGTGCACGAAGCGGGTGGGAATACCGAGGGCTTGCGATGTGATCAAGAACGCGTAGCTGCGATGCCTGCAAACGCCGCGTCCGCTGCGCGCGAGGTCGAGGTAGATATTGCCCGTGTCGTCAGGAGGTAGGTCCGATTCGACGAAGCTGCGAAAGTGACGCGTCAACGTGCTGAGCACTTCGGGCATGGGGTCCCCGCGCTCCAGGCCAATCTCCGCCGCGAAGCGAAGCCCATCACTCATGAGCTCGTCATCTAAGGGATAGACCTCGTCGGAGAGAAGGTCGCTCGACACATTGGGGATCGTCTCGGCGGCGAAGTACCCGCGCGGAGCGTCCATCAAAAAAACAACTCGCACCTGCCCCGCAGGCTGGTTCGAGTGGGCGTTGAAGTTCCCGGACTCATCGCGCTCCAAGCGCAGATCCGTCACCGGCTCCGTGCGCAGACTCAGCACCCTCGACTCCGGCGACACACTTGGAAATGGCACGTCGCTCCCCGCGCGAAAGTCGAGGACGAGGCTTCCCCAAAACCGGTCGCGAGGCCGTGAGTCCGGCGGCGCGATGCTCGGTCCTTCGATGGCGATGGGCGTTCGCTCAGGCCGCGCGATGCCGAGCACCGGCACACCATTCCGAAGTCGAACGACGGCATCGAGAGAGGTCGTGCGTTTGAACGGAGCGACGGATGGCGTGAACACTGCTGAGTACTGAAGCTGCCCGTCCAGGCTCGTTATACGATCAGGGCTGAAGGTGGGGGTCGCGGCGTTGCCTCTTCGGGCACCAACGGGGACCTCACCCTGTCGAAGTCCGCCCCCGGCCGGTGCCGAGAGCAGCTCACCTTGATAGAGAATCGAAGGTTCTCCTTCGCCCTCCACGAAGTCCAAATCGGAGTCGCCGATGTTGGGAACAAACTCGTGGAGCACCGGCGTGTCGTCAGCCTGAACGAGCGAGCTCAGGAGCACCAGCAAAGGCAGGGCTGCGGATGAACCGCGTCTGACACGGTGATTGCGCTTCGCGTGAGCGAGCGGCGGGCTCATCCCGCGATATCGCGGACGGTCACGAGGGCTAAGACAACCAACAATATCAGGATGCCGATGGTGTGGACCGCTGCTTCGAAGCGCGCGTTTGGCTTTCGCCGAGTGATCACTTCAAAGAACAAGAAGAGCAGGCGGCCTCCGTCGAGGGCGGGGAAGGGCAAGAGGTTAAAGAACCCCAGCGCCACAGACATCATCATCATCATCAGAAAGAACGACACCACGCCTTGCTGTGCGGCGGCGCCGAAGCCTTTGACGATGGCGACGGGACCCCCAAGGTTGCTCGAGTCGAGCTGCAGGATCATGTTCTTGATGGCTGTCAGCTGCATGACGGACAGCTTGTACGGAACGACGATCGCTAACTTTGCAGCCTCACCGATGCCGAGCTGCACGGGGCCAATATCGATGTCGGGGCTCTCCGCCTGCATTCCGATCAAGGCGTTGCCATCGATGACGCGTGGCGTGACCGTCAACGACAGCCGTTCGCCGTCGCGAAGCACTTCGTACACCGTCGCCTCGCCGCCGTGCGCCTGGGTCTGCTCGCGCAGCTCTTCCATATTGGCTACGTCGGTACCCGCCACGGCCACGATTTGGTCCCCGACTTCAACCCCAGCTTCCGCGGCAGCGGAGTCCTCGATGATGTCCGAGGCGATGGGGACGATCGCTGGAATCTCAACGCGCACATCATCCGGGTAGAGGCGATGGAACATGCCTGGAGGCCAGCCGACGAGGCCGATGGCTAGAGCGATGATCGCCGCCGTGAGATAGTTGGCGAAGGGACCCGCCGCGATGGTGACAATGCGCCCGAAGCGGCTGGCGTCGTCGAAGAGGCCTTCTTCACCCGGCTCGTTCTCCTCGTAGGGGTTCATCCCCGCGATTTGCACGTAGGCAAGGAACGGAATCGCCGCGACCTGAAAGACCGTGTCGCTGCCTTTGGGCTGGTACTTGAACAGCGTCGGGCCAAACCCAATGCTGTAGCGCAGCACCTTCATCTTGAAGGCGCGCGCCGCTAAGTAGTGACCACTCTCGTGGACGATGACGAGAATCGAAAGCCCGACCACCGCGAGGAAGATATCAAGGGGTCCCACGGAGGTAGCTTAGTGCTCCGGCCGCTGGATGGCTA
>JBLHKB010000691.1:0-3356 GCA_047619315.1 Polyangiales bacterium
CGCCGAGCAGCAGCCCGGCTTTCATGTCGTGCAGCAAGTCGGCGGTTTGGCTCGCCGCGCCGCCGGTGACGTTGGCCGCCATCAGGTTGCTGGCGGCGTCGCCGGGGCTGATGATTCCAAAAGTCAGCTGGGTGACCTTGCCCATGGCGCCCACCGGCGTGATGCCGGTTTCTCCCGATACGCGACCTGCAACGATGGCGAGGATGAACGTGAGGAGGACCGCGAGCACAGCGACCCAAAGGGGGATGTCGAAGAACGCCACCTGCGTTACGGACGCGAGAATCAGCGCGACGACGAGAGCCACGACGAACCAACGCCGAGGCACGTCGCCCGGCGCCGTCGTCTCACCGCTGCCAGCGGCCTTTGTCGCTCCGCGAATGGCTGCGACGATGGACCGCCACGAGAACGCAAAGCTCGTCAACGAAGAGGTCACCATCAAAGCGACGCCGGGCCAAAGCATCCACTTGTTGATCGAACCAAACCAGCTTTTGCCAGCTTCGAGAACACCAGGCTCCGCCCATCCCGCGTCGAGGGCCATCGGCGCAAGAAAGCCCCAAGCGACGACGGCGCCCACGATCATGGAAGCACCGGCGCGGATGCCGATGATGGCGCCAACGGCGACCATCAGAGGGCTCGGGTCCAGGGCGAACCCGAGATTGCCCATCGTGTAGGCGCTCGTTCCAGTCGTACTGCTCCCCGCGGCGATGCTGCCAGGGAGTCCCCACTTTTTGATCTTCGCGAGATGGATCACCATCTTCACCGCGCCGCCGAAGAGGCCGCCGACCAGAAGCGCTTTTACGCGCGTCATGGCCTCTTTACCTTCGGCGTACATCTGCTTGATGGTTTCAGCTGACGCGATGCCCGAAGGGAAGGGGAGCTTGTCGACGATGAGCATCTGGCGACGCAGTCCGACGGCGACGACGACGCCAACAAAGGCAACGGCGAATGTCCAAGTTGCCAAGATGTGCCAGGCGAAGGTGGCGCCCGTGATCATCGTGAGCGCGGGTATGGGGGCGACGAGACCCGCCGAGCTGATGTTGGCGCCGGCGGAGGCCGCCGTCTGGCTGATGTTGTTTTCCAGCATTCCCCAAGGACGCCCACCGGACTTTTCCAACGCCTTGTAGAAGCCAAAGCTGAGCAACATCGCCGTGATCGACATGTTGAAGCCCCAGCCAATCTTGAGGCCGGTGTAGATATTGACGAAGGAGAGCAGGGCCCCGAGGACCATGCCCGTCAAGATGGCGCGCAGCGTGAGCTGTGGGGACGTCGTGTCCACAGGGGGAAAGACGACTTCGGCGTCTTCTACGTTCTCGTCGTCCGTTGTATTTTGTTCGCTCACAGCGCGATTCAGCACAATCCCCGAGGTCGATCAAGGCGCGCCGTTGATGTCTCGGGGGCGCCGAGATAATGTCCTAGCGCATGCGCATGCCGTTTCGAGTTCCGCTTTCTCTTGTTGGGGCCCTGGTTCTTTGGGCTTTTTCCATGGAAGCAGATGCTCAATTTGGACCCGCCCTCATCGCTGACGGCAACCCGGGCCTCGCTGAGCAGCCTGCTCAGGAAGCGCCTGGCCGTATTGCAGCCCGTCTTCGTGGCGCCCAGACGCGGCGCCGGCTCGAGCTGGGAGATCCCAGTGAGCGGATGGTCGCGGCTACGGCGTTGCGCCGGATCGGCGACGCGAGGCAGGCAGTCGAAGCCCTGGAGAGGTCTCTTGCGCGTGAAGCCAACGGACTCGTGCGCACCGCGATCGCAGACTCCTTGGCGTTCCATGGCAACCCGTCGTCGAGCGCCGTCCTCGCGGATTCCTTCTCGGCGACCCCTCGTGCTGGTCTGGACGCCATCGGACGTGCTCTAGGATCGCTCCACGCGCCCATCGGAATTGAAGCGTTGGTCGCAGGGCTTGAACGCGCCGACCGTATTCGAGCCGCGAGAGAAGGCATCGCGCTTGCGGGCGTTGCCGCGGTTCCCTTGCTTCGCCGCCGCGCGAAGGAGTCGCCGAGCGTCCCCGTGCTCACGGCTCTGGGCGAGATCGGCGACGTCAGCGCCCTCCCAGAGCTCGTCGCGGCTGCGAGTCACGCGAGCGCTTCGATACGAGCGAGCGCGATCCACGCCCTTGGTGAGCTCGGCGATGATCGCGGGCGAAACACCGTTCGCATTGCGACCGGCGACGCAGACGCCAGCGTAGTGAACGTCGCTTGGGAGGCCCTTGCGGCTCTCGCGGGCCCTGCGGATGCTGAAGCATTGGTCGCTGGTCTCGCGCGAAGTGTTCACCCAGAGCTCTTGATCAAGGCGCTGCTTCGCGTCGATGCGTCGCGCGGCGTGGCCCAGATAGTCTCCTACGCCAGCGGGAATGATGCGGACCTGGCTCTCCTCGCCTCCACCATCGCCTTGGAAATGCCGCGGGCGGATCTCGTCCCTGTGCTGCACGGCCTCGTCCGCGAAGGGTCGCGCCGCGAGGAAGCCCTTTCTGCTTTGGCGGAAGCCGAAGGGGGCTCCGGACTGCCCGTCCTGCTTCAGTTTCGCAGCGACCACGACGCGCAGCGGGCGATCGCGGTGTGCCTTCGCCGGTGGCCCTTTGGGGCACGCATCCGACGCGCGGGGCTGTCGGCGCTCCGGGCCTTACCGATGCGCGGCCCCGCATCGGCGAGGAACCTAGTGCTTCGCGCCCTCGCAGGCGACGAAGACGTCATCCCTTTGCTGGAGTCTCGTCTCAGCGATGCCGACGCGTCGATTCGCGCGTGGGCAGCGACGGGGCTTGGCCTCGTCGGCGAGAGTAGCGCGGCTTTCATCCACGAAGCGCTGAGTGAAGAAGAAGACATCGAGTCTTTTCGACGCTTGGTCGACGCCGCCCTCCGCCACGATGCGCAGATTCCCGAGCGCGTGGTGCGGCGCTTTGCGGGCGAACCCCACGCCCAAGCAGCGATCTTTCGCTCCTTCGCTCAACGAAGCGTTGGGGTGCGCGAACGACGACGTCTTCGGCGAGCCCTTCACGACGGATGGGAGCCCACGGTGCGCGCGGCGGTCCAGGCGATCGTCGACCTCGACGATCGCGCAGCAATTCCTACGCTTTTCGCGGCCTACGACCGAAGTGAGGACGCTTCGCGCCGTCGGGTCATCGCGCGTTCCTTGGCCGCCTTGGGCGCAGCCGCTTCACCGGCGGCTTTGAGGCGGCGTCGCATCGCCTACGATCCGCTCGTTCGGCTCGCTTGGTCCGGTGGCGGTCAGGCCCAAGGGCGCCGTATTCTCCGCTTTCGCGTGGAAGCCGAACAGGCGCCGGAGGGCGTTCTTTGCCTCATTGAGCTTCCTTCTGGAGAGATGAGGCTCCAACGCACCTTGGCCGGCGGCGAGCTATTCGTCCC
>JBLHKB010000692.1:0-3356 GCA_047619315.1 Polyangiales bacterium
GAATGGGCTGCTTCCTCGGCGGCTGCTGCTTTGGGTCTCAATGCGATGTCGACTCGTGGCTCGCAGTTCGCTTTCCCGCCTGGAGCGCGGCGAGTGAGTCCCAATGGAAAGCGGGCCTGCTTGAGTGGCCGAGCGTTGAGTCGCTCTCCGTGTATCCAACCCAGCTCTTTGAAGCCATCGGTTGCTTGGCCATCGCCGCGATTTGCATGCTGGTGGTTCGGCCGCGCAAGCGCTTCGACGGACAAGTGATGCTTGTCTTCCTTGCGCTCTACGCTGTGCTTCGTTTCGTGCTCGAGTACTACCGCGCCGACGACCGTGGTGGAATCGGCGGGCTCAGCACCTCACAGCTTGTTGGCGTGGGTATCCTGGTTTTCGTTGCGGTGCTTTGGAAGCGCCTCTCCGCCAAAGCAAAAGCAGTCGCAAAGCCGTAGACAAGGTTAGGGCTTCAAGTGTTTAGCGCAGCTCCAGCTCGGGAACGTGAGCTGTACGTGATTTGCCAAAGGCGTCCTCGTTTGGAACGAAGAGTGAGTAGTTTCCTCGCAGGGCCAATCCAGGGACGACAACCCAGCGCAGCCCTAAGTCTGCTTCAAAGCCTAAGTACGCGGAGTTGTCGGCCATCGCTAGAGAGTTTTCGGGGCGGGCGCATACGTGTGCACGCTCGCGCGGGGTCCTTTGACTTCGGACGGACACTCTCGCTGGCGCCGGAGCCGAGCACCGCTGCAAGCAACGCGCAGGACCAATGTGCTGCTGAAGTCGCGGTGTTTTAGAAACGCCACTCTGCTCGCCCGTCTAAACCAAACTCAAATTCCTAGTCATCAGTCGCTTCACATTGGTAGACGGCGTTGCATTCGGCCGGGCCGGTCATGTCTATCTCGCCGAGGGTGCGGCAACAGCTGGGAAGGGGGGCGTCGTCGGGGTCACACCATGTGGCAATGTAGTCCTCGACGGCGTCCACGTTGATGGCCACATTGCCGCCGCACTCCGTATCGGCGTTCAAGAGGACGACACACTCATCGGTTCCATCGAGTTCACAGTCGGAAAACTCTGTCACCTCACAGGTCTCCTCGATACAGCGTGCGATGAGGAAAAGCGGAGGCTCGCCGCCTGGGCAGCGTTCGAGATAGTCAGCATGCGCGATTTCGTTTCGCGCCACTAAATCACACTCCGGACCGTCACAACATTCGTAACCAACACTGCACTCATCATCATCATCGCACCCCTCGAAACACTCTGAGGGTGCAGGTTCGCACACCACTTCACACGTCGTAGGATCGGTGAACGGGTCGATTACTTCGCAGGTGGCGCTATAGCAAGTCCACGACGGCGGAGCCGCGCTGGAGCATGCGCCCGCGTCCGGAGTTGGCGGAACATCGATCTTAGCGTCAGCGACCGGCGCGTCGACGGCTGCGTCCACGACCGGGCCCCCGTCTCGGGTCAAATCCTCGCCGAGCTGAATGCTCGACGAGACGCAAGCCTGAAGAAGTACAACCGCGAGCAGTAAGCGCATGCCTGCAGGATAGCGCTTATCGGCGCGCTTAGCTCTTCGGGGTCACTTCGAAGGTGAAGCTATGCTCACCGACCTCGTGCTCGGCGCCGCTTTCGACGTTCTCCACGACTTCGAAGGTTTCCGCGAGCACCTCTTTCGCGATGTGAGCGGAGTGCTCACGGAGCGCCTCTTCAAGGAGGCCGGACGAAGCGATTCGAACAAATATGCGAGCGTCGAAGGCCAAATCGCGTTCCTTGCGTTCCTTCTGAAGTCGGCTGATGACCTCGCGGGCGAGCCCCGCGCGGACCAACGCATCGGTGAGCTGCGTGTCCAGAACGACGACCTGCCCACCACTCGCGGCGGCGGCAAAGCCTTCCTTCGCGGCCAAGCGAATCTCTACCTCTTCAGGGCCGAGCTGGATGCTCTCGCCATCCGAGAGGACCAACGTGACTTCACCTGTGCGCTCCAGCTCTTCGTGGAGTTTGGACCCGTCCGCACCCGCGAGGGCCTTCTTGCAGAGAGGCATCCGCTTGCCGAGTTTCGGCCCGAGGGCGCGAAAGTTCGGAACCAGTTCGAAGTTGACGTACTTCGCGGGTTCATCGGTGAACGAAAGCGTCTCCACGTTTAGCTCTTCACGAATGGCCGAGCTGAAGCGGTCGATGGCTGTGCGTTCCGCATCATCCGCGACGACCACCACGGCTTCGCCGAGGGGCTGGCGCACTTTCAGTTTTTCTTCGCTGCGAACGCGTTGGCCGAGCGCCACAACGCCACGTGTGAGCGTCACGGCGTTCCGTAGTTCTTCATCACGGCGCTCGTCGTCACCGGACGGGAAGGGCATCAAGTGGACCGACTCTGGCTCGTCTGCGCCACGAAGGTTCTGATGCAGCTCCTCCGCGATGAACGGAACGAATGGGGCGATGATGGCCGAGAGGTCCCGAAGTACTTCGTAGAGAGTCGCGAACGCACTCATCTTGTCGTCGCTGACGCCGCTGGCCCAAAACCGGCTTCGGCTGCGGCGCACATACCAGTTGCTCAACGAATCCACGAAGGCGTGAATCTGACGGGCGGCGGTGTGACTACGGAAGCCGTCTAACTCTTCGCGAACGAGCCGTGCAGTCGCGTCGAGTTCCGCAAGAATCCAGCGGTCCATGTCTGGGCGCTCGCTGATGGGGGGACGCTCGGAATCCGCGCCGAAACCGTCGATGTTCGCGTAGGTCACGAAGAAGCTGTAGACGTTCCAGATCTTCAACAAGAACTCGCGGACGGCGTCCGTGGCGGCGCGTTCAAAGAAGCGCGTGTTCTGTCCGGGAACCGTCGCCGAGTAGAGCGCCCAACGCATCGCGTCGCCACCCGACTTCTCCATGATGAGCATGGGGTCCGTGTAGTTCTTCAGCGACTTCGACTGCTTCTTTCCCTTTTCGTCCGTGAGAAGCCCAAGGACGACGCAGTTGCGGAAGGGATGAGGTGTTTCTTTGTCCTCGAAGAGCAGCGTGCTGATCGTGAGCAAGGAGTAGAACCACCCGCGCGTCTGGTCCACGGCCTCGGTGATGAAGTCGGCGGGGAAGCTCGCTTCAAAGGCTTCCTTGTTCTTGTGTGGGTAGCCCCACTGCGCGAAGGGCATGCAGCCGCTGTCGAACCAGCAGTCGATGACCTCAGGCACGCGCCGGTAGACTCCGGCTTCGCCGGGCTTCGTCCAGGTGACCTCGTCCACCCAAGGCTTATGAACCTTGAGATCCTCAGCAAGGGAGGGGTCCTTGAGCTTCGCGGCAGCGAAGTGGGTGAAGGCCTCTGGGTTTCGCTCGAGAATTTCGGCTTCGCTGCCCACCACGTCCATGGCGCCGGTTTCGTCGTTGATCCAAATAGGAAGCGG
>JBLHKB010000693.1:0-3353 GCA_047619315.1 Polyangiales bacterium
CGTCATCGACTCGAAAACGCAGTTCACAACCTGTTCGGCACGGCTCTTTGTGACCCGAGTGTGTTGCGCGACCGCGTCGATTAGCTCCGACTTCGTCATCGTCCCCTCCTAGGATCGTGAGAATACTAGCAAGCAAAGACTGAGGTCAATAGCGATTACGGGCACTTGCAGCATTTATTGCCGCTTAGCACGCTGTATCCTCACTCAGGAAAACAGGCTCGTTTGGGCGATGTCGGGAAACGCTGTTGTTAACTTTGTTCGTGTCGGATATGTTCGCACCGCTCGGTGAAGGTGGGGACAAAAAGGTCCGGCCGGCACCGTGAAGGGAACAGCATGTCCGATCCATTTGATGTAGATCCAAGCGATGATCTGAGCGCGTTTGATGATGACGCGCCCGCCCCTGTTTCGATGGGGAGCGACAACGACACAATCAAGGCCATCAACAAACGAACGTCCACTGGGACGAAAGTCGTTTCGTTCTTGATCGTCGCCGGCCTCATCGCCGTTGGCTTCTACGGCTACACCAGCAGCGTTGCCTGGGACTCTCGCATGGCGGCTATTGAAGCCTGCGGCGAGCTCCCACCCGACGACTCTGGCCTCAACGTCTGCCTCCAGTCTGCGCTGGAGTCAGCGGAGTTCGAAGACGTGAAGCAGCGCGCTTTGATGAATCTGGGGCATCGTCGTGACGAGAGCGCGGTGCCGCTCATCATTCAACAGCTTGAACAGGCAGGTGTCGTTCGACGCTCTGCAGCCTGGGCGCTGGCCCGCATTGGTCTGCCCGGCGCAGAGAGCGCGAAGCAGCCTCTGGTGGATGTTCTCGCGGACACAGAGATGGCCGACCGGAGCCAGGTCGTGTGGACCTTGGCGGTTCTTCGAACAGACAACCAGACCGCCATCGACGCGATCGTCGAAGGATTCAGCGAGGGTAGCCTGCAGAGCCTCGACGGCTTTGAGCCACGCATCATCACCGAAGTCCTCGGTGTGGAACGATTGAGCACTCCGGCTCTGACGGATCACGATGTTGAGCATGTTCGGCGCCTCACCGCTCACGCACTTAGCGAGGATGGCTCTACAGCGGTGATCACGCCCCTATCCCGCATGCTGCAAAATGAGATCGCGCGAACCGGCGACGCCCGCAGCACCGAGGTCATTCGCGCTGCGGCTGCTGGCCTTGGTCGTACAGGTGAAGCTTCGGCGGCTCGTCCGCTCTTCGCAGCGCTTAGCAGCGAACCAGCGCTTCAGGACACGATTCTCGAATCTCTCGAACGCTCCACGGCGGCGACGGACTTGGCGGCGCTGCTTCCCGAAGCAACCTCCCCTGACGTTCGACGCGCCATCGTCGACCTCATGGCGAAGGCCCATGATGAACGCGTTGCAGACGCGCTCGCGACCTTGCTCGACGACGATGACGCGGAAGTGAAAGCCACAGCAGCCCTTGCGCTTGCACAGTTCGGCGACGCCCGGTCCAAGGAAGCCCTCTACGCACTGACGCTGGTAGAAGACAACGACGACCTCGTCTCGAGCGCCGTCGAGCACCTTCGCTATGTCGTTGATGAAACCGACGTCGACCGACTCGCAGACCTCATGGAAACGCATGCCTACCGGCGGGCAGCGATTCTCCGTGCATTGGGCGCCACAGGCAGCCCTGCTGCGGTCCGCCCGATTGAAGCTCAGCTTGCCGGCGACGATATGCGCGCTGCTGCTCTCTCCCTCGGCGACCTCAACGCCGACTCTGGTTTCCGGACGCTCCTAGCCTTCGTTACGCGTCCATCCGACGTCGATATGGCTGCTGCGACCGCCGCCGACCGTAGCCTCGTCAACGAGGAGCTCCTCGCGAAACGACGCGCAACGATGGTGGCGATGGGCCGCTTCGGTCGGGCTGACGCTCTTGAAGATCTCATGAGCGTTGTCGAAGACGATCTTGATGACTACGAACTCCGCGCACTCGCAGCGGCTGCCATCGGGCAAATCGCGGATGCAGAAGCGATGGCCGTGATCATCGAAAAAGTCACAAGCGCTGGTACGAGCGACGCGGCGAAGCGTTACTACGTCCAGGCGCTCTGGCAGAGGCCTCACCGGGAGCTCAACGCGCAGCTTCTCGCGGTCATCTCCGGGGACAATCAACCGGAGGTAAAGAGAGCTGCGGCTCTTGCGCTCGGCTACGCGGCGGACCCAGCCAACGACGAGCGCCTCATGTCGCTTCTTCAAGAGGAAGAAACACGGCGTAACGCTGCGTTTGCCATTCTTCTTGGTGGCGGCGACGAGGCACTCAATGCACTTGTCGAGATGCTCGGCCAGGACGGCGACCTTCGCGAGGTCCTTCAGCAGTCGGTGATGAACACAGAAAACGACTGGTTCAACCTGCTCACGGAGCAGATGTTTGAGTCCGGGGCCATTTGGCGCCGACTTCGAGCAGCTCAAGTTCTGCGAAATGGAAGCGGTGAGCGCACTTACAGCTACCCATGGGCGAAGGTCACCGCGGTCCTTCGGACCGGTTGGGAAGGCACGGACGGTCTTCGACCTTCACAGATTCGGGCCAAGCTATGGGCTGCCATGTCCGGGGATGATGCTCAGAGGCGAGAGTTGGCTGCGGAGGTCTTCGCAGACTTGCCGGAGATCGGACTTCTCCTTCGCGCACGCGACGAAGGTGGCGCTATCGAAGAGGTCGCCCGAAGCGTTCTCAACCGCGAGCGCAACTAGAGCCAGAGCACTAAAAGGACGCCGTCAGCCCATGTGGCTGACGGCGTTTTTTTATGTTCGGTGGCTTACACAGAAAATCAGCGCCTGCGGAATCGGCTTGAATGAAGACGTGTCCCTACGCCTCTTCGAGAGCAGCGAGCAGGTCCCCGATAAGCTCATCGGCGTCTTCGATGCCAACCGCATAACGAATAAGCGAGTCCGAAATGCCGACCTCGGCACGCTGTTCGCTCGTCAACTCGTAGAAGCTCATCAGCGCCGGCTGCTCGATGAGTGACTCGACGCCGCCAAGGCTTGGAGCGATGCGGGGGATCTTTGCAGCGTCAACTACGCGAGAGGTGGCAGCAAGGTCGCCTTCTACTTCGAAGGTGACCACACCGCCGAACCCGCTCATGAGCGCGCGTGCAGTCTCATGGTTGGGGTGGGAAGCAAGGCCAGGATAATGCACGCGCCGGACCTTCGGGTGGCCCTCCAGCGTCTGAGCCATCGCAAGCGCCGTAACGTTCTGCTGAGCCACTCGAAGCGCGAGGGTCTTCGTGCCTCTCAGAAGCAAGTACGCCGCGTGAGGGTCCAGAACACCGCCGAGCACATCGCGGAGGTCTCGCACGACCGAGATGAGGCCTTCTGTGCCGGCGACGACGCCTCCGAGAACATCA
>JBLHKB010000694.1:0-3315 GCA_047619315.1 Polyangiales bacterium
GTAGTAGTGGGATTCCACTGTTCGAGGCGAACCCCATTGCCCCAGAAGAATACACCGAATCGCTTGGGCAGAGCGTCGCCCTGGGCCAGCGCGTTGCCGTTTGAGTTGAGCATGCAGTCGAGGACCGGAAGCGCCAGGCAGGAGGCGGAACCCGCCGCAATGCCACGAAGGAAAGTACGTCGTTTCAGGAACTTCATTGGGGTTCTCCTGCGGTTCGGAAGCCTTCACTCAACATAAGCTCCACGAGCAGGTCACGAATGAACCCGCTCTCTTCGAAGGAACGCTTGAGCTGAAGAATCGTCCGGGTTTCACCAGACGTCTCGATGTGACCACCGGCGTAGCGGTAGAAGTTGCGTACGAGGCATTCCATCAAGTTCGGATGTTCGCTGACGGCTTCGCCAAGTCCGACGGCATCGTTGTAGGTGACTCCGTCGAGTTCACCCGAGGCGTCGATGAGCGCGCCATTTTCGGTATCACGCCAAGCGCCGACACCGTCGTAGTTTTCCAGGGCGAGGCCAATGGGGTCCATGAGGTTGTGACACCCGGCGCACGCCATATTTTCACGGTGCGCGGCGAGACGCTCACGCCGGGTTGGCGCGTCCGTCGAAGGCTCTGGGAGTTCGCCGACGTCGTCGGGTGGAGGCGGTATCGTCTGGCAGAGCAACGAAACGCGAACGAACTTGCCGCGAAGCGTGGGAGAGCTCGACTCGGCATGAGCATGACGCGCGAGAACGGCGCCGTGACTCAAAATGCCCCGACGATTCTCCGGAAGCTCAGCTCTGGCGAAGCCGCGCGCAGCGCCTGGCTCAAGTCCGTAGAGTTCAGCAACCTCGCCGTTTACTTCCGCATCTGAGCGAGTGAAGAACTGGCGGTAGCTCACGTTGTCTTCCATGACCCACGCTTCCAACGTGGACAAAAGGCTCTCTTGCAACGAGTCGCCGAGCGTCGGGCTTAGGTCTGGAAATTCCACTTCGTCTTTGACGAAATGGCCTTCGGTCAAGCCTACGACCTCCTCGAAGAGCCCTCGAATCGCTTCCGTCGCGCACTCCGACGCGGCGAGACGTTCCACCTCGGCGCGGAGCCCGGACAGACCGCTGAGCGTGCCCGCGTCCGCGGCATCGAGTAGTTCGCGGTCCGGTGTCGTGTTGCAAATGGCGAAGCTGATTCGGGACGCCATCTCGTGGTCGCTGTAGAGATGGCCGGCGGACTCACCCTCGCCCACTGCGGCTCCGTCGCCCAGCTCGACACGAAAAAGAAAATTCGGTGACTGAAGGAGCCCAGCAACGCCGAACTCAACACCTCCCCAAAAGTCGCCGAGGACATTCGCGGCGTTCATTGTGACGGCCAAGTAGCGCGCGACCTCCTCGTCACTGAGCGAGCGTCGCCACGCGTTGCGCCCGAAGCCCTCCACGAACTCCTGAAGACAGGCGTCATCGCCAGCGATGGCGGGGTCGCAAGAGACGACCCGAGCGCGCGCCGTTTCATCCGCCACCACCTGCGCTGCGATGTCGAACGCAGCGTCTTCGTATTGTTCAACGGCGCGCGGGCTGATCGTTGTGCGAGTCGTGCCGACGGACACGCTGCCGTTCGAGGCGAGGTCGTTGTCGATGGCCGGATCGATACGAAGGCCCGTCAGGTCGAAAACACTGTTGATGTACTGAGCCCGCGTCAGCCGGCGCAAACCAGAGGCTGCTGGAATCAGGGTGTCCGGGAGGCCATCGCCGTCCTCATCGTCGGGTACATCCGGCAGGTCGACGATCGGACCTTCGAGGGGTGGAGGCTCTTCGATGGTGCCGTTGCATCCGACAAGGCTCCAAAGGACTCCGGCGGCCGCCAGCCATGCATTTAAACGCGAGTGAGCCATGATGTGGAGGATATCACGGGATGCCGGCGGCCAAAACCCGCAAGGTAATTAGGATATCGCCTGATTTTCACATTTTGACGCGTTACTCTCGCGGTCATGCGTCGCGCCATATTCTTGCTCTTGGGCGCAGTGGTGTCGTGCTTCCCAGAGAGTTTTAGCATCAATGATGCCGGTCCGATGGACGCTGGCACCGACGTCGATCGCGAAGATGCGAGAGACTCGGGGGGTCCAGACGTCCCGACGACGGACGCCATCGAGCCCATCGATGTGGGCCTCGATGCGGCGCCATCCAACAATATCAATGTCCCTTGCCCCATGCGCTGGGCCGAACTCGACCCTGACCCGCCGCAAGCGTGTGCCGGACGTCGAGTCACCATCGTTGGCGAAGGCCTCGACTCCTCCGCCGTCGACATCGCCCTCCTCGAGAGTCGGGAGGTAGCCCTCGCTTGGAACGCGAACATCGGCTTCGACAGCGGAGGCATCGAGCTTCGCGTGCTGAACGCTGACACCGTCGACGTGACACGGTCTGCCAACATTGAGCCAGAAGCAGTCATCGGCGAAGTGGCCGGGACGAGCATTTCGGTGGTCTCTGAAGGCGACGACGTGCACCTCGCCTATTGGCTTCGCAGTGATTTTGGAAGCACCATCGAATATCGTCATTGGTCCCCCGAGCTGCTGTCGCTCGCCCAGACGATCAGCGCACAAGTCGGTCGCAGCGGGACGGTGAGCCTGGGCGTCAGCGCTCGAGGCGACACCACCTTTGCGTTCCATGATTTGGTCATGGGCCGTCACTTCTCCCGGCTGCGGCTCCAGAACGGCGACCTAGAGCCGACCATCGAGCTCGACGAGGATTTTGAGAGGGTCCCCGTCGATTCGCCCGCGATTTCCCTCGTTCACGCGAACGGCATCTCCCATCTCGCCTACCGGCGTCGATTCGCCGTCGATCGGTCGGCTCCGTTCTACCGGCGTCATATCGTCGGGGACGGCTGGTCAACCACCTCCACACTCGATGGCGTCGGAACCTCCCGGTACAGCGGGATCGCCATCGATATCGCTGTCTTTGGAGACCAAGTCGCAGTCGCCTACCTCGACTGGTCGAGCGGGCAAACGGAGCTCCGCCTCGCCATGTGGGAAACCACGCCCGGCGACGTCGAGATCCAGGTCTTGACCACGTACCGCTCCGTAGAGGCGCCGGTCTATACGCCCTTGGACATCGAGTTTGACGGGTTCGGCCTGCTCCACATTCTCTTCGCCGACGACGCCGGAAATCGGTCCCTCGAATACTGGCGCGAGATGGCGAACGGTACTGGTTGGGTACGCGACACGATCATCGAGCTGACCCCTGAAGCCGACCTCCTCGCGCGCCTCGTCGTAGGTCCAGCACGTCGACCTCATATCGTCTTCGCCGCGCGCGGAGACATTCACTATGCGACTATCACGCCATGACTTAC
>JBLHKB010000695.1:0-3307 GCA_047619315.1 Polyangiales bacterium
GGCGCAAGCGATGTCGCAGCCGCCACAGTGTTCTGCGTTGTTGTCGGTGTCGACGCACGCTTCGTCGCATCGAATGGGAGTCGAGCCGCCGCATTCGAGACCACACATGCCCTCGCTGCAGACCTCGCCGAGTTCACAAAGAACATCGCAGCCGCCGCAGTTGGTTCGGTCGGTTTCTAGGGGGGCGCACAGGTTCCCGCACTGAACCTCCGTGCCAACGCATGGGAGGCCACAAAGCCCGGCGGTACAAATCTCTTCGCCGGGGCAGATCGTGCCACATGCGCCACAGTTCAGGGCGTCAGCGGTCAAATTGGCGCAGGCGCCTTCGCAGAGCGCTTCACCTGAGCCTTCGGCGCAAACGAGACCACCAACAAGGGGTTCTCCACAGCCGCTTAAAGCCACAAACCCAACTAGAAAACCGGCAAGAACAGAAATTCGTCTCATATGAGGGAGACTATGCCGAATTCATCATACGATTACAATAAATTCGCACTTTTACCGCGACGGCATAACCTCAAAATGGTGGGTTACTCCTAAGGAAGTGGTCGAATTTCCAGGGTCCCATCCGGCATCTGGGATGCCCGCAACATGGCGTGTTGTTTGAGGGCTCGTTGCGTCGCGTCGTCTGCGCGAATCAGAATGAACGGCTCCGGGCCCGACTGGAACTCTTCCACGAGCGCCGCCGCGGCGAGGGCTTCGACGGGGCGCAACGAGTCCGGAAGCCAGCCCCACCGAGAGAGATGAGCGGGTGTCAGCTGCGGCAACGCCCCATGATCTTCACAGGTGAGCTCCGCGATGGAAACTTCACCGGGCGCGCTGGTGTTTCGCGCGGCGAGGGTGATCTCTCGCGCACTTTGCGTCCGGAGGCGGGCCTGAAACGTACGAATCTGAGAGCTGCCGTAGCCTTCTGTGACCGGCGCGCCGCGCGAGACGCGAGTAATGCGCTCTCGAGAGTCGGTGTTCGAGAAGCTAGCTCGGGGCTCAGACACCTCTTCGACGAGCTGCCAGCGGAACATATGGCCCGACGGGTGATAGCCCCCAAGCGTCGGCGTAGAGCGCTCGGAACGCGCGAACCGCAGGACTCGCCGAGACGCGTCATGGGCATCGGGGGCAAAGTCGGCGAGGAGGTTTGGAAGCGAGCCCGCTGGGTGCTCTGTGCGCTCGAGCTCCATGCACAAGGGGACGAAATCTAGATCAGCAACAGCGCCTGGTCCTTGAGCACCGCTCGGAGCCTCGGCTTCATTGGACTCTGTTTCGTCTTCCGCCGGAGTCTCGGGGCCTGAGCACGCTAAGCACAACAAGCTTAGAACGAGAGGGAGCGGAGGGAGCTTGTTGGCGAACATGGCGGGAGCTTTAGCATGTTACGGAGTCAGCTCGGTGGGAGGGGACGAGCAGCAGCCCGTTGGGCGCGAGCGTCCCCTTCTACGAGCCGGAGGTCGCCCAGGCTTCGCACTCGTTCATCTCGAAGGCGCCGCTGAATTCGAGGATGAGCTCGTCGACTTCGACGACGTCAACGATGCTTCCACCGACCGGCCCACCAAACTCGTCGTCGTTGGCGCTCGTCAACATCACCGAAGTCGTGAAGCTGTGGGATGCAGCGGTGAGGGAGTAGCTGAGCACCCAGTACACTTCATGGACTCCTGCGGTGATGTTTCTAGTTTCGGCGTTGGGGATGATCCGCCCTTGAAGCTGGACTGCGCTACACCGATCGGCGTCGCCGCTTTCCATGAACAAGAAGCTCATGGAGTAGTCGAACCCGCGGTTGTAGGAGAGATAGCCGAAGTCGAGTTCCAACGTCGTCGCTTCGGAGTCGCCGAGCGTCAGGGACAGGCTGGAGTTTGACTCCGTCGCGCACTCGGGCGTCGGTTCCCATCCGCACACGAGGTGCACGTCAACGGAGGCGTCCACGGGGCGAGTGGTGTCCGCGACCGCGCTATCCGAGCTGACGTCCAACGCGGCATCCGCTGGAGGGTGGCTTGCCGCGCAGTCACAGGCGCCCGTCGAAGCAGCGAGGACGAGAAGCGCGGGTCCCAAGAGTCGGAAGGCGGACATCAGATGACTTTCTGCGGTGGCGCCGCGCTAGAGCGTATCTCGCGCAGGACGCTGCGGGTAGTAGCCGATGGTTAGGCCCACATGGCGATGCGGCGACCGCTCTTGTCACACTGTCTGGCGTCTTCTGGAAACGTGCGCGCTTCTCCTGCGGCGATGCGGCGCGCGGACCACGCGGCGGCGGCGGCGTCGACCACGTCGTCGATGCCGACGTGGTTTGCCGCTCCGAGATCCCCTGGCAGCGCGATGCCAGCGGCTTTGAGAAGCTCTAGGCGATGCTGCAGGCCGCCCCACTCTTTCTTTCGGCCGCGCAATGGTTCGGCGGCGTTCAAGAGACGGAAGCTGATCTCGGGGTGCACCTCGTAGAGCTTCTCTTCTGTGGCGAACGCGTCGACTTGGATGATCTTGTCGACGATGTTGAAGGTCTGTTTGCTGATGGCCTTGCCGCTGATGCGTCTGGAGATCTTGTTCGCCGCTTCATAGTCCTTTGCAGCGAGGAGTGGGCGTGGCGGGGAGTTAAAAACGGAGGACGACTGGCCCTTGAGAAAGTCCCGTGCGGCTTGGTCTGCGTCGCGGTCGCCCTTCTCGACGAGGCCGAGGGGCATGTCGACGGCGATGACTTTGGCGGCACTCAACTCGTTCATGAGTGCAGCGAAATCGCTGAAGACGCTCGCTTCGATGAAACCGTCGCTTGAGATCGCGACAGCCACCCAACCTTTTTTATAGCCGTCTACGCCAACGAACATACGCGGAGCGTACTTGGTTCTCAGCGCGAGTCACCGCGGCTGAAGAGCGGCCGGTTCGCAGCTTCGCCCTCAGCGTCGCCAAAGAGCGCGCGGACCAGCGCCGCGAGATCCTCCGTGCGCTCAGGGTCTGTTGCCGCGAGCACTTGATATTCCTGGAGGACCTGGATCAGCGCCGTCGGATCAAGGCCCCCGCCGCCCACCACCTGAGCATGTCCAGCGCGAAGGCTTGTGACCTCAACGCGTGAGTCCTCGCGCAGCGCGGAGTTATTCTGCTCGCGTAGCGTGAAGACGAGGTCGTCTTCTACGCATTCTCCCTCTTCATCGCGTACGCGGCACGAGCCTTCTTCATCCGTGACGATCTGCAGATGCTGATACACACCTGGGTCAAGGGTGCCCGGCTCGGTCCAGTAGCGAGATCGAGGATGGATCTCCACCCAATTGGCGCCGGCGATCCCCTGGCATACCGCCAGCGTGATGCCGAGCGACAGCACATGCAGCCATGGCAGACCGCA
>JBLHKB010000696.1:0-3305 GCA_047619315.1 Polyangiales bacterium
CGGAACTCCCGTCGCGGGGAGCGGACAGCGACGAGGTATGCCCGACGATCGCCATGGCATCGCGTTCAGCTGGCTCTGGTACACGCCGCGCTCGACCTGTTGTACGCCCAGCTCGGCCCCCGCGGACGGCGCCCGCTTCTTTCGTCTGGAGCCAGGGATGGCCCCCATGGCGCGGGGTCTCTTCGACGGCATCACACATTATGATGTCAGTGCACCCACGAGCGTCAGGCTCGACAGCACAAGTGGGCGTGTGCGCCAAGAGATGATCGCTCGCTACACGCCCGATGATCCCGCCACCTTGGCGAACGAAGAGCAAGTTCTGCTTCAGATCATCGACGAAGGTGGACCTTTTCGCCCACGAGTCGTCTCCGAGCACCTCTACGTGGCTGATTCAGACGCGATGCTCATCGACCCTGACGGCGACTATCAGGTCGGTGACCCGATCTACCTCGGGATCACGGCAGGCACATACGCCGACTCTTACCCGGACGGCGTTGTGGGCGGGTTCCCAGTCCACGTCGAAGTCGAGCTCACATCGACCTACGAGATCCCGACTCCCGAGGGCCCAGTCACGGTGCGCGACAACGTCAGCCGGGTCATCCGCCACAACCATTGCACAGGATTCTAGCGACGTGACAACGACAACAACCCTGTGTATCGCGCTCCTCGCCCTCAGCATCGGCTGTGGACCAAGTGAACCCGCCCTCGACGCGTCGACGGACACCGATGGCGTGGACGCCGGCGCCGACATCTTCGGAGCCGAGGGCTGCGTGGACGCAAGCGACTGCGACGACGGCCGCGCGTGCAACGGGCGGGAGTCATGCAACGTGGGTTTCTGCGTCGCCGGCGTGCCCGTCGATTGCGACGACGGCATCGCCTGCACCCAAGACATCTGTGATGAGGAGTCGCTTCAGTGCCGCCACCTCGCCCAAGACATCGACGGGGATGGTCACGGCGAAGCGCTATGCCGCGGCGAGGATGGGCTACCGCTCGGCGACGACTGCGATGATACGGACCCGGAGCGCTATCCCGGAGGCATCGAGGTGTGCGACGCCGTCGCCCACGACGAAGACTGCGACCCGACCACGCTTGGCGACACAGACCTCGATGAGGACGGCTTCGTGTCGTCGATGTGCTGCAATGTGCAAGCCGGCGCGCGTGTGTGTGGCGGAGATTGCAGCGACGGCACGAGGGACATCAACCCTGGCGCGAGCGAAACCTGCAACGGCGTGGACGATGACTGTGATGGGCTCATCGACGATGTCGTTGACGGCGTCGTCGTGTGCTCCTCGGGCCTTGAGCGGCTCTGCACCACCAGCTGCGGCGCCCTCGGCAGTCAGAGCTGCCGAGAGGACTGCCTGGGTTACGGCCCGTGCGTCGCGCCGGAGGTCTGCAACGGCTGCGACGATGATCTCGACGGCGTCTCGGACGAAGAGTTCGAGTGTGCCGCAGGAACAAGCGCCGCCTGCCCCACCTCCTGCGGGAGCGATGGGATTCACGTGTGCACATCCCTCTGCGAATACACTCCATGCGTGCGAAGCGAAGTCTGCAACTACTGCGACGACGATGGCGACGGTGACTTCCTCGATGATGCTCCGCTAGCGCGGGATGTTTCAAACACGCATCACGACGCGTGCGTGCCGGAGTCCCTTGCGGGGAGCGCCCAATGTCTGCCGCCGATTCTGGTCGGCAACCCAATGTACCCAGGCCAGCTCCACTACGTCGAGCTGACCCCGGGGCTGTCCGGCGATGAAGCAGGCGCCTATTGGATCCCACTCCCACGGCTTGGCTTCGGCGCCGTTCGCGTTCGCGCTCGCATCGAAGCGCGGATTGTCGCCGGCGGCTCCGGTACGCCGAACGGCGGCTGGTCTCTCATGCTGGTTCGCTCAGGAACGGGGGTCGGTAGCCCCGAGAACTACGGCGCGCCGGACGACCGTGTGGGACTTAGCGTGGAGTGGCGCTGGGGGGCAGACGGCGATGACACCGACGAGGTCCGGCACATGGCGCTCGCGCCGGAGCGAACTCCTCGTGGTTCCGGGGACGACGCCTTCACGCGCCCCTTTCACAGCCTGGATGCCCTCAGCGGCGGTTGGATCGCGCAGGAGATCGAGCTGGAGTACAGGCCCGACGACCTTGGAACGACGAACAACGAAGAATACATCGCGAGCGTCCTGGGCCCTGCGCCGGCTCTGAGTTCCTTCTTTGCCCCGGGCGCATTCGCCAACGGTCCAGACGACGACTACGAGGTCGGCGCGCCGATGTTCCTTGGGATCACCACGGGGCATTTCCTCGACGGGGGTACGGGTCACCCGATCCAAGTGCGCGTCATACTCAACGTCTACGACTACATCACGCCATCAGACCTCAGCTACGTGTACTCGACGGACGCCGAAACCGAAGGGCACTGCCGAGGCATCTGAGCGCGCCTGCACATGGTCTGGGCCCTGAGTGCGCATGGAGACCCGCTGTGCTTTGCTGCAGCGTGCTCAGCAAGAAGAAGGCCCGCCGAATCGTCGTGGACGACCAAGAGTACTTCTGGGTCGCCACCGGACAGAACGGCTCCATCGACCTCTTCGTCGAGCGCAACGTCCCAAGCTCACCCAAGCTCCTCTGCGTCTTCGACTACGGCAACGAGCAGGTCGCCGGCGCCAAACAAGTCGCCATCACGCCAGACGTCGCACGCCGCGCCATCCTCCGCGCCCGTGAGCTCGGCTGGAACCCAGACGCGCCTGGCAAAGACCTTCGCCTTCAACCCGGCGAGCACAAGCTCGACATCGGACGCGACCGCATCCGCCACTTCTACAAGATCTACGAAGCCCTCAAGCCGGCGCTGCATCCGGGCTACGAGCGCATCCTCGATGACTATCTCGACATCGACACCATCGCAGACAACCTCTGGTCCGCCAACCCAGGCGACGAATTTTGGCGCGCCGCCATCGACGTCCTCGGCCTGCACTTTGGACAAGACACTAAGCACCTCGAGTCCAGGCTCGCCAGTGCGCACGCCGTCGAAGTACGAGACGGTTACGTGCGTGCCTACAGGTCCCCAGATGGCGAACTCCTCGCATGGGCCCGGCCCTTTACGACCATCGCCGAGCCGAACGCAGCGGGTCCTGTCCAGCTCGGCGCAAATGAAGCCCGCAGCCTCGCCGACGGTTTGCGCAAACTCGCGTCGCTCCCAGACCTGTTGGATGCCACCGGTACAACACACGACTGGCTTCCGACACGCGGGAATGTGTATCTAGAACTTCCTGTGCTCGAAGGGCTCCAGCCCATCTCCGCCGAGCACGCCCAAACCCTCGCCG
>JBLHKB010000697.1:0-3302 GCA_047619315.1 Polyangiales bacterium
CGCGGACAAGATTGCTTACACCCTCGCGAACCCCGTCGCCGCCGGCGCCGTGCGCTATCCGCGCGACTGGTGTTAGCGCTCACGTCAGTTGATCCTGAGACCCCGGATCTCACGCACGCCGCGTGATGCGGTCCAAGCATCCAAGCCGTTGATCCACATCGACCTCCAGTTTCTTCGGCGCACGGCAAAGATGCGATAGCCAGCTCTGAGGAGCGAGGCATCGACGTGGGGTCGACTGACGGAATAGGTGACGAGGAGCATGCATTGGACCGCGGCTCCCTCGTCGTGCTTCGAGCCCTGTAGAGCGAAGCCCCCCATACATCGCCGACCTCGAGTCGGACGTCAAGTCTTGGACAAACGAGCCGCCGCACTGCGCTGCGGTTCGGCCCGCGCGGTGTCCGAGCTGCGGCGTCCCCGGTCGGACGATGGACGGCCACGTGATGCTCCACGGTCACGGCGTGCGCTATCGCCTCGTCGGCGGTCCGCTGCGGCCCGGAGGCTCGCCAAAAGAGACCGAGGTGGCGGTGCGTCGCTATCTCTGTCGCCGATGTGGGGTCGCTACTTCGGTCTTTCCTCGTGGCTTGCTGCCGCGCCTTCACTACACGGCGTTTGCCATTGTGACGGCGCTCGCGCTCTGGGCCGAGGGGTGCTCGTCGAGTGCCGTCCGCCACGCGGTGAGTCCATGGGCAAGTTCCGGCGGCGAGCGCTTTCACGGCTGGCGCTGTCTTCAGCGCTGGGCGCGCGCGGGTCCTCGCCTGTGGCCAGGACTGTATGCCGACGCGACCGCACTGCCCCTCAGCTGCGCGCTCTCCATCGTCATGCAGCTCTCCGCCCGCGCGCCTACTCCGACCGGCGATGTGCTCACTGATGCTCTCGCCGGACTTCACTTTGTGTGATGCCGATCTCCCTTGCTCGCAGCCTCAAACTTCCCCCACCCGACCTGACCGTGTCCCTCGCCCGCGCACCTCCGCATCGTTTCGTCCCGGCGCACTTTCGCGCTCCAAGGACGAAACGATATGGACGACATCCTCACTGCAAAGCACCACGCGGAGGCCATCGCGATCTTCCGCGCGCAGGTCATCGGCCCGCTTTTGTGTCGCGACGAGCGACTGCACGGCGACCTCGCCGCCGCCATCCGTGAGCTCGCACAGACGCCCGTCAAACCGCCCGGCAGCGAGACGCATCGCACGTACTCCGTGCCGACGCTGCAGCGCTGGTACTACGCGTTTCGGCGCAACGGACTCGCCGGCCTTACGCCACGTGCCCGAAGCGACCGCGGCTACGCCCACGCGCTTTCGTCCGGCGAGCGGAAACTTCTTCTTCAGATCCGTCGAGAGAATCCCGGCATCGCCGCCACCGTCATTTTGAACACGCTACTTGCGGACGGTCGCCTCGAACGAGGCTGCATTTCGACGGCGACCTTGCGCAGGCTGTACACGCAGGAAGGCCTCGACCGTCGTACACTCAAACAAGTCGACGCCGAAGTCCGACGGCGCTGGCAGGCGTCGGCGCCGCAGCAGCTGTGGCACGCGGACGTCTGTCACGGACCCGCCCTGCGAGTCGACGGCCGCTCCGTCCCGCTGCGCATCCACGCGATACTCGACGACTACAGCCGTTACATCGTCGCCATCCAAGCAAGTACGCACGAGCGCGAAAGCGAGATGCTCGCACTCATGCTCAAGTCGCTGCGAAGTCATGGCGCGCCGGAGGTGCTCTACCTCGACAACGGCGCGACGTACTCCGGCGCCGCACTGCAGACCGCATGCTCGCGCCTTGGCATCGGTCTGGTCCACGCACGTCCTTACGACCCGCAAGCGCGCGGCAAGATGGAGCGCTTCTGGCGCACGATGCGCGAGCAGTGCCTCGACCACTGCGCCGGCCTCAGCTCGGTGCACGACGTCCAAGTGCGCCTGCTCGCGTGGCTGTCCACGCAGTACCTGGTGACGCCGCATGCAGGTCTGCTCGGTAGCACGCCGCAAGATTCTTTCGGCGAACGTACGGCGCCCGTCGACGAAACACTCTTGCGCGAAGCGCTGGTCGTGCGCGCCCGTCGTCGTCTGCGCCGTGACTGCACGCTGTCCATCGCCGGCACGGACTTTGAGATTGACCAAGGCTACCTCGCCGGACGAAGCGTGACCGTCGCCCGGTCCCTCGCGCAGCCCAGCGAGCTTCCGTGGGTCGAGCACGAAGACCAGCGCTTGCCGCTCCGCGTCGTCGCGCCCATCGCCAATGGTAAACGTGTGAAGAAACGCATCCCGAAGCCCAAGCGCGGCATCGACGCCGTCCCTTTCGACCCGGCCACGGCCATGCTTGAGCGCTTCGTGGGTAAGAATCGAGGTGCGTCATGAGCCGCCCTCAATGGCTCTCTCACTTTGGCTTCGAAGCTCCGCCGTTTTCAAAAGAACTTGGCGACGCAGACCTGTGGGTCCCCGCGCAGCGCCAAGAGCGCATCGATTCTCTCGTCGAAGCGTGCCACGAACGCGGCCACGTCTTGCTCACCGGCGAGCCCGGCGTCGGCAAGACTTGTGTGCTCCGCTCGCTCCGCCAGCGACTCCCTGAAGCTGGCTTCAAGCTCACATACTGCCACAACGCGACGCTCGGACGGCGCGACTTCTACCGGCAAATCTGCCTCGCCCTTGGCCTCAATCCGAAAGCCACGGCGGCCTCAGTCTTCTACGCGATCAGTCATCATATCCACGAGCTTGAAGGCGAGCGCGTGCATCCTGTTTTCCTCATTGATGAGGCGCATCTACTGCACCAAGACGTCCTCAACCATCTGCACATCCTTGCCAACTACGGCTGGGACTCACGCGCGCTTCTCTCCATCGTCCTCGTCGGTCTGCCAGAACTCGGTGACCGCCTCGCGCTTCGACAGAATCGCTCGCTCCAAAGCAGGATCCACACACGCCTTCACCTCGGAGCTGCTGCCCTCGACGACACCGGCGAATACCTCGCCTATCGAACCATCCAAGCCGGCGCCGACAAAAGCCCTTTCTCCGTCGACGCGATCTCCGTCCTTCACGAAGCGAGCGGAGGTCGACTCCGCGACCTCGACCGCATCGCGACGAACGCGCTCAAACGCGCAGCCCGACGCAAGGTCCGCGTCGTCGACCGGACTGTCATCAGCGACGTGCTCGAAGAGCGCTAGGACGCATAGAGACTCGATGGCCATCGTCGCTCTGACGGAACTCGCTCAGCGGCACGATGGTCTTTCGCTTTGCGCGTCACGCACGGGCTTGATGCCCATCATCGGTCACGCTGCGATGCGCATCAGCTGGCTTGAGCGGCAACACTCAACGGCC
>JBLHKB010000698.1:0-3287 GCA_047619315.1 Polyangiales bacterium
CTCTGTGCGACTGAGAACGCGGTGGGGGTTATTGGCAAAGTAGTGCAAGAGGTCGAGCTCAAGCTGCGTCAGCTTGCACTCCTCGTCGTTGATTCGAACTTCGTGAGTGTTGAAATCCACGCTCGCGCGACCAAAGCGAAGCGTGGTCGTCGTTTCACTCTCTTTGGGCGTCGTCTGCTGCTCCCATTCGCGACGTCGAAGCATGGAGCGGACCCGCGCCAGGAGTTCATTCAACGAGAAGGGCTTCACCATGTAGTCGTCAGCCCCTGCCTCGAGGCCGCGGACACGGTCTTCGGGAGCGTTCCGCGCGGTAAGCATAATGACCGGGACAAAATTGCCCGATCGACGAAGGCGAGCGCAGAGATCGAAGCCGTTGACGTCGGGGAGCATCACGTCGAGCACGAGGGCGTCATAGAGCTCTGCTTCCAAGAGCAGCTCATCCGCTTCGCGTGCGTTTCGAGCAACGTCGACTTCGTACCCCTCAAGCTCAAGGTTCAGCTTGAGCCCCGCCGCGAGATGCGCCTCATCCTCAACGACCAATAAGCGAGGCTTCATGAAGAGACCATGTCCGATTCCGCGGGCAGTTCCAGCCGGATGGTGGTGCCCTTTCCGAGGCCCGGTGACTGCGCAGAAGCTCGCCCACCGAGGCTGCGCATGAGCGCGCCAACGACGAAGAGGCCGAGCCCGGTGCCGTGGCGTTCACGAACATCCGTGCTTGTGACGCGAAAGAAGCGATGAAACACACGTTTGAGATGCTGAGCTTCAAGGCCAATACCTTGATCCTGAACTTCGATGGTGACGAGTCCATTGTCCGAACGCGCCGCGCGGATGGCCACCGTCGGTTTTTCGCCTCCATACTTGATGGCGTTGTCGACGAGATTGCGCATCACCACGGCGAGCGCGGGTGCATCCGTCGTGAGCACCAGGGACGCTTCGATGTCGATGGTGAACACTTCGGGCGCGATGCGCCAACGCTTCATGGCCACGTCGCAGATCTCGCGAATGGCGGGCGCGAGCTCGACCTCACCAATGTTGAGGCTTGTTTCACCCAAAGATGAGAGGCGTGAGGCGTGCAGCAGTTCGTCGATGAACGCCGAGAGGCGCTCCACGTCGGCGAGCATCATCTCGCGAAGCGTCTCGCCTTTCTCAACGGGGAGTTCTTTTCGGCCCAGCGTCTCCAATCCAAGTCGAATCGATGCGAGGGGTGAGCGAAGCTCATGCGTGACGGAATCGATGAAGCTGTCCTGGCGCCGAACCTCTAGAATCTCTCGCGCCAGATAAAAGCTGAGCAGGACAAGGACCGTCACGATGACAAAGAACGAGAGCGCGCCTGCGATGAGCAACCACGTGTCGAGGGTCGCGTCATCCACACGCGCGAGATTGCGCGCGATGATCAATGTCCAACCCACGAGCAAGGCCACGCTCAGGGGAACACTGACCGCGCCCATGATGATGGGCGTCGAGATCGATTTGAGGTTTCGCCGGCGGGCCATTCGCGACTACTGAACGGAATCGATGCGCGCGGTCAGAGTGAAGGCACCGTTGGTCCCCGATGCGTCATCGCGGACGGTGATGATGGATGCGTGGCTCGAGATCGAGAAGGAAGAGTCTCCATCGCTCGCCGTCGTACTTTCGTCTTGGCCTGTCACATGGGTGCCGGGCCCCGGCGTGCAAGGAAAGTAGCCCGCGGTCGAACCGCCGTAGAGCAGGCGGCTATTGCAGTACACCTGCGCACGGCACATCGCAGATGCCGCATCTGGCAACTCCACCTGAAAATCGCAGAGAGCTCCGTTCGCCACGGGACCTCCGACGGTCACATGGGTCACGGTGGCACGCACACGAAGGTCCGGCTGTGCCGGCTGCGGAGGAGGCGGGAGCATGGGTTGTTGTGGCTGAGGCGGTTGAAAAGGCTGCGGCACTGGAGGCTGCTGCGGGAAGGGCTGAGGTGTCACCGGTGTCGCCGGCGCGATGACCACGGGACCCGCCGGTGACTTATAGGGCGAGAAGAACATGTAGGCGCCCATTCCGGTGACGAGACACAGCCCACACATCAGCAGCGCGCCGCACCCCATCAGCGCCATGACCGACCCGCTCTTTTGTCCCTGTTCATCCATAGTGGTGGAGACTAGAGCACATCCAATATCTACGCACGGTTGCTTTTGCGCCGGGCGGTCCGCCACCGAGCGAGCTCTAGTAGGCGCGAGGCGGCCAGGCGTCCTGCTGCTGCTGCGGCGCGTAGTTGGTCGCATTCAGCCGGCGTGAAAAATCACCGAGCTGCGCGAGCTGAGCCGGCGTCATCGTGAACGATGCTCCACACACGGTGAGCGTCACGACCCGAGCGTTACCAAGGAGCGTGGCGTTGTTGGAGGCCGTTCGGTTTGAGAGTGTCTCCGCGACTCCGCCCGAAAGGTCTTCGCTGGCGTAGGCCACAGGCATGCGGGCAGCCGCTCCGTCGACCTGCCATGCGAGCTCTGAACACTGCGCGAGAACGGCGTTTGATCCGCGCCGCTGAAGTCGGATGTCCATGGAATCCATACCGGGTGTTCCCACCAGCGTGAGCAGAACGTCGCTGCCCAAATCGATGACCTCCGTGACCTCGGTGACGGACTGGCTCTCGCCGCTTCCGGCTCGGAAGCCCGTATTGTTACTCCCAGCGCTCGGGCTTCCGCCAATCCAACCGGTGAGCGCGACGATGAGTCCGACATTCCATCGGGATTGACCTGCGCCATCGTCGGCGCCGATCTGAAATCGATAGTCAAACTCGAGGCGGGGATCGATAGAGAAGCTGTCCGCGATAAAGATGTTGCCGCCCACGCCGAAGCGGAAGCCCAGGAAGTTTGCGTTGTCTTTGGCGTCTCCAACCTTCACGGAGTCGCCTCCGAAGAAGAGACCCACGTTTCCGAAGGGTCGAAAAATTCCGCTGTCGAGAAAACGGTACTCCACGACGGGGCCGATTTCCCATGTGAGCCCGACTCTGCTGTCCGGATCCACGTGCAGATTCGTGCGCGCCAAAACAAGGCGTCCGCCCAAGAAGAAGCGCTCCGAGAGGTTCACGCCTGCGACGAGCCCCAGCTCCTGGGAGAGCAGGGAGAAAACGGAGGTGTCCGTCTCGAGGTCCGAGCCCCCACCGTTCTCTATCGTCTGCCGTTGGAACTGAAAGAAGCTCAGATCCACGCCCAGACGAAACGTTCCGTCAAGAGACTGCGCTGATGCATTGGCGGGCGCCGAGAGGACTGCGAGTGCTGGGAGTAAAAGAAGTGCGAGACGTTTCATACTGTGTTCCGTGC
>JBLHKB010000699.1:0-3283 GCA_047619315.1 Polyangiales bacterium
GCAGCCCACGGTTTCTTCCCGTGTTCCGCGACTCACGCACCCCCAGTGGTCAAGCACCGTTCGTGATCTCTTTCACCAAGATACCCCCAGCGAGGCATCCAGAGATTTCGACCTCGACATCGCCTCGAATGGTGACTTCACCACCTCGCATCGACGGCTCTTTATGACGGCTGGACTCTGGCGCGACTACCAGCGGGCAGTGGAAGAAGTCGCCGAACAAATGACAGCGGACGACGCCATCAACGATTGGCTACCCGCCGCGCCCAGCGACGCCGCGACGCGCGATGCGTTCATCGCGGAGTTCGGCTTACGCGCCTACCGGAGGCCGCTCACGAGCAACCAAGTCAGTCGACTCGCCGAGCTGTATGAGGAAGGAGAGACCCACTTCCCCACGTTGGACCGAAATGTCGCCGGGGTTCGATTGGTTCTCGAGGCGATGCTTCAGTCTCCTTACTTCGTGTACCGCGTCGAGCTCTCGGAGCGACCTGCTTCAGGCGAAGACGAACTTATTGAAGTAGATGCATATGAGCTCGCGTCACGCCTCAGCTATTTGATTTGGGGCTCTATGCCCGACGATACGCTCTTCGCGGCGGCAGCCGGAGGCTTCGACGAAGCGCAGCTCGTCGAGCAAGCGACGCGCATGTTTGATGACCCACGCGCCATCGACATGTTTCAGGGCTTCCACGATGAACACTTCAACATGAAATCCTGGTCGGACATCGTGAAAGAAGACGTCGTATTCCCCAATTGGCGGCCGGGTTTGGGAGAGGACATGCTCCGCGAAACACGGGCTCTGCTCGCTGACGTCGTGGAGAACAACGGAAACTTCCGTGACTTCCTGATGAGCAAGAAGGCCTGGGTCAACGAAGACCTGGCCCGGATCTACGGCCTTGAGGGGATCACCGGCGACGACTTCCGAGAAGTCGAACTCGGCGAGAATCGTGTGGGCTTACTCACCCGGCTGGGCTTTCTGACCTATCAATCCTCTCAGCGAGACCCGGACCCAATCCACCGAGGACTCTTCGTCAACATCAACGTCCTGTGTCGAAACGTCCCCCCGGCTCCCGACATCGATCTGGACGAACTCATGCTCGAGGGAGACACCAACCGCGAGCGCGTCGAGAGCGTTACTCACGTTGGGGTTTGCCAAAACTGCCACCTTCAGATGATCAACCCGCCGGGGTTCGCGCTGGAAGGTTTTGACGCCATCGGCGAAGAACGTGAACTCGACAACGGTATCCCCGTCGACACAACGACCACGTTTACCTTCGCGGATGGCACGGCGGCCACCGTGTCGAGCGGCGTCGAACTTAGCGAAGCCGTCGCGGGGAACGTGGACTCCCACGCTTGCTACACGACACACCTTCTCGAATACGTATTTGGTCGCTCCACCTTCGGCGGCGACTCACCACTGCTCTACCGCATGACCCAAGGTTCCATGGAGAACATGTCGATTCGCGACATGCTTCTTCAGATGGTGACGAGCCGCACGTTCCGCCTTCGCCATGGCGAAGAGTTGGCGACGACAGAGATGGAGGAGAGCCCATGAAGAAGCTTCGACGACGGCGCTTTCTTGCTGGCATCGCCGGGGCCAGCGTCGCCCTGCCCTTCCTCGAAAGCGTAGCTTTTGAGACGCCGGGGTTGGCCAAAGCGGCCACCGACACTCCAACGTTTTCCATGTTCTTCAAGCAAGGCAACGGGGTGCAGCAAGCCAGCGGCAGCGAACCAGACCGGTTCTGGCCCTCGGAAACGGGACCTCTGACGCGCGACATCCTGATGACCCGTGATGGGGACCGAGCGGTGAGTGAACTTGCGGACTACGCCGACCAACTGCTGATCGTTGCCGGCACCACGATGCCCTTCAGTGGCGGTTCGTGTGGACACGCCCGTGGCCTCGCGCAGGTTCTGACGGCACGCCAGTGGCTTGTCGGCGACAGGCACGCACGCGCGGGCGGCGAATCCGTCGATTGGTTGATCGGACGGTACTGCAACGCGGAAGGCGTGGAGCCCCTCAACTTGGCCGCCGGGCCCGTGGAAGGTAACTACGTCTCGGGCAATCCGTCTTACAGCGGTCCTGATCAGCTTCGCCCCGTGCAAAACAATCCAGCCGCCGTGTACGCCGGACTCTTCGGCGATGGCGGTGGTGAATTCGCGGACCAGATCGGTGCTCGTCGACGAAGCGTTAACGACCTCATCCGCGCGGAAATGTCTGAGCTACTTGGCTCGCCTCAACTTGGCGCAGCGGACCGACAGCGGCTGCAGAGCCACTTTGAGTTCATCCGGGATGTCGAAGTTCGAATGTCATGTGAGCTTCCGGCGGACGAAGTCGCGGCGATGGAGGGCATCCGAAGCAACCTCAACGCGAACGACGAGCGCGTCAACATCATGCGCATGATGATGGATCTAACGGCGCTTACCTTCGCCTGTGACCAGAACCGTTCGGCGGTGCTCCAAATGGGCGCCGGCAACGACAGCACCCGCTACTACGTCGACGGTATCCAGCAGAACACCTACCACCGGATCTCCCATCGCATCGATGACGACGGGAGCAACGGTCCGCCCATTCCGAACGCCGATCGCCTCCACCACCAGATCGACCGAATTCATGCCCAAATGTTCAAGCACTTCTTGGACAGAGTCTCCACCTATATGGGCCCGAGCGGAGACACTCTACTCCACGACTGCGTGGCTGTATGGATGAACGACCTCTCCAAGGGCCCGCCTCATTCACTGGACAATATGCCTTGGGTCGTCGCTGGCAGCGGCGGTGGATACCTAAAACAAGGTGAATACGTAAACGTGGGCGACAAGCCGCACAATATGTTCCTCAACACGCTCATTAGCGCCAACGGCATCACCGGCGACGACGGCGGGCCGTACACCAGCTTCGGCGAGGACTCTCTGGAGCAAGGTATTCTTGCCCAATTAATCGCCTAAACCACACTCTCGGCGCTCAGGCTTGGCGGCCTGGCGCCCTCATGCTACGTGGGCCTACCCCGGACCACCATGTTTGAGACCCTTTCTAAAGGCTTTAGAGCCGCCAAAAATCGCCTTGCTGGCGTTTCCGAGATCACGGCCGATAATATCGAGCCTGCCCTTCGGGACGTTCGCCTCTCTCTGCTTGAAGCGGATGTAGAGTTCTCTGTCACGAAGCGCTTCCTCCAGCGCGTCAAAGACAAGGCCATCGGAGACACCATTCAGCACACCGCAGAGGTCGGTGGGCGCAAGATCAAGATCGGACCGGTCGAGCAGTTCGTAAAGATCTGCCAGGACGAGCTTGAGG
>JBLHKB010000700.1:0-3281 GCA_047619315.1 Polyangiales bacterium
CCACTTTTGGGCCGGCCGGAAGTTCTTGGGGAGGAATCTGAGGTTTGGCGAGGGTTCCACAACAGGCCTCATGAGTGTCGAAAGAGGAGAGTCAGCAGAATTGGTCGTTGGAATGTCCTATCCGCCTTCGACTTGTTCGTTGATGGCGCGTTTCAGTCCCGAACACTCCGCCACCCGAACGACAAGCGGGATGCCGCCATACGATGTGGCCTCGACGCGCTCTGAGATCGCGTATCGACCCGAAGAGCGAAGCTCGTCCGGTCGTACCGTCGACGCGCTCTTTTTCGTCGAGACTCCGCTTGGCGCTGTCCTCGCTGGAGAAATCGTCGTATGAGCTTTTTCATCTGGGAAGTCTTTTGGGTGATGGAGGGGTGGTGGGTACCAACCTTTCAGCGCCTGACTTCCCAGTGTTAATCCACGACGAGGCGCGAAAGTTTTCGCGACGTCGCTTGATCAGGGGCGAGTTCTTCGCCTTCACTTGTCTGCAGCGTTTGCGGCAACGCGAAGAACTCTTCGAGAACCGGCTGAGCTTGTGCCGAACTTCGCGTTTCCCACCACACCTCCGCGCCGACAGCGCGAATGTCGAACTCGAAGAACGAGCAGCACACATGTTCTTGTGCTGCGAGCGCCGTCAGTTCCTCAAAAAGGCCCGGGGCATCACCAAAGCGCCAACGGACACTCTGACCGACTCGCTCGCTACGAAGGTACGCACGTTCAAACACTCTCTTGAACGCGAGCGCTCGAGAGCGGCTCCCTTGCCCGTCGAGAGTGCACGCGACGCTCGCTCCTTGCGTGGCGTCGCCGACGGCGAATGTCCGCTCGTTTGATGAGGGTGCTGTCTCCGCCTTGGCAGCGCAGCCGCATCCGCTTGTGCTCGCCTTTTCTTCGGCCGCTGGCGATGAGCCGGCCCTGAGACGGAGCACCCAGCCGACGACCAACGTAAGCACACCGACTCCAACAATGGTCAGCCCGATCGCCTCCATTCGAGCGAAGAAGCCCGTCGCCATGCCGGATGCGACGAGGGCGCTGCCGCTCACGGAGAGAAGCAAGGGCGCGCTGCAAGCGATGGCGCAGGCCAAGAATCCACCCGTGGCTGCAAACGTTCCAGCACGCGTGATGCGTTTCCTACCTGTGTGTGATGTCCCGTCGTCATTCTTGTCCATGGACGCTCCTTTGGTGGTTGGCCTCGTGGCCTCCGTAGGCCTAAACCCTAGACCCTGGACCAAGGTCCAGAGTCAAGGTAGGGTTCGCTCCCATGGATGGTGACCTCAAAATTGGCGCGGTGGCACGACTCGCGAGCGTGAGCGTGGACTCGGTCCGCTACTACGAACGACGCGGACTCATCCCTCCGCCGAAGAGGCGAGCCTCGGGCTACCGTGTATTCGGCGAGAGCACCGTCGAGCGCATTCGTTTCATCAAGCAGCTCCAAGTGATCGGTTTCAGTCTGGACGACGTGGCCGGCGTGTTGGCGATGGTCGATGAGGGCACCGCGACTTGCAGCAACCAGCAGGTGCGCTTTGAAGAGGTGCTCGCTCGCATCGACTCCGAGATCAAACGACTCCGGACCACTCGCCAGAAGATCGCGCGCGTCCTCAAGCAATGCCAGGACGGCGCATGTTCCTGGAGTGGCGCTGACCAGAGATGTATCTAAGCGGGGACCTCACGTCAGCCCGAGACGACAGCTCGCCCAGGCTGTGGTGTCGGCAGTCCCATGCTCACTCTCCATCCCTTCGTCGCTGCCCTCGAGCCCGCCGAACCCGAAGAGATACAAGTCCGCGTAGGCGAGTGTGACCTCGCCGCGATCCCCGCAGCACTCATCGAAGAGACGGCACCCGAACAGAGCCAGGCCATCGTGGCGGCGATCCACGCCTGGGTGAACGGAGACGGGCGCCTTGGCTGCTCCCACGGGAGGGCATCCTCTTCGCGAAGTCCGGGGGCGACCTTGGAGCAGATCCGCCGCACCCAACCTGGACTCGAGAGCAAGGCACGCGAGCGTGCGGCCAGCAGACCTTGTGGCTCCGCGACCGGCTCTTGGCTCAACTCCGACTTCACGGAAGCGCTGACTACGGCAACCCGATTCAATGCACGCACAACGTCTGCTGCTACTCCGCACTCGGCGAATACGACTCCGGCGGCGGAATCGTCCTGTCGTCCCAAGGAGGAGGAGGCCGCTGTTCCCTCACTTCACAACATAACAGCGACACCGCCGTCAACTTCAGCAACAAACCACTTATAAATACCAAATTTCCGACTCAAGCGTTCCCTCAAAGGGAACACTTATTCGTCTCACTGAGTTGACGGGACCCCATCCCACAGCGACGGTGGGGCCGTGGCTGAGCTCACCAAAGATGTGTTTCACTACCTCGACTATCGCGAGTTCCTCCGCGATCGCTTTGAGGTGGAGAAGACCCGCTCCACGGCGTTCTCCTATCGCTATGTAGCGAGGCGTGTCGGCGTAAAGACCCCCGGTCACCTCAAGCGTATCGTGGACGGAGAGCGGCGGCTGACGGCGCCCATGGCCCTGCGTTACGCGGAGCTCTTTCAGCTCTCACCGAACGAGTCTCGCTACTTTGTGTCACTCGTTCGATTCAACAACGCCGCACACAGTGATGAACGACAGGTGGCCTACGAGGAGCTCGCGAAGTTCCGCCGCTTCGTCGCCATTCACAAGGTCGACACGCGGCAGGCGGAGTTCTGCCGAGAGTAGTACATGCCGGCGATTCGAGAGCTGGTAGCGTGCGAGGGCTTTCGCGAAGACCCCGCCTGGATCGCCCAAGCCATGCGTCCTGCCATCACCGCGCGACAAGCAAAGAAGGCGCTGAAGACCCTCGAAGACCTCGGGCTCCTTCAACGCGTCGATGGCCGCCTTGTGCAAACGGATGCGACTGTGACGACGGGTGCCCAGACGCACTGGGTCCACGTCATCAAGTACCACCGCTCGATGCTCGAACGTGCTTCGGAATGCATCGACGAGTTTCCCGCCGCTGAACGAGACCTCTCGTCTGTCACGCTTGCGGTTCCCGACAGCGCCATCGGCGAGATCAAAGTGAAGATGGCAGCGTTTCGCCGCGAGCTACTGGCGGAGTACGGAGCGCGGACAGACGGCGAACGTATTTGCCAAGTGAGCATGCAGCTCTTCCCCCTAAGCGCACCCATCAAAGGAGATGTGTCGTGAGACTCACAGCGTTCGTTCTCTGCATCCTTGGCTGTACCGGCTCAGAAGTTGGAAACCCTCCGTTTCAACCCGAAGTTCCCGGCCCCGCGTTCGATCCGAGCGTCGT
>JBLHKB010000701.1:0-3266 GCA_047619315.1 Polyangiales bacterium
ATTCGCCGTTCCGTGATTCGCCCGGTGGCGCCCACAAGGCGACCGCTGCGCTGAACTTCGCCGTATGAAATACCCGGGCGCCGGTCCCCGTTGCGTCGCCGGCGAAGCGTCCGAGCCGCGTCGCGCAATCGAAAAAACTCGGTGCGGGCAAGCCGCCGTGCCACTTGCTGATTACCATGGCCGCGAAGAAGGGGCGATGGGCCGCCGCGTCCTCGGCCGTAATTTGCTCCAACGCCTGCGTAACTTGATGAATGGTGTTCGGCGGTGAGAGCCGCAACCCTTTGGACGCATCGTGATAGGTGATAGGTGATGGGTGAGCGCTGTGTGGCGAGCACTTGAAGATGCGCGCGAAGCCGGCGGGCGAGCGTTTCAGGCCCGTTGTCCTCAACAGTCGTCGTCGCGGCGCAATCCCAAGCTGTGGCGGTCATGAACTGGTCCTGAGGAAATCGCTCGGACTGAAGCGGTCGGCGTTCTCCGGCAAAGCTTTGGCGGGGGGGGTGATGCTCTCGACCAAATTTTCGTCGGGATCGACCACCACGGTCCAGGCTCGCCAGTGATACCTGAAAGTAAGACCTGTGCATCCGACGTCCTCGTTGATGCCGGTCTCGGCGACGCCGGAGACAATGCCCTTGCGCATTTCCGCCTTGAGTAAAGCCGCCGAGAGCCCGAGCTTGGCCGCGAGTAACTCGGCATCGATGGTGATCTCGCCATTTGCGATGGAGATCGCGGATCCTGGAACACAGCTCATTGCGGTGCGCCACCGGTAACAGAGCCCGTCACCGTCATGGGCTTGCCCGGAACGAAGTTGATGCAGAGATCGTCGAGTTCCTTCACAAGCAGCGGCTCGCTCACGAACCCGCACGCATAGGGCGCCCGTCCCTCCTGGCAGCCGCCGTCGCCTTCCAGATACTCACACGACGCGCAAGTGCCGAAGGGAGGTTTGTCTCTCTCCCTTGCCACTTGGCCAAGCATGCGCTGCAGGCCATTGGCGAAATGACCGCGGGCGCTGGGGGGGAGCCCGTCAGCGGCGCGGACCAGAGCTTCCAGGGGGTCGTGGGCAAGAATGGCCCTGGCTTTGTCGAGCAGATCGAGCCGGGCGCTCCGCCCGTCGGCCTCTGAGCGCGTGCGCGTCAGATAGCCTTGGGTTTCAAGGCTTTTGATCGTCTGTGACGCCGTGCCCCGGGTCGTGCCATGGAACGCGGCGAAGGCGGACGGGGTTCGCGAGAAGCGATTGGCCCGCGCGAGGTATCTGAGCACTGCCCACTGGGCCGGCGTCAGCCCCTCCACCAGCGCCTCGCGGGACGCTATGCGCCCCAAGTGCAAGACCAGTTCCGCGATGACGCGACCGTCCATTTTCAACTCCTCGATGCTCTGCGCAGATAATAGCGTTGACAAACTATTTTGACAAACGAATAATAGCGAAACGACACTAAATGAAGGCCGATACGAGGAACGAGCGATGCAAGCCACCGCGAAAATTACCAAACACAGCACGATGCAAGAGATCCTTGAGGCCTATCCAAGTGCGCAGCGCGCGCTGTTTAGCCGCTACCACATCGGCGGATGTAACGGCTGCGGATATGAGCCCGAGGACATCCTTGAGAAGGTGGCGAACAGCCGCAAGATCAACGACCTCGACAAGGTGATCGCCTTCATCGAGCAGGCCGAGCAGGTTGACCAGCAACTCCAGATGAGCCCTGGGGATGTCGCGGCGGCTCTGGAAAGCAACACCCCGGTGCGTGTGATAGACGTGCGCACTTCGAAAGAGTGGGAGTTGGCTCGAATCCAGGGCGCGACGCTCAACACGCAGGACCTGGCGCAGGAGATGATGCGCTGGCCTAAAGACACCCTCATTGTTTTTTACTGCCACTTCGGGCAGCGGAGCCTAGACGCGGCTTCGTACTTTGCCGGCCACGGCTTCAGCAACGTGCGAATGATGACCGGCGGTATCGACGCATGGTCGCTTTCCGAGGATTCGTCCGTGCCGCGCTACGAAGTCCCATCCTCCGATGGCAAGGCGATGCTTCGCACGCTCCGCTCGGTCGTGTCGAAGGCATCTGGCTGCCAGAACCAGAACCAGAACCAGGAGACCGTGCAATGAATGCCGTCCAGAGCGAGCTCCGCGAGCTCACCAGCCGCGAGTACCAGTACGGGTTCGTCACCGAGCTCGAGACGGAGGTGGCGCCGCGCGGGCTGAACGAGGACGTCATCCGCCTCATTTCCTCGAAAAAGAACGAGCCCCAGTGGCTGCTCGACTGGCGGCTTCAGGCCTACCGCCACTGGCTCACGCTCGAGGAGCCCAACTGGCAGAACGCCCACTACGACCCCATCGACTACCAGGACATCATTTACTACGCCGCGCCCAAGCCGAAGACGGATGGTCCCAAGAGTCTTGACGAAGTTGATCCGGAAGTCGTGGCAATGTTCAACAAGCTCGGCATCTCGCTCGCCGAGCAGGAGCGGCTGAGCGGCATCGCCGTGGACGCCATCGTGGATTCGGTCTCGGTAGGCACGACATTCAAGAACAAGCTCGCCGAAGTCGGCGTCATCTTCTGCTCGTTTTCGGAGGCTGTTCAGGACCACCCTGACCTCATCAAGAAATACCTCGGCTCAGTCGTCCCCTACACGGACAACTATTTCACGACGCTCAACTCCGCCGTTTTCAGCGACGGCTCGTTCTGCTTCATCCCCAAGGGGGTGCGCTGCCCGATGGAGCTTTCCACTTACTTCCGCATCAACCAGGCCGATACCGGCCAGTTCGAGCGCACGCTCATCATCGCCGAGGACGAGGCGTATGTGAGCTACCTGGAAGGCTGCACCGCCCCTATGCGAGACAAGAACCAGCTCCATGCCGCGGTGGTCGAGTTGGTTGCGCTCGAGAGCGCGCAGATCAAGTACTCCACCGTTCAGAACTGGTACCCGGGCGACAAGGACGGCAAGGGCGGTATCTACAACTTCGTCACCAAGCGCGGCAAGTGCGCCGGAGCGAACTCGAAGATCTCCTGGACCCAGGTCGAGACCGGTTCCGCCATCACCTGGAAGTACCCCAGCGTCATCCTGCAGGGCGATCGTTCGGTGGGCGAGTTCTACTCCGTGGCGCTGACGTCGAAGCATCAGCAGGCCGACACCGGCACCAAGATGATCCACATCGGAGCCGACACCACCAGCAGCATCATCTCTAAGGGCATTTCGGCCGCCAAGGGCCAGAACACCTACCGAGGATTGGTGAAGATGCTGCGCTCGGCGGAGAACGCACGCAACTACAC
>JBLHKB010000702.1:0-3266 GCA_047619315.1 Polyangiales bacterium
CGCTCCATACTCGGGGAGCGATACACCATATCGAAGCCAGCCGGCGTTGCTCGCACTGGTGGAGACCGGCGTGCCTGAGCTGACGGGGACCGCGCAGGCGGTCAGAAGGAGCGCTGCTAGGGGCATCCGCACGCTGGTACAATAGCCTGCTTTTCCCGTCTGTCCCTAGTTCTTCGGCCCGCGCGTTGCGAGGGCTTGACCGCAGGCTTGACCATCGTAGCCTGGCCCGCCCCATGAGAAACGACTCGGACCATTTCGCAGGGCTTGAACAGGCCTGGGAGCTATATCTCGAAGGTGACCTCTCGGCGGCGCTCGCTTCCGCCGAAGCGGCGCTGGATGTTGATGCCGGATCGATGGAGGCAAACCACCTCCTTGGGAACATCAAAGCTGCGATGGGTCAGCCAGTGGAGGCCCTTGCGCACTTCGAGGCAGCGCTCGAGGTGGACGGTCTCTTCTTTGATGCGCTCCTCAGCTCTGGGGATGTCCTCATTCAGGTCGGGCGGGCGGAGCTCGCCCTCGAGCGTCTGGAAGCTGCCCTCGAGCAAGCGGCCGACAAAGAAGGCGTGGCCGATTCGCTGCTTCTGATGATGGACGCACTCTTCTCGCTCAACCGGCGGGAAGACGCCGCTCGTTTGCTGGAGCAGATGCCCGAAGGACCATTCGAGCCGCACATTGAGTTCTTGATTGGACGCGCTGCGCATCATGCGGGGGACTACAAAAGGGCGTCCGTTTTGCTCGAAGGAGCGCTCGCCAGTGGTGTCGACGACTCGGAGATCCACTACTACGTCGCGCTCTCACGCGAGTCGCTGGGGGACTTCCGCGGCGCTGCATTTGCGTTTTTAGAGTGCAGAGAGCGTGACATCAAAGCGCCGACGGTGCCGTGGGGCGAGACGACGTCTCAGTTCGAGCGTCGTCTCCAAAACCGAATCCCGCAGCTCCCGCCAGCGCTCCTGGCAGAGCTTGAGGACACACTGATTATCGTTGAAGCGTTTCCTGGCGTGGAAATGGTCGCGGAAGGTCTGGACCCACGTGCACCGGCCATGATGGATGAGGTTCCGCTGCGTGATGGGAACGACACGCTACGGCGTCTCTTTGTCTATCACCGGAACATCGACAGGTTCTGCTCAGGCCCGGAAAACTTGGATACGGATCTCGATCGGATTCTATCCGCAGAGATCGAAGCGTTTCTCAAGGCGCCCCGAGTTCCCTAGCCACTCAAGTCTCGCTCAAAGCTCAGTCAAACGGCTTGAGCGCGTCTTCCAAGGCAGCGGCTGTGCCACCCAGGGAGGTGAAGAGCGAGACGAAGTCTTCAGGGGGAGGAAGTCGAAGAGCCAGCTCGCCGTCGTTAGCAACGTCTGGGATGTTGAGAAGAGCACAATGAAGCATGACGCGTCGCGCGCTGAGAACACGACCGTTGGTGAGGGTGACGCGCTTGTTCCCCCCATACGAAACATCACCGAGCAGCGGACAACCCGCGGCCTCTGCATGGACGCGCAGCTGGTGTGTCCTTCCAGTGTGTGGTTCAAGAACCAGCAAGGTGACGCCCGAGTGAGCAGAGCTGCTGTAGTCGGTCTTGGCTTCTTGAATCCGCTCGCTCCGTCCCGGCACGGCGACCTGGCGCAAACGCACGTCCTTCGAGTTCATGCCAATGGGCCAAGTCCAAGAGCCTTCGCTCGATTCGAGGCTCGAGAGACTCAGGGCGAGATAGCGTCGCCGATAGCGACCCACGTCGCGGGCTTCTTTGAGCGCCGCGATGGCCTTGTCCGTTTGGGCGTAGGTCACCAGACCACTGACGGGAGAGTCCAGTCGAGAGCTGGCGTGGATAGCGCGCTGACCCGCACGGACTCGCCTTCCTTCATTGAGACGCTTGGTCAGGCAATCGCCATTTCCCGGCGCCGTCGTAGCAAGGCCAGGAGGCTTGCTCACCACCAGCAGATGATGGTCTTGGTGGACGATGTGAATCTTGGAGCTGGGTTTCATGAGAGAATGCGTACTTGGCCCAGTTCTCCATCGATTTCGATCAGATCCCCGCTTTTGATTCTCTTTGTCGCCCCCGCAGCGTTCACGACCGCGGGAACTCCGTACTCGCGCAGCACGATCGAGGCATGGGAAAGTGGACCCCCGAGATCCGTCACGACACCGGCGGCAGTCAAGAAGAGCGGCGCGAGTCCAACATCTGCACACGGGGTAACGAGGATTTCGCCGACGTCCACGTCTCGTAGCTCGGAGTTGTTGGTGATCACGCGAGCAAGTCCACGTACGCATCCTGGGCTGGCCGGGAGACCGATAAGTGTGTCGGAGCTTTCGTCCTGCGTTGCCGTATGCGTGGGTGGTGGGTAGCCGACGAAGGTGTGTGGCGGGTCGGGGAGTTCTCGATCGCGTTCATACTGACGTCGCCTCTGTCGGACACGCGTGGCCACGCTAAGATCGGAGCTAAGAACATCGCGAAGCTCAGACTCCGTCAGGAAGAATGCGGCGTCTTCGCCGGCATCGGGTTCACGAACGTGGATGCGCCGAGACGCATCAAGGGCGATCCGTCGATACTCGCCGAGGACCTCCGTGACGTATCCACGAAGACGCTCACGCATGCGCATAAAGCGTCGCGCGAGGGACAGAAGCTTGCGTAGCATCGGAAGCACCAACACCGGCGTCCGACCACGAAGCTCTTGCTCCGCCGCCTCTCTACGAACGCGCATTTTTCGCTCACGCTCGACGGGGGTGGCACCGCTGTGGGTGAGGTGAAGTCGCAACGTGGCGAAGAGAACCGCGGGGTCTTCGCGCCACCGCGGTTCGCGAAGCTCTGCTTCCCGCGGGCCTCTGTGGCCATACGCTTCGAGAAACGTGGTCAGGGCGCGCCGCGTGGCTCCATAGGGCAGCGACGAGAGTGAGAGCCCATCTTCCCCTGAACGAATGACGGCGGCGGCAGCGGGTTCGTCCGCGGCGAGAGCCGCGATGTGCCACAGAGCGATGCCTGGCGCTGCACTATCGAGGTCCGAGAGCCCCGTCAGGAGTTCACGCCCAAGACGCGGGGCATCGTCACGCGTGAAGATCCGAAGAGCAGCGTTCAACAGCACGACGGAGCCCAAGAGGTTTCCGTAAGCGGTCAACATGATGGCGCCGCTCTCGTCGAGGAGCCGGGCCACGTCGTTGATGGTGCGCGCGAGGCTGGTCCCCGTGAGCACCCGAGGATCGACCTGTCGCATCCGTTTACGCTCGACCCGAAGGTTTGCCTCAAAGGCCTCCACGCGCTCCGAGAGCGAACGGTT
>JBLHKB010000703.1:0-3262 GCA_047619315.1 Polyangiales bacterium
TTTGGTGCTGGTTTCGGCCTGGTGGGCGCGGGAGCCACCATCGCGCGCTGCGGCCAAACATACGACCTTGAGGGGACCACGACGGCAGTCCAGTTCGATAACACGGATCGGCTCTGCCTCGATGGGCAACGGCTCGTCGCTGTTGACGGTGTCGACTACTGGCAGCCCAACGCAGAATACCGAGTGGCGAATCGTTCCTACGAACGCATACGCGTTAGCAATGATGGCCAACACGCCTTTGAACTCACTCGGCGAGACGGCACACGATTGCTCTTCGGCGGCGGTGATAACGCGACGGTTCGACCCTACCGCGGCGACCGCGACCCCACCGGTGCCATCACAGGTGAAGCGAGGGTGGACTACGCATGGCGTGTCGAGGAAGTCGTCGATGTAAACGGAAACGCCATCAAGTTCAAATACGCACAAGACGACGCCAGCGACTTCGCGTTCGAGCATCGTCTTGTGAGTATTTACTACACGGAGTCGCCGGGACACTCAGCTACCCGCAGTATCGAGTTCGACTATGAGTCTCGCGCGGCGAACGAGCATCGCTTCGTCGCAGGCACGTACGAGCGTCTCGAAAATCGAGTTGAGGCCATTCGGGTGGTCGCTCAAGGCAACCTCGTCCGCCGATACATCTTCAAGTATGGGATTGGTTCGGGAGGCAGAGATCGTCTTCTTGATCTCACCGAGTGTGACCGGTTCTCGGTCTGCCGTCCGCCAACGGAATTCACCTGGTCCGACACTTCGGTGGCAGATCACCTCGTCGAAACCGTCGACATGCCTGGTCACTGGGACCACCCCTACTCAGGCTGGGAGCAGACCTTGGAGGTGGGCGATGTGAACGGAGATGGGTTCGACGATATCGTGTACACTAACGTTGACCCCGCCGACCCCTACAAGCCTCGGCTCTTCGTGCGCCTTTCCAAAGAAGGAACCGAAGAGTGCGCGCATCAGGGGATGTGGGACCGGGACAACTGCACCCCGCCACTTTCGTGGTCCGCCCCCGGGCCCTGGCCGCACCACGAGGAGCAAGCTCCGCGCTCCTTCGAAGCCCCTATGGACATGGGGGTGCAGGGCTTTAGCGGCCTTGGTGTTCCGTATCAAAACTGGTTCCAGGTTGTCGACTTCGACCACGACGGGACCGACGAAGTGCTCATCACACAGCCAGACACCGCGGGCATGATGCACTGGGACCTTTACAGCGTCATCGACGCTTCTTGGGTGACGATTGCCGGCCAGCTCCCTCGTCGCTACGCCGGCGACCTTGAGCAAACCGACATTTTCGGCTGTGGGAGTGATCCTACTCTCCGGCGGGTGGCTCCCATCGCGGGCGATTTGAACGGCGATGGCGCGTCCGACCTCTTGGGCACCTGTATTCCAAATTACGATGCGACAGGAACGGACCATCGCTTCGGTGCGTTCGATTGGGACTTGTACGATGGGGGCGCATACGTGCCACTCACGGTTTCGAGTGTCGGTAGCGACCCCATGTACGCCAACCGATTCCTCGTCGATGTGGATGGCGATGGACAAAGCGAAGTGATGAGCGTGCCATACTCTGCTACGTTCGGTGGCCCGGCTCCGGCAACGCCAACGGACGGCCTCGCTTCTGTTCTCGCCGTGGGAACAGACCCTTCCCTTTTGCCTCCTGTGTACTTACCAGTCACCGTCGCAGGGACGACGGATCCGCTTCCCTACACGTTTCTCGACATCAACGGAGACGGCCTTCAAGACGCGCTTCGAACGGACCCTGCTGGCCTCTTTGTCCGCCTCAGTACGGGCCGCGGCTTTGGCGCTGAATACCAGCCAACGACGGAGACGGGCTATTGGAACAACGCCCCCACGTCGAACATGCGGGTCGCGGACTTCAACCTCGACGGCCGAGACGACGTCTTGGTGACATTTGGGAGTATCTCTGGCCCGCCACGCGTGGTCCTACACCTCTCCCTTGGAACAACCTTCGAGCTGCACGAAATGGCGGACCCCGGCGATTCGAACCATCCGCCGGGTACAAGCGCGATTCACTTTAGCCACATTCGACTTCTCGACTTCAACGGAAACGGTGACATCGAGTACACACAGCTCAAAGATGGCGAACTCCAGTTTCGTGAAGTCGACGCTGAACAAGCTGACCTTCTTATCGCAATTGATGACGGTGCGAGTCGCCCCAGCGCCACGTATGTTCGAGTGGACAGTGAAGGCTGCGGCACCCAGTGGCCACAGGCTTGTGACGGGGCCCGGCACGTTGTCGGCTCGTTCACGCGGGAGACCATCATTCTCGGGAGTGCCATGACACGGACGGCCGCCTACGACTATCGAGACGGTCGACGCGACGCGTTTCGTGGCGGATTTCTCGGCTTTGGGGAGCGCGAGGTTCGCGACCGGGATGCCACCAATCCTCGACCGGTGGAGACTGTCGAGACAGACTTCACGGTCATCGACTTGGTCAACAGACGTGGCGCGACGCCCTATGCTGGCCGGCCTAGCCGGACCGTCAGAAACGCTGATGGCCGAGTGGAAACCGCAGATGTTACATACACCGTTCAGCAAGACCATCAGGCGGCACAAGCGCTCCGAATTCTAGTTGCAAGCGAGACCTCCACACACCAGCTGGATGGACAGACTGAGTACAGACGTTCCATCGCGCGCTCTTACGACGAGTTCGGGACTCTGAAGTTTCGTGAAGACACCGATCTTCTAGGCGGCGAGACTGCAACGCTAGAAGTGGTTCTGGAGAACCGTGCAAGCGACTGGTTTATAGGGCTAGCCAAAGAGGAGCGGAGCATCAGCGCCGGTGCTTTTGGCAGTCGGACCCGTGAGACTTTCACTGTCTTCGATGCCCTTGGCCGGACAGAGAAGGTGGAGATTCAACCCAACGGTGGAAAGTTTGAGCACGTTACCGTCACCTACGGCTTCGATTCGGCGGGCTTTGGCAATATCGAGACCGTAGTTCTAGCCGACGAAAACGGAGAGCAGCGTAGCAGCACGTATCTCTACGATTCCGCCGGGCTTCATCTTGAACGAATGTTCAACGCTGTTGGGCACGAAGCCGAATACTCCATCGACGACGCGAGCGGCGCCGTCCTCGGGCAACGCCTACACGACCCGGCGTCGAGTGCGTATGTCGATAGCTTTTCTGTGCACGACGGCTTTGGACGGGTGCTAAGCCGGACCGAGAACGGCGTGACGACGACGTTCTCGTGGTCGTCGAGCGCGGGGGGCCAGACTCGAGTCGTGACTGCGCCTTCGGGCGCAGTCA
>JBLHKB010000704.1:0-3260 GCA_047619315.1 Polyangiales bacterium
GGCGTCGTTCGAGCATTCGTGGAGAGTGACTACGACTTCAAAACCCTAGTGCGGACACTCTTCTCGTCGTCGCTTGTCACCAACGCCGAATGCATCGACGGAAGCACGGGTGACAATGCGAGCATCTCTCGCACGCGTCACTTTTGCTCCGCCCTCTCCAACCGCCTCGGCGTGAGTGATGTCTGCGGACGACGCCTCCTTCTCGATGCCGACAGGACCTCGCTTCGGGAGGCCAATGCTCCCCTCGTGTCCACGTTGCCCAATGACACTTTCAGCCGAGGTGGGCAGGACCCGCTCACGGTGTCGGACATCAACCTCTTCGTGCGCGCAACCTACGAGCGTATCTGCGCGAATACAGCTGCCGAGATGGTTGGAGCGCACTCCCTGCTCTCGCCCACCGACGAAGAAGCGTCCCTCACATTTCTCACGGAACAGCTGATGGGCTTACCGCCAGGGGACCCGCGGCACGACGCCGCCCGCGCCATTCTTCGCGCGCATCTGGACGAAGCCAAGCTCACGGAGGACGTGACGGACGCTTTGGCGCTTCAGAGCACTTTCACCCTGGCCTGTCTTTCACCCAGTCTCATCGGAGTCGGCCTATGACCCGCTCGCCCCTATCGCGCCGTGCGGCGCTGCGTTCACTCCTCGGCGTCGGTGGAGTTGGCCTTGCCGCGCTGGCCACTGGAATCCCTCGAAGCGTACTCCTCGACCCGCTGAACCACGCGCACGCGCAAGACGCGGACCGACCGCGTCTGTTGATTCTGACCACATCGGAACGTGGAGACCCGATCAACACAAACGCGCCGGGAACATACGACAACCCCGCCATCGTCCATCCGCCGGATGAGGCGATGGCCCCCGTCGACTTTCTACTCGGTGACCAAATGGTTCGCGCGGCTCGTCCTTGGTCGGAGTTGCCCGAGTCGATTCGAAACCGGATGTCGTTCATTCACCACGCGACGTACGCCAACACACATCCTAGCCAGCCGAAGGTCATGCGTTTGACCGGCAACCTGCGAAACGGCGAGATGTTGGTGTCGATGTTTGCCAAAGCGCTCTCTCCTCTGCTGGAAACAACACAGGTTGAACCGATCAGCCTCGGCGCCACCGGCGGCACGGAGCTACTTTCTTTCGAAGGCCGGACCCTCTCTGCAGTACAGCCCGTGGCACTCAAGCAGATTCTCGGGGACCCCGAAGGGCCTCTAGGCGAGCTCCAGGAAATTCGCGACCGACGGATCGACGAGCTGCACTCGCTCTTCCGAGAGCACGGGACCGAAAATCATCGGCGGATGCTCGACCGCTTCGCTCAGAGCAGAACCGAGGCGAGGACTATCTCCCTCGATCTGCTCGACCGTCTGGAGTCCGTACGGCGAAATGATGCTGCATCCCAGGTCATCGCGGCTCCCGTAGTGGCGGCGATGAACGTTTCCCCCGTGCTGACGATTCGAATCCCCTTTGGTGGCGACAACCACAGCGACCAGGGACTCGCTCGGGAAACGCGCGAGACGATTTCGGGCCTCGGTCATCTGACGGATCTGATGGCCAACATCGAGACCATGAAGAACGAAGGTGCGCTTCGAAACGAAGTCGTTGTCGCGAACCTGAGCGTGTTTGGGCGAACGCTCATGAATGGCGGGCTCAGTGGTCGGGACCACAACGGCAATCATCACACAGCGTTCATCATTGGCGACGCCGTTCGATCTTCAGTGATCGGCGGCGTCATCCCCGAGGGCGACGACTTTGGCGCAGCCGCCTTCGACTCGGCTACGGGAGCGGTGGATGCGGACGGCGACGTGTCCTTTGAGACCGGTTTTGGTTCGATGGCCAAGACGATGGGCCGTGCACTGGGAATCGATCAAAGCGTTCTCGACGAAGAGATCGTGTCGGGCAAGACCATCAGCGCTGCACTCCTCGAGGAGTAGAGAGCGAACATTCTTCAAACGGCATGAAATTCTCAGTCATGACGAGTATTCGCGCACATGGCGTTTGGCCGTTCGAGTCGCGTCATTTGGGGTTGTTCGTTCCGACTCTGATCGTGTACGGACTCGAGGAGATGTTGGACTCGTTGAAAGCGTTCGACTCTCGACGAGCAAGCCTCGAGGAGTGCTTCTACGCTTTGGCCCGCGTGACGGTGATCGACGCGGCTCGGCGTCGAGCAACGCCGGATATGCCTACGGGGCTCCTCGATTGGATCGCCGAGCAAGAATGGGAGCCCCAACACGCAGACACCGAACTTGCGTCCAGTGTCGTGGCGAGCATCATCAAAGAGTCAGCCTTGCGGGATGGTTGGCTTGAACTTGAAGCGTTCGAACCCGGTATCGTTGATGATTGGTGCGATTTGATGGAGGACCTTCGGCGGCGGCTTTGCTGAGGCGGATACACTCAACGGATCAGAGCGCCGTAGCATTTGGCTGCGGCCCGGCATCAAGATCGACGGCTCTCCACAGCTGCCACAACCAAGCGACGAGAGCGATGGTCACAAGCTGCGGAAGGACGCCTGGCAGCCCCCTCGCCGTTTGCCAAATATGCATGCGACCAAGGACCAGCTGGATCCAAAAGGAGGCCGCAAAAACGGCGACAAAAGTCGTCGCGGAGAAGGCTCGGCCACCAAAAGGGCGTCCAGGCTTGCTTAGATGCGCAGCGGCGATGGCGGCGGGCAGGAGAAAGAGCGTGACGTCGTAGAGAAGCAGGTGTGGACTGCTCATCCAGCAAAGTCCGAGAGTGGCGGCGACGCTCATGTCCCAGGATCCGCTGCCGGGATTCCAAGGGAGGCGTAGAAACCGCCGCAGGACAAGGGCGACGACGGCGATGAAGAACGCGCCACCCAGGATCACTGGCAGGCGACTTCCCAGGGGTTGCAGTAAGAGATCCAGTGCGGCGGGCACGCTCGTCGAGAGGTGAACGGGAAAGGACCCCGAGAGACCACGTACGTAGTCGGATGAGTCTGCGATGGAGTGGAGAAAGAGCGACCAGGCTTGCGGGAAGGCGGCATAGGACATCGCGGCGAAGAACGATGCACTCAGCGCTGCACCGCCGACGGCTTTCCACCTTCGCCCGCCGAGGAAGATGAGCGCGAAGCCGAGACCCAGCTGCGGTTTCAGCACGAGAAGGCCGACGAAGAGCCCAGCCGCGAAGTCTCTCTTGCGTCGCAGAGAGAAGAACGCAGCGCAGGTGAGCGCAAGGGTCAGCGCCGTGTTTTGGCCGAGCGTCAGCGCCACTTGAGTGGGCACGAAAAGGCAGCCTAGCGCCAAGAGCGTCGC
>JBLHKB010000705.1:0-3255 GCA_047619315.1 Polyangiales bacterium
ACACCGGAATGTGCTCCGCCATGGAGCCACGCATCCCAGGTCAGGCAGGCGATATGGACGCGAACGCTGCGCGCGAAGCCTTGTCGGGACTCTCGAGTGCCTCGGCATGCCTCACGAACGCCGGACCCGAGAGCGCCTCTGGCGGTCGACTCGGACTTGAGATCATCGTCGGCGCCAGCGGGGCAGTGGAGCGGGCCTGCGCGACGAGTGACGAGATCGAAGACAGCGGCGTGCGCACCTGCGTCCTCGATCATGTTCGCGCGCTGCGCTTCCCGGCCTCGAGCGGTGAGGTGACTTTGCGGCTGCCGCTCTCCCTCGTTCCAGATCGGTCCGAGGCGCCGCGGGCGCTCTGCCGCTAACTCGGCCTACTCGATGCGCGTGCGTAGGTGATCGTTCAGCAGGCCGTAGGCCGCACGAAATTCGTACCAGCCGCGCGCGACGGGACGCACTCGATCGGCGTGGTCTTGGCGCTCGTAGGATGTCTGCGTTTCTAGAAACGCCACGAAGTCGCTGACGGCGCCGCGAAGCGCTCGCGTGGCGGAGATGAGAGCGTTCACGTCTCGTCGCATATCATCCGGCGGAATCAGCGCTTCAAGACGTTCCTGAAGGTCCGTGAGCTTCGAGATACACTCGCGGTTGAGCTGAGTGGCGAAACGAGGTCCGCCCATTTCCGCCTGCGTGTCCCAGAGATCGGCGAGCTCTTCGTTGTTGCTTGGGTCTTCTTGACGGTGAAACGCACACATCCAGAACCCGTCGAAGAGCTGGCTCTTCGCGCCCGTCACGTTGCGACCCAACGTGACATAGGCTTCGTTCTCATCGCCGGAGAGAAACGCAAAGGCCAAACCCGCGAGCAGAACCACCGCTCCCAGCGCTGCGAACACGACGAAGCTGCGGCCGCCCTTCATCGCTTTCTCCTCGGCTTCGAGGGAGGGCCCCGGCGTCAGGGGAGGTAGACCGAGAGAGCTCACTGACCAAGCCGAAGCTGGAAGTCGCCACCGCTTGGATCGCGCAGCTGGAGGTCGCCGCCGCCGCCGCCGCCCAGATTCAAGTCGCCACCGCCGCCGCCGAGGTCACCGTCGAGAAGTGAGGGTCCACCGGAGTCGCCGCCGCCCATGAGACCGCCACCTCCGAGGTCGAGGTCGCCGAGGTCACCGAGGTCCCCCAAATCACCCAAATCATCGTCGCCCTCATCGCCGATTCCACCGCCACCGAAGTCGCCGAGGTCCTCAGGCTCCTCAAGAGCGGAGGCGCCGAGGCGCGCTCGGATCTCTTGTCGGAAAAGATCCCGACGTTCCGCGGGAACCAGCTCGAGCGTGGCCTGAACTTCGCGCCGCATCTTGTCCGACATGCCTAGCGATCCGTAGATCTGCGCCGCCGCCAGGTGGGTCTGAACGCTCCGTGGCTGACGCTCAATGGCGCGCTGAACCCAGCGCTCTGAGGCGCCGGAGTCATGCTCGGAGAGATAATACTGGGCCATCAAGAGAGGCAAAACGTGCAGAGTCGGTTCGAGCCGCTCGGCAAGCTCAAGCTGCCGAAGAGCGTCGCTGCTTTCACCGCGAGACAGGTGAATCACAGCGAGGTTTGCGTGGGCAAAGGCGAAGTCCGGCTGCTCTTCAAGGGCAGAGGTGATCGCTTGGTCCGCATCGTCGTAACGCTCAAGCGCGATGAAGAGCCCACCGAGGTTGTTTGAGCGCGGCGCGTCGCGGCGGAGGTTCGCCGCCGCTTCGAGTTCACGAACGCCCTCTTCGATGCCGCCGCTCTGGGTCAGAATCGTGCCGCGTGCGGTTCGAATATAAGGAGAACGGTCGTCGAGGCGGAGAGCGCGCTGAACATCCCCCATGGCTCGAACGCTGTCATTTTCATGCACGAGGCGCTGGAGACCACGAAGGCTTAGGTACGCAGCCACGGCCTGAACGTCACTGAGCACGCGCGCGGAATCCGAGTTGACGGTCTCGCCGGCGTACACATCGGTGAAGGTGGCGTCCCCGGATTCATCCAACAGAGCCACGCCGAAGTAGCCCATCTGTCCCGACGGGTCGGGAGGACGGCGTGTGTCTTCAAGAAACCAAAGCTCCGCCACCATCGCGGGCACATCGGCTTCACGAAGCGCGACGACGGCCGCCATCGCGACCTCCAATGGATAGAGCGCCGTCTCCTCGCTCGAAGCGAGCGCCGAGGCGGCCCACTCTGCATCGTGGGGACTCATCTCGCGGGGCATGTCGAGACTTAGCAGTGCGTAGGCGTCCTCATCGCGCCGCCCTTGAATATACTCAGTGAGCGATTCGAGCTTCGCGGATGGGGTGCTTCCCGTCGCATGCTCCGCGAGAGCCTCCGCCGCCTCGCCAGGTTGCATGACCTCGGCGAGCTCGGGATCGGCTCCGCCTTCACGCAGATGAGCGGCGAGGTCGCTCGGCGAAAGAGGTGCGAGGGGAATGTCTCCCGCGCCATCTCCGCGGGCGTCACTCGAAGTCGCCGCGTAGACGCCGGCGGCTCCGAGAACACACGCCACAACGACGGCGGGGATCATCCACGACGGACGACCCGCAGCGATGGCCTCGGCCGCTTCGATGCCGCCCTTGCGCATGCACGTGGGACAACGCGTTGGGCCAGCGTCGCCTTCGAAGCGAAACTCATGGGAGCAATGAACGCAGACATAGGCACGCCCTTCTCCGCTCTTGGCGCCGGACGAAGCACTCGCCGTGGACTCCTTGGACTCGCCGGAGTCTCCCGTGGAGCCGGACACGGGCTTCGCCGCTTGCTTCTTAGGCTTTTTCTTCTTCGTCATCGGCGCGGAGCATAGCGAGTTCGGGAGGTCTCGCCACGAGAAGGAGCCTGCAAAATCACGAAAAAGCGGCTCAAAACGCAGGAATGCCATGAAAAACCGTCGACGTTTGAAATAGGGCGGCGGCATCCCCCGTAGGGACGATCAGAGGCGTTTCTCTTTTGGGGACTTTGCAGAGTCTCTTCGCCGCCGCGGGCGGCCCCTCCTCCAACACCGAAAGAAAAGCCATGTCCACCTTCCTACTCCTCGGTCTCACCCCTTTCTCCTGGCTTGGTGGGAGTCTTATCAGCTTCGTGATGGTGTTCGTCCTGGCGCTAGGCGGGAAGCGTTTCTTCCGTGAACGATTTCATGGCGTCCGCGCAAACCTCGTCCGTTCGCCGGTACTCGCCCTTGTTCGCGGATTCATGATCTCCGCGCTAGCCATCGGTTCGGTGGCTTTGCTGATCGTCACAGTCATCGGAATCCCGCTAGCG
>JBLHKB010000706.1:0-3252 GCA_047619315.1 Polyangiales bacterium
TTCGATGCAGGCCAAGGTCGGCGTGATCTGTGCGTTAAGTCGCACGTTCAGCCCCATGAACTCCGCGCGTTCGGCGTAGTGCGTGGGCGCGTTTTCGTTCATCGACGCGCTGCCGAAGCCCTCAAAGTGACCGTAGTGTTCCGTCCGGAACGCCACCGCCTGCGCCTGAAGAACTTGGCGACGCTGCTGCTCTTCCGGCGGCTGTGTCCAACGCGGCAGAAAGTTCTCTCGAATCAAGTACGGGATCGGCTCTTGGTAGTTGCACGCCGTGTTGTTCTCGGGACGCGGGGGGACGTCATCGGGAACAGGCGCCCGCGAAGGTCGTCTCTGCCCTTCGGACGGTGAAGTCGGGGAGAGCGTTAGCGCAAAAAGGGCCGCGAAAAGAAGCCAAAGAACGGGGTGAGAATTCAGACGCTTCATAGCCGCGTACATACCTCACCCCGGTCTACTCTACAAACGATGGCGTTCGCAGGGACGAGAGGAGTTACTCCTCTTCGTTGTCCTTGGCCTCGTCGGCCTCGTCGGCTTCGTCGTCCTGGGCTTCGTCGTCCTGGGCTTCGTCGGCTTCGTCGGCTTCGTCGGCCCTCGGAGCGGTCTCCAGGGAGCGGACGGCCTCCAGGGAGGTCGGTGGCTCAGGTGGGGCGTTCCGAACCGCGCGGGGTCCGCTGGCGCGACGTCCTGTGCCGCCCGCGAGGGAGAGCACAGTCGCGCTCGAATCGTCGTCCGTCACTCCGGCGTCGGGCCCGTCGAGCTCCATCATCACCATGACCGTCGACGCGAGCACGTGTATCGTGCCCGTCGCGTTTTTGTAGTCGCCGCGACGTCCAACGACGTAGGGAACGATCTGACCGCCGGGCCGCTGTTCCATCCAGTAGGCGTCCGCGAGAGGCACGGTTCCGCCCAGCGTGCCGGCCTTCCAAGCTTCAAAAGCCGCCACCGTGGTGCGCCCACGATACGAGAACATCTCGCCGACACCCTTATGCGTTTCAACTACGACCCAGACCTCATCACTCATCCGCGAAGCCTATCACGGCTGCCGCTGGAGCTAGCGCCCCGACCACCTGATTTTGACTTGGTGTTCGCGGCCCTCGTTCCCGATCTCGCTTCCGCTTCGACTCGAATGTGCCAGCACGTCCTTCGTCGAAATCGAAAGCGACCTCATGAACGATCATCCACGTCAAAGAGTGAAAACCATGTGGTCGGAACACTAGTCGCAGAGAACGGGTTGAACGCGCTAGCGGGCGCGATAGCCCAACCAGGAAATGTACGGGAGCTCGCTTCCTGGGTCGCTCACCACCATGCCGTCGACGACGGTGCCGGTTCCGAATATCTCAAACGCGCCTTCTGTCAGGCGAGGTCCGGAGGGCAGGGTGAACTCATCGAGTCCACCGAGCACGAAGAGGTCCACCGTGGTTCCCTCCGCGAGGGTCGTGGGGATGCGAACTGGGAAGCCCACTTCTTCGCTCCCCAAACGGAACGTCGCAGTTTCCGGCGTGAGCGCGTAGAGCCCGTCCAGATCGGACCCCGAGAAACATGTCGTCTCGTCGATGCGCGTTCCGCCGAGGTCCTCGTAGGTACCGAACATCGGCGCAGGTCGCGCATCGATCTCAAGTCCATCCGCCAGCGTGACGGTTCGAGGCGCTTCCGGGTCACCCTCGGGCGGAAGCTCCGCGGCGGGTGCGACTTCGTAGAGCACGAGCGGATCGGGAACGGAGAGGATTCCGTCCTGCACCATGAGATCACTCTGGCAGTACGTGGTGCCAAACGATCCGTTGGGTAGGAACGCGCGAAAGTTCAGCACGGACATACAGCGGCTTTCGGCGTCGATGATGCGTGCAAAGTACCCGTCGTCCCGTGCGGGCTCTGGCGCCAAACAGTTCAACGTGCCGTCTCCATTGCGAACGCACATCTGGGGCACCGCGAGCGCGACCCCGGCGCCGCTCTCATCCACGATTCGCCCGGTCACCGCCGCGACCCACTCATCGCTGCAGGTCGGATCTGGCGTCGTGTCGAGGGTCTCGAGCTCTGGAAAGCTGGGAGCCGCGGGCTCGCTGGTGCATGCGGCGAGGGCGAAAAGGAGGAGAAAAGGACGGGTCACACGAAACGCTAACAAACGTCCGCACCTTGTGGCGAGCCGATTTGACCCGTTTTGTTGCAATTGATACAATCTGGGCTCCGTGCACATACTCGCCCTACTCGCCGCTGTCGTTCTTCTTTCCCCGTCCAGCTGTACCGGGCGCCTCGTCCGAACGGATGGAGACGAGATCCAGCTCATCGACGCAGGCGGTGGAACGGACGCAGGTCCGGGCTTCGATTCAGGGCCGGGCTTCGATGCGGGTCCAGGCATGGACGCAGGCCCAGGCACGGACGCAGGACCATCATGCACACCAAGCTGCGGCAGCGCGGTGTGCGGTGACGATGGTTGTGGCGGTAGCTGTGGAAGCTGCGGCGCGAGCGACGTGTGCACCAGCGGCGTCTGCATGACGCAGACCGCGGACGGCTGCCCACCCGATGGACCCTTCGGCTCTGGCCCAGGTCAAACGGCGACGAACATCACGCTCTTCGACTGCGACGGCAACCCCGTTCAGCTGCACTCCTTGTGTGCCCGACGTGTCTCCTACGTCTACACATTCGCCGAGTGGTGCCCGAACTGCCGAACGTTCGTTCGCGAAGATATTGAGAACGCGCATATCAGCTACTCAGCCATGGGCGACTTGGCGACTTGGATCGTCCTGACGGCAGTCAGCGGTGGCGGTTCCGTGGACGCTGCGGCTTGCCAGCGCATTCGAGATCAATACGCCATCGACACACCTGGCGTGACCGTGCTCTTCGACCCAACGGGTGAAACCAACTCGGTCCTCGGCATGCGTGTCAACACCGCCGATATGGTGATGAAGCCTAACAACGAGATCGTCATCAACGGCCCGTGGGCCTGGAGCACGGTGGCGAACGGCCTCAACCGCGCCTTCAGCGAAACCAGCCCCTAAGCGACGCGCTCCGTCTTCGGTCGCCAAACAACGACACGGTGGCAAACGAGAGGACGTTGTCTCCCGAAGGCATTTATTCTCGCACCCGCGATTTACACTATTCCGATAGATGGCCGTGTTTTCCGTCCACACCTTCGACCAGCCTGCGGAAGAGCTTCCCGAAAGCGACCTCGAAGGCCTGTGTTTTCCTCTACGGCGACGCGCCCTATTGCGACGCACCTCCGCGCTCCGAAGCGGGCGCGGTCTGCGCTACGAGGTGGCCTTT
>JBLHKB010000707.1:0-3243 GCA_047619315.1 Polyangiales bacterium
ATGGGTGCTGTTGAAGAGCGCCGTACAGTCCGTGCCGCGCGTCTGTTCCAAGAAGCGTCGGCCGCCTGGATGTATCGTGAGATACGGCTCCATGTCGTAGTACTTGTCATCGATCTGCCAGAGCTTCGCGGGCTCGAGTTTATTCGGGGTGTCGTACGTTTGCTGATCTTCCAAGGCATAAGTGGCTAGTGCCCTAAGGCTTTGGGGTCAACGCAGAGCATGAGAAAGTTCGCGCGCACAGTCGAAAAACGCGAATCCGACCAAGTGTTGTCATATTTGGAGGTCGAAAGCAGCCACGTGAGCGCGACGAATCATCAGCCGCGGCGGGCGTCGTTTAGGGCGTGGCGACGAGGTCGCGAACCGAGTCGAGGGGCCCGTAGACCGAGGCGCCGGTGCCGAGGAGGCGGAAGCGAGCGTCGCTCCCGAGGTGCCGGAGCACGGCGTTGAGAAAGCCGATGGCGGACTTGGTGTCGTAGATGTCGCGGACGGCGAAAGCGGCGGCCTCGAAGGCGTGTGAATGAGACCACGCCTGCAACGTGTAGGGGTGAGGCGAGGGCGAGTCGTCATCCACGGCGTCTGCGTCAAACAGAGCCGCGTCGGCGAACTCGGCGCTGGCGAGCTTCGGCTCAACGTCCGCGAGCTGGTAGAGGAGCAGGCCGTGTCCGACGGGTACATGTCCGGTCTCGGGGGTGAACGGAACCAACACGCATCCAGGCGCCGGGATGAACGCGCTGTCCGGCGCATCGATCTCGACGCGTGCTCGATCGGGTTTGATCGGCAGCGTGGCGACCCACGCGTCGAAGTCGGCGCGACCGGTGCCGTCGCGGCGAAACCCGAATGAGCCGGAGTAGCAGGCGCTCAATGCAGTGGAAAAGCGTGCGCGCTGACGAGCATCCGCCGTGGGGAGCGCAGCCTCGAGACGCTCGCGCATGCTCGCGCGGTCGGTTTCGAGTCCAGTTACCAGGGAGTGCCACGAGAGACCCTCCGCGCCTTCGACGAGCGGAGAGGCGGAAAACCGATCGGGCATGGGTTCGTCGCGAACGACGAGTTCGCGCGAGTAGAGGATGCCGTCTTCGTCGAGGAGGTGAGCGGGGAGGGCCGGCGTGGTGAGTTCGGGCATATGTTTTCGATCGCTGTGGGGAGATGTCGCCAAGCGCGAGAGTACTCGTTCGTCGCGCGGAGGAGATGGCCGCGTTGGACTATGTCGCCGCGTAAACCGTTCTGCATACGCGCGCGTCCCTCTGTTCCTTGAGCTCTCGCGCTTCTTCCCTCATCAGCATTTTTGTTCTCTCGGGTGCTCGAACCGCGTCTGCGGACGACGATGCGAAGCCTCCGTCGGGAGGTCCTATGGTTGGTGAGCGCTCGTCACTTCTTCGACGGTGTAGCGCGGTGTGATGTGCTGCGGGCAGTTTGAGTCCCACGCTTCGATGTGAAACACGACGGCGCGCTCCAGTGATGCGCCGTATTCGGGATCCGCGACCTGGGTCAATACCTCCGAGTCTCCTTCGACGTACTCGGCTCGGCCCCAGATCTTGATGCGTTGACGGTTCGGGTAGTCCATCAGGAAGATGAACGCCTTGTCGTTTTCGTTCAGGTTGCCCACGGAGATGTACTGACGATTACCTCGGTAGTCTGCGAAGGCGAGGCGCTGCTCATCGAGTACTTTGAGAAACCCTTTTGGCCCACCTCGATGCTGAATGTAGGGCTGCCCATCCGTCGACGCGGTGCCGAGGTAGAATGAATCGCGTTCGGCGATGAAGCTCTCAAGCGCAGGGGTCACCCGGTCCGCCCAGTCATGGCGAGCCATCGCCTTCTCATAACCCGTCCGTGATCCTCGGGCTGTCTGCGCTGCCTTGACCGAGTGGGTGAACCCAATGTCGCTGTGAAATGCCATCTGCTGCTTTCCGAGGTCGCGACCGTCGCGACCTACCAGCACCCAATATCTACCGGGGTACAATCATAGACAATCGAGCATTGTGACGACATATCGTCTATGATTCGTAGACAGTGGACCGACTGCTCACCATGGAAGCCTTCGTTCGCGTCGTTGATGCCGGCAGCTTCACCGGCGCGGCGCGTCAGTGGGGGCGGTCCAAAGCGGTCGTGAGCAAATATGTCGGTGCGCTCGAAGAGCATCTTGGTGTGGAGCTACTTCGTCGTACCACGCGCTCGATGAGCCTGACCGACGCGGGTCGCGCCTACCACAAACGTTGCGCTGAGGTGCTCGGAGAGATTTCGTCCCTCGAGGCGTCCCTTCGACATGACAAGGCTGCCCCGCGTGGTCTGCTTCGCGTCAGCGCTCCTCCAGGTCTCGCCTCCCGCTACCTGAGCGCGATGACCAAGGAGTTCATTGAACGCTTCCCAGAGATCACCATCGACCTCGACCTCACGCATCGGATGGTCGATCTTGTGGAAGAGAACATCGACGTCGCTATTCGCGTCACCGTCCCCCAAGACTCGTCCTTGATCGCGCGACGCATTGCGCCGGTGTCCATCCGCGCCGTCGCGGCGCCCGACTATTTACGTCGTCGCGGCACGCCGAAGAAGCCGAGCGAGCTGGCTGAGCACGATTGCCTCGTGGATACAAACTTCCGCGAACAACAGCGGTGGCGTTTCAAGCGCGGCACCGAGACCGAGACCGTGAGCGTGGACGGGCCCGTGCGTGCCAACAGTCCAGACGCGATTCGTGAGCTGGCGATCGCGGGCCTGGGCCTCGCTCTGCTCCCGGACTTTACGGTGGCTGAGGCTCTTGATGACGGCCGCCTGTGCGAGGTGCTACCGGGAGCGGTGGCTCTGGAGTGGTCGATCCTCGCGGTCTATTCGCGTCGACGATACTTGCCCTTGCGGGTCCGGGCCTACGTCGACCATTTGGTAGAGAGAATGGCGCCGGGCTAGCTCAACGCCACGGAGCGCGTCGACCCTATGGGGACTTGCGAGTGCAAGGGCTGCCAGCCCGTCGCCGAATGTTGAAACTGGCGTCCCGGCCTGGCGCCGAGCTGTCGAGACTTGCTGAGCCGTGCGTCCGGGAGCGCGTTTTGCAGGCGAAGTCGGCGGGGCGCGCTGCGTTCACTCTCGATGTGCATCTTAGCGACGCTCCTCACCTGGCTGGCATCGCGAAAACATCTGTCTCAGACGCGGGCTCGACGCTGGGGCAGGTGGCCTCGCCATGCTAAGCGACGGACATGGAATCGGACGCTCAATCGCTCCTTCTTCGAGTCGCCACGGCGCTCAGCCTGCCACTCA
>JBLHKB010000708.1:0-3236 GCA_047619315.1 Polyangiales bacterium
CCGCCAGCCGCTCAAATCGACGGATTCATCCGTGATGTTAAAGAGTTCTACGTATTCCTGCTGCGGCTCGCGTCCGAAGGGATCACATCGGACTTCGCTCATTAAAACGCGAGGAAGTGGCGGAAGGGTCGAGACCGTCGCGGAAAAGAACTGTTCGTCACCCGCCAAGTCGACGAGATGAAGCTGTACCTCGAACTCCGTGTCGGCAGGGATTGGCCGAAGCTCAATCGCCAATTCCCCATGGACAGACACTGTTCGCACGGTCGCCCATGGGGACTCGAGACGCGCGCGTATCGGCGCATCAAATCGTGCGCGAAGCGTTAGGCTTTCATCGTCCAGGAGGGCGCATCCCCAAGGAAGCGCGTCCTCGTCGTCGGTGCACAGGCTGAAGACACGGGCAGCGTTCGCACGTGCAACGGTGTGAAACGACATGCGACTTGTGAGGGAGCGCCCCGTCCAGTCTGTCATTGCGCGACTATCAAAGGTGTAGCGACTGCCGCGTCGCAACGGGCCATCGAGGTCGAGGCGACGGCAATCGCCTTCGGCCCAACCGAAGTCTTCACACGAGATGTCGATCGCTTCGAAGCCCACGCCTCCTCCTGGCCCGTGCAATTGAAGAGGCCCGCGAACATCGCCACTAAACCGGACGTAAAGATGCGTGACGCCTGCAGGTACCGCCGAGGCTTCGCTCGGTGGCCACGTGTTCTCGAGTCGGGCGCCGCCGTCTTCCGCAACAACGAATTCTTGAGTCCACGGACCGATGAAGGGGGCATCGCCATCCACCGCGAGAACGTATCGACCTGGTTCGAGCGGACCTTCCGGTGACACACGGACTTCCTGCGAAAGCCAACTTGGTTGCAACGGCACCGAACGAGCGCGGTTCGCTGCACGAATCGGCGGTCGCGCCAAGTCTTCCGCGATAGTGCTCATTCGCACACCTGCGAAGAGCCAGACATCACCCCGCCAGTCAGCCGGCGCACCAGGAATAGTGATTCGAAATTCAGGCGACCAGGGCACGGCCTCCGACGGCCAAGCATCCCCATGAAGGTCGAACGCCTGAGCCTCATCCACGCCAAAGTAACTTGGCCCGACATCTCTCACGAGCACGATGTCTGGGCCAGTATCCAGAAATGAGGTGGGCGCCGAGACACAGGCGATACCGCCCAGAGCGAGGAAGAAGAGGTGTCGGTACATGTGGGACATGCAAGCCCTCTCGGATTCTCGGCGAAGCTGTTGCTATGCTTTTCCGTGGCACCTGGAACAAAGCTCGACGAGCTGTGCATACAGGCTCGTCTAGCGGGAGGGAATGTGGGCGAGGCCTATCTCCTCGTCGATGGGCGCGTGCTCAAGATTCTTCGCGAAGACTTGTCTCAAGACCCGCAAATTCGAGCGCGCTTCGAAGCGGAGGTTGTTCTGCAAAGCAGCGTTTGCTCACCTTTGGTGCCGAGAGTCTGCGACGAAGGAGAGCATCAGGGACGCCCGTACTTTGTGATGGAGCACCATCCGGGCGTGGTTCTCGCACGCTGCCTGGAAAAGGAGCGCTCACTTTCCGTCGCGTGCATTGGGGCCGGTCTCTTGGATGCGCTTTCCGTCTGTCACTCGTCGGGCGTCGTTCATCGTGACGTGAAAGCGGACAACGTGATCGTAGGATCGACGGGGGTGTCGCCGCGTGTCTCACTCATCGACTTTGGGGTCGCATGCCTGTTTCGCTCCGGCGGTCGCGCCAAGGTACAGTTGGGGTCTCCCTGCACGTGGGGGCCAGAGAGGCTCCTTGGGTCTGACGGCGCAGACGTCCGGTCTGACCTCTTCTCGGCGGGCGTGCTTCTTTTTAGCATTGTCGCCAACGCTCACCCCTTCGGCCACGCCACGCCTGCGTGGAAGCAGTTGCTGACGCGCTGCGAGACGCCCCCGTTGCGGGCGTTTGTTGCGGACGCTGCAGCGTTGGATGGCTTCTTTCAGAAGGCTCTCGCCAAAGAAATCGAAGAGCGATTTTCTTCCGCGTCCTCGATGCGCGACGCTTGGCGGGAGGGCTGCGCTCAAGCGTCATACTGGTGAGACCCTGGCAAGGTGTGTTTCGGAGCCCTACATTGATGCTGTGAACGAGACTTCGGGCTTGGATTTGCGAGTGTTGGTGCTCAACAAGAGCTTCCAGCCTGTTCGCATCACGAGCGCACGAACGGCATTCTCGCTTTTGTATGGTGAGCGAGCGTTTGCCATGGATGCTCGCTACGAGCCGATGGACTTCGAAGCGTGGGCAAGTTTGCCAGCCACCGACGGTCCTTGCATCACGACACCGAGCTCTGTTCTTCGGATTCCCCGCTTGCTGCTTTTGCGCGAATATAATCGAGTCCCCCGAACCCCTCTCCGACTGTCGAGGAAGAACGTCTTTCTACGCGATGGCAATACCTGCGCGTACTGTGATTCACGCGAGGAGTTGACGCTGGACCACGTCATCCCGAAATCACGCGGCGGACCCGCAACGTGGGAGAATCTCGTGGCCTGTTGCCGAAAGTGCAATGAGCGAAAGGGGCACCGGAATACGGAAGAGGCGAATATGCCTCTCCGACGAAAACCAAAGCGCCCTACCTGGAACGTTGTGGTCCAGATCGCGGGGGCAGGAGAGGGCGTGCCCCACTGGGAACCCTTCTTGGCCTCCGTTCGTCACTGAGCCTTGGGAAGCGAGCCTTGGAGGACCGGCGGCCCGCGCGGCGAGGAAAATCCGCAACGCTCCCTCACGGAAACAAGACCTCAGGGTGAGCCGCCGGCGGCGAGGAAACATGGCAAAGTTCCCTCTCAAGAAAGAGGCCTTTTGCCGGGCGGGAGGAACTGCTAACCCACTGCATGGCGAAGGTAGAACTGGAGCTTTTTCGCGAACCAAGTGACGAAGGCGAGGAGCGACCCGGCACCGGGAATGCGCCCAAAGTCGTGGCGATCTCGGGTGCAAAGGGTGGCGTCGGAAAAACGCTCCTTGCGAGCAACCTCGCGGTCTACCTAGCAACGATTGGCCGCCGAGTGGTCATCGTCGATGCGGATTCTTCCGGAGCCAACGTCCACGGGTTTCTTGGGGTTCCGCATCCGGCAGGACTCGAGCCCTACGTTCCACCGCTTCCGAACTTCAAGGAAGAGAGTGAAGACGATGTGCTCGAAGCGCTGCTGTCGACTCCAGCCGAACAGAGCGTCGCTGTAGATGAGAGTCCGATGGCGACCACATCTCATATGATCGACGTGGGGCTTTC
>JBLHKB010000709.1:0-3236 GCA_047619315.1 Polyangiales bacterium
GATATGTCTCATGAACTCCTGCCTGGCTGTGCGGGCCAGCAGACGGCGTTTCTCTCACCCCGCGGCGCCCCACTCCCGTCTCGTCCCGGCGCTCTATCCGGCCGCGAGGGAGCGCTGGACGACCGAAATAGCGAAGCAGACGCTCCAGTTGATCTGGCGAATTCGGTGGAACACACGTCGATGCGTGCACCTGGAAGCCGTCGCACTCTCCGAGCAACGCGGGGCGCTTGGCATGAGATGGAGCGGGCGTCGGCAGCGATCGCCGGCGCGCCTTGACATCCTTAGAAGCGGATTACAGGGTGACCCCGATGGGGTGAGACCCGAGGGCGAGCGGCACCAGATTGGCAGGCGCGCCGAGGGCGGCCCATCCGCCATCGCCCGCGACAAGTCCAGTGCGCGTCCGCGCGCACCAAAAGGAGCCCTCTGATGACGCAGACGCAGACCCCAGAGCAGCCCCCCAACCAGGCGCGTACCGATATCCCCGTAGGCGTCTCTGCCTGCATCCTCGGCCAGGAAGTTCGCTTCGACGGCGGTCACAAGCTCAGCCGCTTCGTCCGCGACACACTGGGCGCCTATCTGCGCTTCGTGCCCGTCTGCCCCGAGTTCGATATCGGTCTGGGCGTTCCGCGCGAGACGTTGCGATTGGTCAAGACCGATGCCGCCGACCCCGACTCCGTGCGACTACTGGCGCCAAAGAGCCAGACCGACCACACCCGCAAGATGAAGACTTACGCCCGCAAGAAGGCCGAGGAGCTCGGCGCCGAAGCGCTCTGCGGCTACATCGTCCAGAAGGGCTCACCGACCTGCGGCATGGAGCGCGTGCGCATCTACCCCCAGGCCGGCGGCGCCCCCGCCAAAAACGGCCGCGGGCTCTTCACCTCGGCGCTCCTCGAGCGCTTCCCGACGCTGCCCGTCGAAGAGGACGGCAGGCTCAACGATCCCAGACTCCGCGAGAACTTCATCGAACGCGTCTTCGCCTACCGCCGGGTGCGCCTCTTCTTCGCCGGACAATGGACTGTCGGCCAGCTGGTGGCCTTTCACACCCGCGAGAAGCTCCTCCTGATGGCCCACGACCGCCCCGCGTACCAGGCGCTCGGCAGAATTGTCGCCGGCGCGAAGGCCCTCCCGCGAGACCAGGTCGCCAGTGACTATGAGCGTCTAATGTTGACGGGCCTCAAGAAGCTCGCGACCCGCGGAAAGCAGACCAACGTCCTGCAGCACATCACCGGTCACTTCAAGAAGGTTCTCGACGCCGGCGACCGAGAGGAGCTCCAAGCCGAGATACAGAGTTACCAGGCCGGGCTCGTCCCACTGATCGTGCCGATCACCCTGCTGCGACACCACATCCGCCGACACGGCATTGACTACCTCGCTCAGCAGACCTACATCGACCCGCACCCCGCGGAGCTGATGCTGAGAAACCACGGATAGCGGCCCAACGAGCCGGCCTTCATCCAAACGTCTACCGTATCGAAAAGAGGCAGCGGTAGCCGATGCCAGCCCCCGCGATGGCTGCCGCGGGGGATTTCGTGCACTTCGCCCTCGCCGAAGAGCGCCCACGACGTGACGGTGACGCCCGAGAGTTGAAGCCCCAGACAGCGATGCTCGCCGAGGGGCTCGGAGGTGCGGGACCGACTCCTAAATAACGAGTCCGCTCTTCTCGACCGCCCAGTTCCAGAGGCGCTCGCGCTCCTCGGGGGTGTCGGAGCGACGAGTCGACGCCAGGCGGTGGATCGGGCGCGCACGGCGGTCCAGCCAGAATTGACCGCTGCGCTGCACCGGAGCTCCGTCATCGACTGCGAGCCACACCAGCGTGTCCGCGGCGTCCGCGGGCGTCCGCAGCAAGGGACCGAGAACACGCCGAAACGTCGGAAGCGATCGCGCGACACCTGGCGTATCGGCCCAACCGGGGTGCATCGCGTGGACCGAGATCCCATCGTCCGCGAGCCTGAGGGCCCACAACTCCGCGAGTGTCGCTTGGGCCCGCTTGGCGCGAGCGTAGGCGGTCGTGCCGTCGTAGTCGTCGTCGGACATCTCCAGCCGATCAACCGATAGGGGCTCGCTGTACATGCCCCCCGATGACACCCACAGAACCCGAGCGGGTGCGCCGCCCCTCAGCGCAGGCAAAAGCAGACCGGTGAGCAGGAAGGGGCCTACCACCTGACTTGCGACCGTGAGCTCGATGCCCTGAGGACTGGTCAGCCGAACGTCGTCGAGAGCGCCCGCGTTGTGGATCAGCACGTGGATTTCGGGGTGGCGCTCCAGGAGTTCCGAGGCGCCGCTCCGAAGCGCCGCGAGATCCCCCGTGTCGGCGACGACGAAGCCAATGCTGGAACTCCCCGTCTCCTGCCGCAGCTCTTCACACGTGGCCTCGGCCTTGGTCGCGTTGCGCGCTATGATCTCGACCGTGGCCCCCATGTGGGCAAACGCCCGTGCCGCCTCGAGGCCGAGCCCCGACGTTGCGCCCGTCACGACGATCACGCGACCCGCGAGGCTTCGTTCCTCAAGACTTGCCCAGTCATCCAGTCGGCGCCGGAGCGCCGAACCCACGCGGGTGTAGCTGCCCACGACGCTCCACTCGAGGGCGGCGTCCACGGCATTGGCGAAGAAGCTCATCGGGCCACCGCCTTGCCATCGAGCGCCCGCTCGAGACCGCGCGCCGCGCGATCTCCGATGCGCCGAAAGACCCGGCGCAAGAGCGGGTCGAAGAGGCCCAGTGGCCCTTTGAATGTGAGCTCCGCATCGTAGGTCACGATGGAGCCGCTGTCGGAGGCCTCGACGCTGATCGCATCCACCGAGATGAAGAAGGCCGTGCGCGCGACCAAGAGGATGCGACGAAGCGGCTCGTACTCCGTGACCTCGTAGCGCATTACTGTCGTCCCCCCGGCTTGGACCGTGAGGTCGTAGGCCGTGCCGACGCCCACGCCGTCACCGGCGACGCGGCGCACGCTCTTCACGCCCGGGTCCCATTCGGCAAAGTGAGTGACATCCGCCATGTATGTGAATGCCTCGGCCACACCCAGTGGTGTCGCGATTGAGGTCAGGTAGCGAGCCATCTTAGATCACCTCTCGGCCGGCGGGGCGGGATTCATCCTGCGACCCAGCTGGCCCCAGGAAATCCTGCAAGTTGGTCTTTCCAAAACGACTGCCGGGCACGCCCTCATGAAGCTTCGTGGCGATGAGTCCCATGATGCGCTTCACGCCCGGGGTCTTCTTGGGGTCCGTCGCGGGCAAAA
>JBLHKB010000710.1:0-3235 GCA_047619315.1 Polyangiales bacterium
GGCCAGTGAAGAAGTGATTCGTGAGGCTATGCTCGAGGATCTGTCCCTCGACGACGCCCTGGATCGGCGGACTCGGGACAGCCTCGACTATGGCTTCCGTCAGCGAGTGGATGACATGGGCGTCGAAGATGTCGCGAACCTTCCCAGCACCCTCCCGAAACTCTTCGCGGATGCTGCGGTTCGTGCCGAAGCCGCGGGTTTCGACGGCGTTGAACTCCACTACGCCCACGCCTACACCATGGCGAGCTTTCTGAGCGCTACGAATCATCGGGGCGATGGCTACGGCGGCGACCGCGAGCATCGTGTGCGACTGCCCCTCGAAGTCTACGAGCGAGTCCGAAGCACAGTCAGCGATGGCTTCGTCGTCGGCGCGCGTTTCCTTGGCGACGAAGTCATCGCGGAAGGCAGCAATCTCGAGGACGCGCGTTACTTTGGCCGTCGCTTTGCCGAAGCAGGAATGGACTACCTCTCCGTGTCCAAAGGCGGCAAGTTCGACGACGCAAAACAGCCAAAAGTCGGCGACGCGGTGTATCCCTACACGGGCCCCAGCGGTCACGAATGCATGCCCACGGTGAAGATCCCGGGAGGGCCCTTTGGTCGAAATCTCGTGCTCGCGGAGGCAATCCGCGATGACATTCGCGCTGCCGGCCTAAGCACGCCCATTGTGGGCGCCGGCGGGATCGCCAGTCCCTGGCAGGCTGAGGACGCTCTAGAGAGAGGACAAGCCGACATCATCGCTGCCGCGCGCCAGTCCCTCGCAGACCCCGATTGGTTCGCCAAAATCAGGCTTGGTCGCGGTGATGAAGTTCGTCGTTGTTTCTTCACGAACTATTGCGAAGGGCTCGACCAAAAACACAAGGCCGTGACCTGCCAACGCTGGGACCGCGATTTCTCGGACGGCGAAGACGCATCACGCACCGTTGACGGGAAGCGCCGACTCACAGCGCCAAGCTGGCTTCCCTAGACGTCCGTGAACTGAGCGATGAGCGCTTCGTGCACTTTTTGGACCTGTTCTTCGGTCTCTTCGAGTGTGCCGTCGTTTGTGATCAGGTAGTCCGCAAGCGCCTCTTTTTCGGCGAGTGGCATCTGACTCGCGATGCGCGCACGAGCCGACGCAACATCCGATGAGTCACGCTTCATGAGTCGTTCCAGCTGCGTTGCGTCCGGAACGCTGACCACAACCAACGCTGCAAAGGCCGTGTGGATCTTGTTCTCCACCAGCAGCGCGGCCTCGTAGAGCACGTAAGGAGCAACCAGCTTTGATGCTTCGTTCAACTGCCGCTGCGACTCCATTGCAATGCGTGGATGGATGATCGCGTTGAGCTTCTTTCGCGCGCTCTCATCCGCAAACACCAAAGCGCCGAGCTTCTTCCGATCGAGCGCCTCTCCCTCGAGAACTTCCCCTCCGAACGTCTTTACGATCTCGGCGAGGGCGGGCTCGCCTGGCTGTACAACATCCCGTGCTACTTGGTCGGCGTCGACGACCGGAATTCCGCGGGCGCGAAAGAAGCCAGCCACGGCGGACTTCCCCGTCGCAATGCCGCCCGTTAGACCTACTCTTTTTGCCACGATTCGTTCCCGTCCCTCTATAGTTTTCCTGAAGGAACTTCTCGGAAGTTCCCTCGCCGCCGTGGTCGGCTCACCTCAAACTCTGATGGAGGCGCATGCGCGCAGTGGTTCAACGAGTATCGGATGCCAGCGTCCATGTCGACGGGGAGCTCGTCGGAGCCATTCGAGCAGGCCTTCTGGTTTACATCGGAGTGGGCCCCAATGATGGCAAGGCCGAGCTGGACTACATGTCCCGCAAGATTGCGGGGCTTCGCATCTTCCAGGACGATGAAGGACGGATGAGCCGTTCCGTTCAGGATGTAGGCGGATCCGTCCTCCTGGTTTCCCAATTCACCCTCTACGGCGATGTGCGCAAAGGCCGACGGCCTTCCTTCATGGGTGCTGCCGGTCCCGAGCATGCCAATGCACTGTATGAAGCCCTTGCAAAAGACCTGGCTGAAACAGGTCTAATCGTTGCCAAAGGCCGTTTTCGGGCCGATATGCGTGTGTCCTCCACCAATGTAGGCCCGGTCACACTTCTCCTCGACTCTGAAAAGACGTTCTAAAATGCTCCGCTATGAGATCCGCGCCGTCACCCGTCAGGACAAGGGTGACCTCCTCGAGCTCGCCCGCTTCCTGGACTCGGTCAACCTTCCCAATGATCCAGAAGCGATGGAACCCATCATCGCCAAGTCTGAGGACTCCTTCCTAGGCACGATCGACGACCCAAAACGTCGTGAATACGTGTTTGTCCTCTATGACCGCCAAGAGAAGAGGGCCGTTGGGACCTCGCTGATCGTGGGCCAGCTCGGCCGCCGTGATGCACCCTATATCTACCTCACAGTGGGCAAAGAGGAGCGCTACAGCCAGACCCTCGATAGGCACTTCGTCCACAAGGTGCTCTCCATCGGCTACTCCTACGAAGGCCCCACGGAGATTGGCGGCCTCGTCATGCACCCCGAATACCGAAAAAACACGGGTAAACTCGGGATGCAGATCAGCTATGTCCGCTTCCTCTTCATCGCGATGGAGCGGGCGTGTTTCAGGGACCGTGTATTGGCGGAGCTCCTGCCCCCACTGCAGCCCGATGGCACTTCTCACCTCTGGGAAGCCGTGGGCCGCCGCTTTACAGGGATGGACTACCGAGCCGCCGACCGGCTCTCGCGGAAGAACAAAGAGTTCATTCGCGGTCTCTTTCCCGACGGCGATATCTACGCCAGCCTTCTTTCGGACGAGGCTCAAAGCGTCATCGGCGAAGTCGGCGCACAGACCCGCGGAGTCGAGAAGATGCTCAGGCGTATCGGTTTTCGCTACGTAAATCGCGTGGACCCCTTTGATGGTGGCCCTCACTTCTTGGCCGAAACCGATGAAATTACCCTAGTAAACGCAGTAAAGCAGTGCGCCGTCCGCTTTGGCGTCCGATCGGCTCGCGTTATGCTCGGGACTCGTTACCCAGCGCCGCCCTATTTTCGCGCTGCGGTCCTCCATGGCGCTGTGGAGGGCGAAGAAGTGATCGTTAACCCACAGGAAGCCGAAGACTTCGCGTTGAACGAAGGCGATATCGTCCACGTTCTACCGATCTGAGGCACATGAGGGAGCTATTTGTGAGAGGCCCGTCCCGCGAGTGTGTGAAACACGCCAACTTTGGCACCAAGCGAACTTTTTAGGATCTTTCGCCCCCTCAAGG
>JBLHKB010000711.1:0-3226 GCA_047619315.1 Polyangiales bacterium
GAGTCGTGGCACGCGGATGCGAAGCGCCAAATAGCTCAACGAAGCGCTCCACCGCCGCGAGCGCACGCTCGTTTTGGCCGAGGGCTCGTCGATAGACGATGGCATTTTCCATGCTCGCCGCAGCTTCTGGCGCAGCAACACCTTCGCCAGGCATCAGCGCAAACGCCTCGAAGTAGTCCGCCGCGGGCCCAAAATCACCCGTGCGTTGCCTCTCGACGCCCAGGAGGTACAGCGTGTCTCCCCGCGCGCCGGGATTGCCGAAGTTGTCGAGGTCGCGAAGCCGCTCGTCGATGAGCGCAGCGATTCCTCGGTTCGTCCCCGCGAGAGCCTGAATACTCGCCCGTGCTGGCGGGACAAAGAAGAACGGCGCAGAAAAAACAGGGGGCTCTTGCCGGTGCACACGGACAGCCGTCAGGGGCTCCTCTTCGCGCACGGACGCATGCGCTGAAGGTGGGTCCAGCGGCGGAAGCTGCGGTGGCCAATCGGGTAGCGAGCCCTCTGGTGGACCATGGAGAGGCAAGCGCAAGAACGCAGAAACCCCAACGACAAAAGCGAACGCCCGGACAAAGCGACGCGCGATGAGCGACCGGCTTTTCCTTCTTCGCGCCGCCCTCATTCTATAAAGATGACAGACGAAGCCGGCGGGCTCAACCGACTCGGCGAATAGAGAGCTTTAGCGCTTCTAGATAAGCAGCGAATCGCATCCGAACTGAACGCCTATTTCCGCAGTTCCGGATTCGCCGAGCTGCAGCTGCGCGTTGTCGCAGCTGGCGGGACAGAGAATCACCTGGGACGGCGAGTCCTCGTTGTCGTAGTACCAACCGCCACTGGCGCCGCACTCCGCTGCGCTTGCCACCTTGGCGTAGTTGGTGATGGCGCTGTCCGCGTTGAGCACCACGTTTACCTTCGCCGGGTCGAGGACCATGCCGTCCGGGGGTCTCGGCAGCGCGATTTCGCAGCTCAGCCGCGCCGTCTCGGCGACGCGTGTGGCGATGGCCTCAAAGAATGTATCCCAGGCAGATGACATCGATTGCTGACAAATTTGAGCGCGAACACCACCGGTTCGCGTCACGAGGGCGGTGTACGTCGTCCCGGAGTTCGGAGGGGAGCTACCGTCCGGGTAGGTGCAGGTCGCTTCATCGTCACCCTCGTTGCCCCATCCGTAGATGGCGTTGAAGGTGTACCCCTCGAAGAGATCACCATACGTCGGAGTCAAGAAGCCCGGCCCCAGATCATTGCTGTTGAATGGGTTGCCGCCGCCAGGAAACACCTCGAGCGACGTCGCCGTGAGAACGGGATCGCCTCCATTGCAATTGACCCCATTCGTGTGTGGCCGTGCACAAGTTCGAGAGTTATCGTCCGTCGCGACCACCACTGTCTTGGTCGCGTCTGGGCGTAAAAGATCCAGCCACGGTTCAGACCCGCGGTCGCCGTCCTCGGTCCGGTATCCCGCCGTTTGTCCGAGTGTGCCGAGAATCTGTTCGATGGGCTGTGTAGACCGAATGTCCACACTCACGTGATAGAAGCGTTCGCCGTCACCACATTCGCCGTCGCCCGCCAGAGGCGGTGGAATGCAGATCGGGTAGCGCGTCGACGCACCGGTGCCGCGAAGTGAGAGCATAATGACGCGGTAATCGAGTCCACTAGCATCGACGCGGCGCGCGAAGTCGTTGAGGCCCGCCTGCACGTTCGTGATCGCCGGCTCCATGCTCGTCGAGTTGTCGACGACCCAGATGATGTCGACGGGGCGATTGTCGACCTCGGCCTCCACCTGAACGGCGGCGCAGGTCGCATCGAACATCGACGGCACATCAGGAATGCCGCCATCTGTGCCCACATCGCCAATTGCGTCACTCGCGGCATCTACGGTCCCAACATCACGCCCAGGACGGCGCGTATCTTCGCCACAGGCCAGAAGACCCAAACCAAGCGACAGAAGCAGACAAGCACGCATATCAGCGGAAGGTATCACCCCGAGCGGGCCGGTGCATGCTCTTCGCCGTGGCCAGTGGCTCAGGGGCGCGGGACGAAATGCGTGCGTGGGCCTTCGTCTTCAAGGGTAAAGAAGCTAGGCGTGGGGACCTTGGCGGGCCCCAACTGCAAAAACGACCACCCAAGGAGAAGCCCCGGATTGTCCTCATCCACAGCGACGATCGGGTCTCGTAGCATGCTGATGGGGTCGAGGCCGTTTCCGCCGAGTCCGTAATCAAGCATCAACGCCCGAGGTAAAAAAATCGAGCGGCCGCGGTAACGCGTGCGGTCGTCCTGAGTCGTCGCGCGCACTTGAAAGTGGCCAAAGGTTCGCGGTTCGCCATTACGGGTCTTCGGCCTTGAAGGGGCATCCACACCATCTTGCTCCAGCCGAACATTCCATCCGCGCAGGCCATCCGTGTCGTTGACGAAGACCTTCTGAAAAGTCTTCCAGGTGATCTTCTCGATCGCTCCCGGAAGGCCCAGGCTGACGCCGCGAAAGGTACGGTCTTCGATGGCGCTGCGATCGATCGGGTGACCCGCCTCGAGCACGTCAAGGAGGGCGTCGGCGCTAAGGGCCCAGAGCTCCTGGGCTGTCTTTGGTATACTCATGGCCTGTTCACAAAATGCGGCGCGGGGTCGCGGGCCCAGCCACGCTGACGCCATTCGAAGTGAAGATGGGGCGCCCACGCAAAACCAGTTTCGCCGACGCGGGCGATAGGCTGGCCGCGCTCCACGAACTCCCCCGCAGCAACCAATGTCTCCACGCAGTGTGCATAGAAGGTTGTGTAACCTTCTGGGTGAAGAATGAGAACCGCATTCCCATAGCCCGTGACGCCATTGTCGCTATAGGCAACGAGTCCACCTTGCGCCGCCACAATGGTTGAACCCTCCGGCGAACCGATATCCACGCCTTTGTGTCGCCGCGCACGAAGGGACCCACGGCGCACCCGGCCGAAGCCACGCCCCATGCGGCCCCCCGGTAGAGGGAATGTGAGCCCGCGCTCTTCGTCACGCCCGGCGGCGGCGGCGATCCACTCTGGAAACGGACGCTTGTTCATGAGCCAACGCGCGGTGACCCGGCGGCCAAGGCCAAGGCGCTCCGCGCGCTCTTCTGCTTCGGGGGCGGCGGTGGCGACGCGGCGTTCTCCCTGACAGTGCCGGATGTAGCCGCCCTGTGTTCGACATTGTGGCGGCATCCGCCGACGCCAGCGCTCTGGACGCAACTTGTAGGCTTTCGTATCCACTGAAAACC
>JBLHKB010000712.1:0-3222 GCA_047619315.1 Polyangiales bacterium
CGCCTCGGGCCACGCTTCTGCCTCTCGGGCCTTCGTCGCGACGCGGCTCTGGTGCGTCGCGAGGCGCTCGAGTTTGAGGTCCATGCGGTCTCGCTTGCCGGGGCCATACCAGAGCGCCGGAGCGCGGCCGGGCTTTGCTGCGAGGTAGTACTTCACGGCGATCTCTCGGTGCACGACGCGGCCGTCTTGGCGATACAGGACGTCGAGCTCGCCGATGGTGCGGCCGGCTCCCCGGAGCGGCGTGTTGGCGGCGAGGACCTCGACGCCCGGAGTACTTCGCAGCGCCGCGAGGTGCACTTGCTCAAACCACCGGCCGACTTTGTGATGCGGCTCCTGCTCTTCGACGACGGGCGCAAACTCTGACAGCGACACGGCGCGTGTCCCGCGCTCGGTCCAGTACGCGTCCGTCATCAGCGGCGCGGCTTTCACCAGCCACGCCAAGTCGAGGTTCAGTTTGGACAACACGCGGCAGCCTAGCAGGCGCGCTGTCTGGCGGGAGTAGAACGAGTTCCGTGCCGTCGGATCGTTTTCTGTCGGCGTCTAGGTCCGCTCGCCTTTCGCGGAAGTTGAAGCGCTACCTCTTCCTCTTTGTGGCCACCGCATTGATCATAGCGGTGCACGCCTTCGACCCCGATGACCTCAGCGAGCGAAAAGCCCCTCACACTTTCGCGTGAAGGGCCTTATTCGAAGTCGCCGTAGCGTACGCCGACTCGCGGACTACATGGACTCGAGGACGATGGCGATGCCCTGACCGCCGCCGATGCACGCCGAACCGACGCTGAGGGACTTGCCCATCTTGCGCGCCGTGTAGACGAGGTTCGTCGTGATACGCGCGCCCGTGGCACCCAGAGGATGACCGAGGGCGATGGCGCCGCCGTTGACGTTGGTCTTCTCTTCGGGGAGACCGAGCTCCTTCTGAACCGCGAGGAACTGAGGGGCGAAGGCTTCGTTGACGTCGAAGAGATCGATGTCGCCGATGCTGAGACCTGCACGCTCGAGAGCGATGCGAATCGCGGGCGCAGGTCCGATGCCCATGAGCGTTGGCTCGACGCCGGCCACGCCCCACTGAACGATCTTCGCCAGTGGCGTCAGGCCGCGTGTCTTGGCCCACGCGCCGTCGACGACGATGAGCGCCGCAGCACCATCACAGATGCCGGATGCGTTGCCCGCGGTGACGACGCCGTCCTTCTTGAAGACGGGCTTGAGCTTCGCGAGGATTTCCATCGTCGTCTCAGGACGTGGATGCTCGTCCTTGTCGATGGTCTTGCTCCCGCGACGCGTCTCGATGGTCACGGGTGCGAGCTCGTCGGCGAAGAAACCGCCCTCTTGTGCCGCGGCCCACTTCTGCTGCGAACGGAGACCAAACGCGTCGGAGTCTTCGCGGCTGATGCCGTACTTCTCAGCGAGGTTCTCCGCCGTCACGGCCATCGGCGTGTTGCTGTAGCTGTCCGTGAGGGACTCCCAGAGCGTGTCGACCATCTTCGGTGGGCGACCAAACTTCTGACCGTCGCGCAGTCCGAAGATGGAGTGCGGCGCCTGGCTCATGTTTTCGCTGCCGGCGGCGAGGATCGCGTTGGCTTCGCCCATGAGGATCTGCTCAGCGGCGCTGATGACAGCCTGGAAACCCGAGCCACAGAGACGGTTGACCGTCAGCGCAGGTGTCTCGATGGGGATGCCGGCTTTGAGGCCCACGTGGCGAGCGCCGTAGATGGCGTCAGCGCTGGTCTGCTGGACGTTACCGAGGATGACCTGGTCGATCTCTTCGGCCTTCAGCGTGGACTGCTCGATGGCGGCTTTGCCGGCGAGGACGCCGAGGTCGATGGCGCTGATGCTCTTGAGGCTGCCGTTCATGGCGCCGAAGGGCGTTCGTTTGGCGGCGACGATCCAGATTTCTTTGCTGAGTTTCTTAGGCATTCTGTGACTCCTGCTTTCTGCGGAATTTCCGCTGGGAATGAGATGCGGGTCTAGCGCCGAGGGAGCGATCGGTCCGCGCGTAAAGTCACAGCGCCCCCGCTGGGGGCTTCTTTTCGTCTTCCCAAGCGGGCGGAGTATGCTTCGCCCCGTGAGTATCAACGTTCATCTCATCGACGGAACCTACGAGCTTTTCCGGATGTACTTCGGTGCTCCCGAGAGCAAATCCCCCGAAGGCATCGAGGTGGGCGCCTGCCGCGCGCTCCTTCGCTCGCTGGCGTCACTTCTACGCCGACCCGAGATCACCCACGTCGGCATCGCCTTCGACCATGAGATCAAGTCGTTCCGAAACGATCTCTTCGACGGCTACAAGACCGGCGAAGGCATCGAACCCGAGCTCCTCGCGCAGTTCCCCATGGCGGAGTGGCTCGCCTCCGCCCTCGGCATCGCCGTCTGGCCCATGATGGCCTTCGAAGCCGACGACGGAATGGCAGCAGCAGCCGCGAAGTGCGAGCAGTACGACGAGGTCGACCAGATCTTCATCCGCTCGCCGGACAAAGACATGGCCCAGTGCGTCCGCGGCGACCGCGTCGTCCTGCTCCATCGCAAGAAGGGCGAAGAGCTCGTCATCGACGAAGACGGCGTCATCGAAAAGTGGGGCGTCCCGCCCATGTCCATCCCGGACTACCTCGCCCTCGTCGGCGACACCGCCGATGGCATCCCCGGCATCCCGCGCTGGGGCGCCAAGTCCACCGCCCAAGTCCTAGGCCACTACCTCAGCCTCGAAGCGATTCCCGATGACGCGAAGGACTGGGACATCAAAGTCCGCAGCGCCGAAGCACTCGCGCAGAACCTCGCGGCTGAACGTGACAACGCAAAGCTTTATCGCAAGCTCGCCACCTTGCGCGTCGATGCGCCGGTGCACGCGTCCCTCGAAGACCTGAAGTGGAACGGGCCGAGCGCGGATATTGAGAGCGTTTGTGAGACGTTGAATGAGACCGTTGAGAACCTGCGGCTTAGCTGAGCGGCGCTAGGAACTCGCAAGTGCTGAGGAACGGGGCAAGAACAACGTCCGGCGGCCGCCGGTCACCAGTCCCGAGTTCTTTGGCCGCACGTGGAGTGAGTCTCGGAACAACCCACGCTCGTAGTTCAGCCGAGACGTCTGGCGTGGATAGCTTCACCGTTGCAGTGGCCGGACCATTCACCTGCACATGAGCAGACCAGTCTGCAGGGAGTCCTTTGGCAAAGTGGTCAACCACTGACCGGCGACTGTCGAGTCTTCGTTTCTCGTCGAGCACAAGCCGTTAGTGA
>JBLHKB010000713.1:0-3220 GCA_047619315.1 Polyangiales bacterium
GTGCTGAGTAGAGCGAAGCCATCAGCTCGCCCTGCTGCGACGCGCCTTCGAGGACCTCGGTCCGAAGACGTCCGTCTCTCGCTGTCATGTCGTCGAGCGTTCGCGCCAAGCGCACGATAGCGCCGCGGTCACTCTCGGCGCGCTCCTTCGCCTGGGCTGCGCGCACGCGAACCTCAGTGACAACCGCGGCCTGCTCTTCCACGGAAGCCAGACGTTCGTTGTAGATCTCCGTGGCGTCACCAAGCTCTTCGGCGGCGACGGCCCGCGACTTCTGCGACGCGTCGATCTCTTCGCGGGAGGCGAGCTCTTCGTCCCCCGCGGCGTTCATCGCCACCTCGAGTACGCTGACTTCTTCGCCAAGCCGCGTCGCGCGCTCTTCGCTGTCTTGGCCTTCGCCATCCAAACGACGAACGTCCTTCTCGACCTTCACGATCGCGATCTCCGCGTCGTGGGTCTGCGTCCGCGCCGCATCGATCTCCGCCTGACGCTTCGCGATGCCCTGACGAAGCCCATCGTGATGCGACTGCGCCGCCTCAAGCTCTCCGCTCAGGCTTTGCACCAAGCCATCGAGCTGGCGAGTCTCGCGCTTCATCGAAAGCAGGTGGCTCGCGCCATCGTCTCCTGCGCCGCCGGTCACAACACCGCTCGCATCCACGCGCTCGCCGCCGAGGGTGACGATGCTCGCGTCGAAGCCGTTCCTGTGCAGCATCAGCGCCGTGTCGAGGCTCTCCACCACCATCACATCGCCAAGCAAGTAGTCGACGAGGGCAGCGTCTTCATCACCGAAGCGAACATGATCCGCCAGCCACCCGACAACGCCGGTGCCTTGCACCGTCTCGCTGCGCCGCACCGCACCGCGGGGCGTCTGAGGCAACAACGTCGCGCGGCCATCATTCTCCGAGCGAAGGTACGTGAGCGCATCAAGGCCCGCGTCCACCGATGCAACAACGACCTGCTGAAGTCGGTCACCGAGGGCTCCGGCGAGTGCACCAGTGTATCTCTCTTCGCACTGCACGCGGTCCGCAACAAGGCCCAAGACACCCCGTGCGCTTCGCTCTTCGGGAGTTCCCGCGTAGCGCGTCATGAGCGCACGGACGCCAGCGCCGACGCCTTCAAACTGGCTCTGGAGTTCACGCAGCGACATCAGCCGGCTTCGCTTCTCTGCCACTTCGTTTCGAAGTCGCTCCAGGTCCTCGCGGCTGCCGTCCATCTGTGAGCGAAGCTCACGGAGTTCAGCCTCGACCTCTTCTTTGCGCTCCGCGCTCTGTTCCTTACCCGCGCGCATCCCTTCGAGACGTGCGGCAAGTTCGTCGCGCTCGCGGCGAACCTCGACCGCTCGCTCCAGGAGCACCTCCTGCTGCTCGCGCATCTTCGTCAGACGAGCGCGACCTTCATCACGGCGACGCTCAAAGCCCGCCAATACAGCTTCCGCACGCGCGATGCGCTTTTCGGCATCGCCCACGCGTCCACGCGCGCTCGACACCGTTCGCTCGGCATCCGCCACGGTCAGGCGACGTCGCTGAAGCTCTTGATTCTCCGCCGCAAAATGCGCTTCAGCCTCGGCTTCGGCCGTTTCGAGGTCTTCCAGAGCCAAACTGATCGCTTCGTGCTCGGCACGAACCGTCGACACGCGCTCCATGAGCTCCACGAGCTCGCCCTCGGCGCGCTCTTCGCGCTCTCGAAGGTTACCGAGACGTGCCTGCTGATGGTCGATGCGACCTTCGAGCACGCGTACTTCGTTGTCGATTTCGTAGGCCTGGTTCTGAGCACGCTCGACGTGGTTTGCGAGCATGTCCACCTGCGCGCGCTCTGCCTCCACCTCGGCCTCACGAACGCGAAGCGCAAAACGCTGTCCCTGCTCTGCGGCGCTCTTTCCTTCGAGGGAGCTGCGAACAACTCGCGTCTCTCCGAAGAGCTCCAGGTAACGGAAGCTGGCGATCCAGAGCTCTAGATCGCGAACCTCTTCGCGATAACGCTTGTAGCGCTCTGCCTTCTGAGCCTGACGCTTGAGCGACGACAAGCTCTTCTCTAGCTCGCCGAGGATGTCGCCAACACGCATCAGATTCGAACGCGTGCTGTCCATCTTTCGCTCAGCGGCCGCTTTGCGAACCTTGTACTTCGTGATGCCAGCCGCTTCTTCGATCATGCCGCGGCGGTCTGCGGGCTTACTCGAAACGATATAGCCGATTCGGCCCTGCTCGATGATGGAGTAAGCGCGTCGACCGACGCCGGTACCGAGGAAGAGGTTCGTCACATCCATCAAACGAACCGGCGTTCGATTGATCATGTAGTCACTGCGGCCGCTTCGCTCGAGGCGTCGCGTCACGCTGATCTCCGCATAGTCGCGGTACTCCGGCGGTGTCAGCCCATCTTCGTTGTCGAAGGTGATCGTGACCTCGGCGAAACCATGGGGTCCGCGTGTCTCGCTGCCGTTGAAGATGACGTCGTCCATCGCCTTGCCGCGGAGGCGGGCTGCGCTCTGCTCGCCCATAACCCACTTGATTGCGTCGACGACGTTGGACTTACCGCAGCCATTAGGCCCAACGATGCCCGTCACATCGTGGTCAAAATGCAGGGTGGTTTTGTCTACGAAGGACTTAAAGCCGATAACTTCGAGTTTTCTAATCTTCACGGTCGCACGTCCTGGATCACACTCGAAACACTCCGAGTATGTTCGGCGTTACCGAACGTGGCTGGCCCATGCAAGGCATGCCGCAAAACTCAGTGGGCGTCACAGAGTGACCACCACTATATGTTGTGGTCTAGCCCTCAAAAGGCCCTGCCTGCCCACAATATAGGATCACGATCGAATAACCAGGATGCGATCTGGGGCAAAAACCCTAGGAAATGCCATTTATGAGTGACCAACTGGCCATTTTATAGCAAAAACACCTAGTTTATTAAAGCGAAGGCCGGAGATCGTCGCGATCGAAAACCACCCGTTCGATCGACGTTCTGCATCGCGATCGATGTTGAGAACCACGATCGATGTTGAGAACCACGATCGACGCTGAAAACGACGATCGACGCTGAGAACGACGATCGACGCTGAGAACCGCGATCGGCGCCAGCTCACTAACCAGCAAGCAAAAGCACCGTCAAAAGAGTCAGGGCGATCAGGATCCCCGCAGCGATTCCCATCACCTTAAGCGCCTTCTTCCCTAAACGGTCCGAGACGGCCATCCCGCCAAGGGCGCCGAGGGCAAAAAACACAAACGAG
>JBLHKB010000714.1:0-3198 GCA_047619315.1 Polyangiales bacterium
ACTGCGACGCTGGCGAACTTTGTACGCGCTCTTCGTCGAGCAGCGCGACCGGAGTCTGCCGTCCAGGGGCCGAGGAGTTTCCGAGCCCAGAGGGCGGGCTCTGCACGCTCAACAGCTCATGCCCATGCCCTTTGGAGTGTGTTGCGATCGGAGGGGGCTCCCACATGTGCCGTCGGAGGGGCACTACTTGTGGCGATTGCGAAAACCGAGGCTTGGAGTGCCTCTCGCGACGTGACGGAATGGTTGTGGCGTGCATCGCACCCCGTTCGCTTCGCGCGTTCGACCCATGTGAAGATGGCGATAATTGCCAGTCCGGGTATTGCAACCCTGACGGTATCTGTCTTCCCACACGCTGATCACAGATCTGCATCCGTGCAATCGTCGTAAACGTAGGAACCCGCGAGCGCACTACTTTGCTCGTATGGACATCCCAACGACGCTGCGTTCTTGCGAAATAGCTAAGCTCGCCAGAATCCTCGCGACCTTCGTCTTCGTCGCTGCTTGTCGTGACAACACCGAGATCTTTGACGACGGGCCCGATGCTGGCCGCTCGGATGGTGGCGTTTCCGACGCCGACAGCCCAGTCGACGTTCAAACCGACGGCGGCCCCGATCGCGACGCTGCGAGACCGGATACGGGCCCGTTGCTTTTCGGCTGCGATGAGGAAGTGACCTTCCTTCAAGAGCCGACGCTACGCGACGAAGGGGAAGGCTGGGTCGTGTCATTCGAAGTCGATGGACTGACGGACGTGGAAGTGTCCATCGTCGACACCGCCGAGCGACGCACAGTTCGGCATCTCGTGGCCGGCGTCCTCGGTCCAAACGCGCCAGCTCCGCTGGTAGCGAACGCGATGGAGCAACAAATCCCGTGGGACGGCCTCGACGATGAGGGCGTTGCTGCTGAGGCCACTGAGAGGCTCTCCGTACGTGTTCGCGCGGGCATGTGCTCGGAGCTAGCTAGGATGGTTGGTGGCGATCCCTACGCATTCTTCTCTGGTGACATGCCCATCAACAATCACACTCTCTGGCAGATGACGGGGCTCGAAGTGAAGTCCGATGGAACGGTGTACGTCATGGGGACGGCGGGTCTCATGGGTCCGATGACCATCCGGCAATACAGCGCCGATGGGGAGTTCTTACGCACTGTATTTCCTTTCCCCGCAGGCCTGCCGACGGAAGACGTCGAGGGTTGGGGGATCAATACCAACGCCAGCAACAGCTACACACCACAGCACACCAACGCGGGTTGGCCTGGACTGACCACCACCGCATTGCGCGATAGCACGTGGTCCTACTCGCCAAAGTTCTTCCCGAACGCAGACCCCTCTCAGCTCACGGTGCGCACGCGTGAGTTTGGCCTTCTTTCGTTCGGGACGGACGGCACCATCGACTCCGATCCCGCCGTCCGCCTGCAACAAGGGATAATCCAAGAACCACTCCTCGTAGACCCCGCAGCGCACCGCGACGAAGACAATATTCGCGGTCCCGTGTTCACGCGAATGACGCCCGATGGCTCCGCCTACTACTTGAGCGGGCTCTACAAGATGGGCAGCGACTTCTACGAAGACGGAGCCGTGTGGAGGGTCGACATCGAATCCGGTGTGGCCACCCGATGGTTCTCCCTAGGTTCCACCATCGACCACGTGCCCTTCAGCTACTCCACTCTTCACGGCGTGGAAGTGGACGATTCGGGCCACGTCTTTGTCGCGGACCGCTTCAACAATCGTGTCCTTGTTCTGGACGAAAGCGCTCGCTTCGTCCGCGAGATCCCCATTATGAACCCCGACGACATCGTCTACAACGCCGCTAACGGCGCGCTCTACGTGACGAGCCGACATGGCACCGACCACGCCCCCGGCGACGTGCGCTTGCACAAGATCGACGACTGGCGTGTCGACACGGAGGCCTCCGAGGAGATCTTCTTGATCGACTACAACTTCGACTACCTCACGGACAACCGAACGCGGCTCGCGGTGGTGGAGTCCGAAGGCGCATCGAACGTCTGGGTGGTGTTCAAAGACATCCCCGTGCGCATCTTTCGCGATTCCGCCGAAGGACTCGCGCTCCTGCGGGACTTCTACGAAAGTGGAGAGCGCCAACGCTTCTTGTCGTTCAATCGAATGTCCATCGACCGCGCCACGGAGAACGTCTACATCGCCGGCGGGTTCAACAGCCTCTTTCGCCTCGACGATTGGGCCGACCCGGTCTTCCGGCGCGTTCATCTCGACGCGGACACCCCGCTCTTGGCGGTCGGCGTCAGCGTGGATAGCACCCGGCGCTTCCTCTACACGAAGAACGACGAGTTTAGTGGTGGTGGGCGCGTTCATCGCTACGATCTCGACGACCTCTTCGCCGTGCCTCGTCCCCTCGAAGGCGCGAGCGAGGCTGCGGTTTCCGGCTTCGTTTGGTCGAACTACAACTTCTGGTCGGGCAACTCGGATCGTGGGTTCGATGTCGCGCACAATGGTCAAGTGGCCGCTCTCTCAGGCACAGAGCGCCTCGACTTCGGGAGCAAGGCCCTCGTTTTCCCTGTGCCTACCGCGGAGAACGTCGATGACATCGAGCCGCTTGTCGGACGCGACTTCGGAAGCGTCGCTGGCGGGATTCGCTTTGACCGCGAAGGTAACCTCTACGTCGGCGTGGCAGAAGGCGACCCCGTCGAGCGGCCCGTGGGCTTTGAGGAAGACGGGCTCTACACGCGCGCCATCGGCCGCGTGTACAAGTTCGCGCGCTCCGGCTCAGACGACGCGCTCTTCACGGGCCCCTTGGGCGAACCCGAGCAGATCTACGACACCCACTACGGCGCCATGTGGGTCGGCGGCCAGACCGGCAACACACCGCGGTTCGGCGTGGACGCCTATGGTCGCCTCTACCTGCCCAACAGCATGACGCAGACCGTCACCGTCATCGACAACAATGGCGTCGAGATTCTCTCGTTCGGGACCTACGGCAATATGGACTCACGAGGGGGCCTGCCTGGAGATCTCGTTCCGACGTCCGACATTCCAATGGCCTACCCGATCAGCGCCGACGCGAGCGACGATTACATCTACGTCGCCGACTTGGTCAATCAGCGACTCGTGCAGGTCCGGAAGCATTTCGCGCTCGATACGCATGAGGGTCTGACCGACCGATTGGCAGCTCCCTAGTCACGCTAAACTCTCCCGGAGTCAGATTCCCCCCCTCGCACTGCGCTGAT
>JBLHKB010000715.1:0-3186 GCA_047619315.1 Polyangiales bacterium
TTTGCGACGGGATGAGATCACCCACCCCGAACCTGAAGAGGCCGTGCGCTTCGCCCTCACTCAGGCCTTCGCCGTTCGCGACATTCGTTCCCTCTATGCGCACACGGATGTTGTCCAAGAGGTGAGCGACGAGGCGACGTCGAACGAGATGATCCGTTCGATGCTCGCCTATTTAACGATGCCCATTTCGTAGCGTTGGCGACAAACGCGGGGATCTTCGTTTGAGTTAGTTCAACACGGCCCAAGCGAGCGCGATGACGAGTATCGAGCCTACGCTTTGAGCTGCACCGAGTCCTAATCGTCGGGGCAGACGACCGAGAATTTTCTCTCGTTCCGGAGTGCGAAAAGCACCTTCCTCGGACCCGCGCTCTTCAAGAATGACCAGCTCTACATCAAACTCGTCGCGGTGAACTCGTGTGCCCCTCTTTGCGCCGGTGCGTACCTTTCGGGCCCAAATCAACGCGTGTAGATGAGCGACGGCGGCGACAAGAGTGACGAGCCCGCCGATGATCAAAAGCACGTTGGTTGGCCACGCCTGGCTCGCGCCGGGGGCCAACTGAAGAGCGGTGCAGGATACTCCGGCGAGGGCAAACACGAAGGCGCTCGCACGGAGCAACTGAAGGGACGTCTCCGCGTCTCTGTCCGCTAACCGCTTTCGTGCGAAACCGATGTAGAGCGTCAGCACCCCTCCGAAGATGATGCCAAGAGGGCCCCCACCCAAGAACGTTCCAAAGAACGAACCCATGAGGACGCCACCCATGGCCTCGCCGACACCTTGGCCCGAGACGAGCGTGGAGAGCCCCAAAGTAGTCCCCGCGTTGAGTGCCCCGAAGAGCGGACCGGCCCAGGCGAAGTGCCACAGATTGCGTTTCCACAGGAAGCGTCGAAAGGCCCAAGCCCAAATGGCTGTGCTGATGACCAGCGGAAGCCCATGTCTCTCTCCGCGGTACATATGAGAGTCGAGAACCGTCGCCACAAAGGACGGCGCGGCGAATGCTGCACAGAATATGCAGACGCCAGCCACGAGCTGCTCGGCGCGTCCTTCAGTCCAATGCCACGGGAACCGTCTCTCCATGGCGGTTCAATGCACGGGATCGCGGCTCTATTCCCGCGGCATCAAGCGCGGTGCTGGAGCGCTACGCCTTCTTGAGCTCGTCTTTGCCGGCGCCGACTTTCGCGACGGCCATGGTGATCAAGGCTCCGACAACGATGAGTCCGAGAGACGTAGCGATTTGACCTCCGTCGGGCGTGAAGAAAGCCGTGGGCCATTTTTCGGGTGTGAGTTCGGCAAGGAGCTCAGGCGTCACGGTGCGCCCGCGGGCATCCAAACCGCCGAGAGCTGGTTCAGCCCCCTGTTGGAACGGCCACAGGCCGACGACGCTGCCGACGAGGAACCCTAAGAGAACACCAAGGGTGGCTTTCTCGTACCGCTCGAGAACGAACTTTAGCCCGTTCGAGACGACGAGGACGCCGATGACAACGCCGAGTCCGACGGGAAGAACCACGTCGATGGCGGGTCCCATGATGGCGTCCATCGAGCGAGCTTTGAAAAACGCGTCGATTCCGCTGAGGATCGGGACGTACGCGCCCATCAAGACCAAGAGATATCCGCCGCTTACGCCCGGGAGAATCATCGCGCTCGCGCCGGCGACGCCGGCGATGAACATCAAGAGAAAGCCGGTGTTGGCGCCGGCGGAGACGCTCGTGAAACCAAGGCCCGCAAGAACTCCAAAGCCCACAAGAGCGCCGGCCCACGTTGCACCCGTGGCGGGCTTGGCGAGCTTCCACACGAGTGGCACGCCGCCGAGGGTGAGGCCGATGAACAGGCTGTACATGACCCAGCGATGGCTGACGACGAGGTCTTTGACGGTCCCCGAGAACACGAGGATCGCCGCCGCCGCGGTGACGACGATGGTGCCGAGGACGAAGAGCGATGCCTTGCGGAACTTCAGTCGCGAGATCTCCGCGATCGCATTGATGAAGCGTAAGTAGACGCCCGACGCGAGCAGCATGGTGCCGCCGCTGATCCCTGGAACAAGGTTGGCAAGACCCATGAGAAGCCCACCAATCGCGCTTCGCACGCCCAGAAGCCCGAAGTTCGTGGGCTCTTCATCTTTGGGCGTTTCGACCGCGTCGGTCTTGGCTTCTTCGGGGATTTCTTCGGTCGTTTCGGTCATGGAGCCGCCGTCATAACAGGGGGCCGCAGCCTTCGCACGCGCTCGGGTTCCTTAACCATCTAAGGGGCACGCCGTGAACTCGCAGGCCCCGTCGATGCACGCCATCCCTTGTCCGCAGATGCTCCGCTCGTTGCAGCCGCCGTCCCCACGGAAACAGGCTTCGCCGTCAACGCAGCCACGTCCTTCGTCGAAGACCTGCGGCCATGGGCAGTCGCAAGCGGGTTGTGCGCAGGCCAGAGGGCTTCGCTGACCGCAGTGGGAGTGCGCGCAGAATCCCCCCCACTCACCACCGCTCATCTCGCAGTACTCTTCGGGAGAAATGAAGATCGGTGGGCCGATGCACGATTCCATCTCAACACAGCCTCGACCTTCGACGAACGTAGCGAAGGCGCCGCAGTCGCAGGTCGGTCCGGCTGCGCAATCGTCTCCGCTCGGCAGGCCACAATCAAAGCCGCAGTCGCCTATGCCCCAGAAGCGCCAGGTTCCTTCGCTCTCGCGGCAGAGCGTGGAGCTGCAGGTGCGGTGGGCGGCTTCGCATTCTTCGCGCTCAAAGGGGCCGCTGTCGCAGTCGGCGCCTTCGCACGCTCCGCACTCGACGGGGAAGCAGGAGTGGCCGTTCCAATGCCAGCGAGCCGGTTGGTCGCAGATAAACGTGGGGCAGTCGACGGCGTTCGCATCGTCGGCCGTGCACTCACCTGGAAAACCCGCATCAAGAGACTCGCCGGCGTCCGGCGCGAAGGTGACGTCCGGAAATGACACGCTGTCGAAACGAATCGCGTCGGGGACAGCGGCGTCCGCGGGGGTGTCGCCTCGGCCCGAGTTGAAGCAGCCTTGGAAGACCACGCAGAGAAAAAGCGGGGTAAGATGTTGCAGGCTTAGTCGGGTCATGGAGAAGCGCTCAGTTCGCAAACAAAAGTGTGCCGGTGTGGTCCACCGAAACGGTACGCGAGGTTCTAAAGCAATGGACATGCCAGTTGGCGAAACCCGCGCTACTCTTGGCGCATGCAGA
>JBLHKB010000716.1:0-3154 GCA_047619315.1 Polyangiales bacterium
CGACGTAGACCGCGACTCTCAAAGCCGCCGAGGAGCTTTCAGCACAGAGCACAACGCCCTGAAATACAGGGGCAGGACTCGGCAGGTGAGTCTCCGCATCGAGGATTCGCGAAGCCTCGGTGGCGTGCGCCTACTTGGTTTCGATACTGCTCATTCCTGTCCTCGCGCCGCCTTCAGCGTGAGTCTCAGGTTTCCATGGTTCGTTCACCGTCGCGGAACGAGGAGGCTCCGCGAACTCGCTGTTCCCCAGGCCCTGAGAGGCATGATTCTCACGAGACGACACGAGACGAGACCGAAGCGCTACTCAGGCTTGGAGCTGGCGGACTCATCGAGCTCGCCGCGCGCAGCTTTGTCGAGCCAGACGCGAATCTCTTTCTCGACATAGCCGAGCGCCAGCTTCTTGAAGGGGCGGAAGAGCAGAGGCACATCAAGGTCCATCAAGACCTTGCCCGGGACGAGATCCATCGTTCCTTCGAGCGTGACCTTCTTGACGGTGAAGGTCACGTCACAGTGCGTGTCCGTCGTCCAGTTCGCGGTCGGTTTGAACTCGGCGTATTCCACGCTGTAGACGGTGAACGCCTTCTCCGCCGCAAGTCGCGCCGTCGGAATGTCGAGTTGATGGTCTACAGCGTGCTGCATCGAAAAACCTTTATCACAGAAGCCAGTAAGGGGCCGAGGGAAGTACGCATGTCATTCATCCGTTGAGTCGGCGCCACGCAACTCGAAGTCGGCGTTCGCCAGCCTCATTCGCCACGCGCATAATAGGGAGATCGCGCTGAAACCGCGTTCGAACCGTCGGCTCGACAGCGCTCCAAGGGAGGCTCTCGATGAGCGCCGCAAGGCGTCGCTGAATGCCGCCAACGGCGACATGGACGGCTGCGTCCAAGGGATCGACGAGAGAAAGTGGGAAAATCGCTGCCGCAAACGCGGTCAATGCTTCGAGCTCGGCGGGGCCCCAACCACTTAGGCGCCCCATGCGCATCAGGTGCCCGACGATCGCCGCCGTGACATGGAGGTCTTCGGTGGTGCGGAAGGGTTTGACGTATTCGTCGTAGCCGTCGCCCTCCAGCACCTCATCCAAGCTAACGCGTACGCGGGTGAGCGAAAGTTGGGCGTGGGGGATCTCCGGCGCAAATGGGTAGTCGGGCCGCGCAGTGAGCTCCACCCCTTCGCGACTCGCAGGAACACGCGCCACGCGGATGCGGCGGCGTTCATGATCGTCGAGGCCAATGTGGCCAACGATGAGCAGCTCTTCAGCGTGCGCGCCAAGCGTGACGTGCGTCTTGTGGCCACTCACCTCGTAAGCGTCGCCCTTGAGTTCGAAATGCGTTTCGATGGCACTCGGAGCGGTGCCGCCTTTTTCCGTGATGCAAAACGCCGAGCGGACACCCATCAGCGGAGGCACGAGCGCGCCCAGAGCTTCTTGGTAGCCGCTGGCAAAAGCATAGCCCAAGCGGTCCGCCGCGAAGCCGCCCGCAAAGGCTCGCGCCACATTGGTCGCGAAACGGGCGCCGACTTTCTCGTGACGTTTCCACCACGCGTCGACGCTCGACATGGAGCTAATGTGTGGCGCATCCGCGAGCAGATGGCGAAGTACGTCGACGAGCTCCGAAGCCATCAGGCCTTACTTCTTACCATCGCGCCGTGGGCGGCGGTTACCTGGGAGGATCTTCTTCCGAACGCGAACTGCGTCTGGCGTGATCTCCACAAGTTCGTCTTGGTCGATCCACTCCATGGCCGTCTCGATGGTTAGGACCTTGTGCGGCGTCAGAATCGTGTTCTCGTCTTTTCCGGCGGTACGAACGTTCGTCAGCTTCTTTTCGCGAACCGCGTTGACGTCGAGGTCGTTGGGTCGCGAGTGCTCGCCGATGATCATGCCCTCGTACACCTTCGTGCTGGAACCGATGAACATGACTCCACGCGGCTGCAGGTTGAAGAGCGCGTAAGGGGTGGTTCCACCAGTTCGGTCAGCAACGAGGCCGCCGTTCTTACGACGAAGCATGGGGCCTGCGTAAGGCATCCAGCCACCGTGGAGCGTGTTCAGGAGACCCGTGCCGCGTGTTTCCGTGAGGAAGAGTGTACGGAATCCGATGAGGCCACGGCTGGGAACCGTGAACTCGATGCGCGCACGTCCATGGCCCAGGTTGTTCATGCCTGTCATCTGGCCGCGTCGCTCGCCGAGGGCCTGTGTGACGGCACCCACATGGGCTTCGTCTACGTCGATGACCACATGCTCGAGCGGTTCGTGAAGCTTTCCGTCGATCTCTTTGACGACGACTTCAGGCATGGAGAGTGCGATTTCGTAGCCCTCGCGCCGCATGGTCTCCGCCAGAATTGCGAGCATCAGCTCACCGCGGCCGTACACCAAAAACGCCTCGGCTTCGTCGGTCTCTTCGACGCGAAGCGCGATGTTTCGCTGGCCTTCTTTCATCAGGCGATCGCGGACATGACGGCTCGTCACGAACTTGCCGCTTTGACCCGCGAATGGCGACGTGTTGACGAGGAAGCGAACCTTGATGGTCGGCTCATCAACTTGAATGCGCTCAAGAGGTTCCGCTTGCTCTTGAGCGTCCGTCAGCGTGTCGCCGATGATCACTTCAGGGATGCCGCTGATGGCGATAATGTCGCCGGCGCTCGCCTCGTCGATTCGTACGCGGTCCATGAGCTCGAAGCCCCAGAGCGTGCCGATTTCGTGGGTGGTGACTTTGCCTTCTTCGCCCAAGAGCGCGATTCGCTGGCGGTGCTTTACCTTGCCGCTTCGAACACGGCCGATGGCGAGACGCCCAACGTAGTCGTCGTGAAGCGTGTTGTGGACGAGGATCTGTAGGGGGCCGTCAGGGTCTTCGTGCGGCGCGGGGACGCGCTCGACGATGGTCCGGAAGAGGGGCTCAAGGTCCTCGGAAGGCTGGTCGAGTTCGTACTGGGCGATGCCGTCTTTGCCGATGGCGTAGACCGCCGCGAAGTCCGCCTGCTCATCGCTGGCTTCGAGATCGCAGAACAGGTCGAAGACCTCCGTGAGGGCTTCGTCGGGTCGTGCGTCCTTGCGGTCGATCTTGTTGACGACGACGATGACGGGCATTCCGAGTTCAATGCACTTGCCCAAGACGAAGCGCGTCTGTGGCAATGCACCCTCAGCCGCGTCAACGAGGAGCAA
>JBLHKB010000717.1:0-3114 GCA_047619315.1 Polyangiales bacterium
CTTTGCTACCTAAGCAAGGGGCTCGTGCTCGTGACCGGACCGACGGGCTCGGGTAAGTCCACCACCCTCGCGACGCTCATCGATTACATCAATCAGAATCGCTCCGACCACATCATCACCATCGAAGACCCCGTCGAGTTTGTGCATCCCAATAAGAAGTGTCTGATCAATCAGCGCGAAATTGGTACCCATACAAAGTCGTTCAAAGCGGCGCTTCGAGCCGCGCTTCGCGAAGATCCGGACATCGTCTTGGTCGGCGAAATGCGTGACTTGGAGACGATTGCGATCGCTATCGAAACCGCAGAGACCGGTCATTTGGTATTCGGCACCCTGCACACGACCAGCGCTCCCAGCACCGTGGACCGCATCATCGACCAGTTCCCAGCCGACCAGCAGGAGCAGATTCGTGTCATGCTTTCGGAGTCCCTGCGTGGAGTTATCGCGCAGGTGCTGTGCAAGAAGGTGGGTGGTGGACGGGTCGCCGCCTACGAGATCATGATCGCAAATAGCGCCGTCGCGAACCTCATTCGAGAAGGTAAAACGTACCAGCTCCAGAGCATCATGCAGACGGGCAAGAAGCACGGAATGCAGACGATGAACGACGACCTTTTGCAACACGTCAAGGAAGGACGTGTGTCGGCGGAGGAGGCGTACATGAAGTCGAACGACAAGACGACTTTCACCAGTGCCCTAAAGCAGGCGAACATCCCGCTCACGCTTGGAAAGGGTATGTAGTTAGGACGCCGCCACCACGAGCTATCGCTCGAAACAGGCTTGTCGAATCTTGAGACGCCGTCGAAGCTTTTGTGTTTGTTCGACGAACTCCTTGGTGACCGGGTCGTGGTAGCCGCTCACATCCCGAAGCTTGGTGTCATGGCTTTGGTAGAAGAGGACGATTCGTCGCATCGCCAGCTCGCGAACAACCTTGCCGACCATGGAGGCGAGTCCAACTGGGAGATGTCGGTCGTCGGCTTTGACCTCGAAGCGGACCTCACCAAGCTTGGGCACCATGTAGGCTTGAGCGCCTTGGCCTTTTCCTTTCGGCGAGAGTCTACGAAAGTAGTTCTCGTATTTGCGGATGCCACCGACCATCCCGCAAAGAGCGAGTAGATTTTTCCGTTCCGCACCTCGCGCATCGAGGAGCAGGTCTTCGAAGAGTCCGAGGTCCACTTGGAGCTTTGAATCACCTTGCGCGAGCGCTGTGTTGATCCGACTGGCGCAAGAGAGTGTTGTCCGAACCCGCCGGACGCGAACACCTCCGGCCTTTAATTCATCGAGCATCGCGTGCCCAACGATGGGGTCTCCGCCAAAGGCGGGCAGTGGCAGCGGGGCCGACCAACACTGTTTTTCGGTCTGACCACCAGGGCAGGGCGCCCGCAGGCCGAGACGTCCTTCTAGAGTCAGGGCCTCGAATAGGTCATCGGCATCCCGTGCTGGACGACCGAGGGCCTTTTCCGTGAGGGCCAGTGTAAGACTCTCCGCTTTGGCCATGCGGCCGAAGGCGCTGTGTTGTTTGCTGTCTCCGACGCCAGCGCTAGCGCCCAATGCCTGTAGTTTCACCGCGTCGTATTTCGAAACTTCGATCGTGGCGGCGGTGGCCACCAGCGGCCCAAGAAGTGGGCCGAGTCCGTTTTCATCCACACCGCACACAAGCATCCGTTCTTTTGACACAGATGTGGCGCGCCGGCGATGGCTCGCGGTAGTCTTCGGCCGTGTGCAAGAGGCAAGAGCGGTGAGTCGCACTCACGACGTTTCGCCAGCGGCTAGAATGGTACGTGAGGCCGTTCTCTCTTTGGCGGCCCAACCTGTCGCCGAGGACGTCATCGCGGACGCGGTTGGGCGCGCCAGGTTGTCGGCAGTCCCCACGGGAGGGGCGTCCCTCCGCGAGTTCATCGCGTTGCACCTTCATGAGGCGGTGACGAGCACGTTGGGGGAGGACGCCGCGGATGCGCTCTTGCAGACGCTGGGGCCCATCGCGCGCAAGATTCCAACGCTGGTCCCAGCACGTCTGTCGCCTGCCCCGCCCAGTGTACACGAACGTAGAACGTCGACTCCTACCCTGACGCCGACGGTGTTGCTCGCCACCTCAGACGTCCATCGGGCCAACCTCTTGGATTCCGCGTTGAAGGATGTCCGCGTAACGATGGTTCATGACGTCGTTGCGCTCTTGGACATCGTTCAAGCGATTCCGTACATGCAGGCGGTGGTCGTTCTCGACTGCCTTTCGCCATCCGTTCATCCAGCGACCCTCGTGACAGTCGCGCCAGAGATGGTCGCCGGGACAGAGTTTGTGCTCTGGGAGTCAGGCGATGCGACGGGCGAGCGGTGGATGCTTGCGGATCGAACCGACAGCTGGGTTCGATGTCCTAAGGGCGCGCCCATCGATCAGGTCGCGAAGGCGATTCGCGCTTTGATGTTCCTCTAGTCTTCGACGCTCATTTCCTCCATGAGGGCTTGAACCAAGAAAGCATCGTCGAGTGCTTCGCCGGGGGCGTCGAGCTTCTGGGTGAAGTCTCCGAACCAAGGCCAGATAGGGCCGCGGTCTCGACATCCCAGCGCGACTTGCTCAGCGCCGCACGCGATGCGCACATGAAAGTGATCGGCGTGAGGGTTTCCGCGACTTGGCTGGTGCAGAATCCAGGTGGCGCGCAGGATGGCTTCTGGGTCACGTTCGTGTGCAATTGCGTACCGAAGGAGTCGAGCTTTGATGCCCCTACTTGTGAAGATCCACTGAACGAGTGCCTCCTCGTTCATAACCAGATGGCGAACCAGCGCCCAGTTTCGCTCCTCGTCGAAGAGAAAAACCTCGCCACCCCGTTCTCCACTTTCGGCACCCGTTCCGAATCGATCGTAAGCCACCCATCCGCGGCCTCGCGCTGGGGCACCGTAAACGTCCGTCGCGTAGTAGATGAGATCCACATCCCGGCCACTCCTGTGGCTCCCGTGACGCGAGTGCCGGCCACCACTCGGTGCGCTGAGGTCTCCAACGCGGAGTGGATAGCCGCCTGGCAGCTGCTCATGAACGAAGCCTGCTGAGGCCTGGATCGATTCCACGAGACGGGGAATGCCAAAGCGAGTCGATTCGCCGGGTCGAGCCCGCACGAAGCCCGCTCC
>JBLHKB010000718.1:0-3112 GCA_047619315.1 Polyangiales bacterium
ATGCTCGTGGACAGCGAAGCAAAGATCGTCGTCACCCAGAGCGGCCTCATCGACGCGCTGCCTGCCGGAGACGCCAAGCGCGTCATCGTCGACACCGACGCAGCGCTCAAGGCCGCTCCGACAACGTCCATCGCCCGTGAAGGTCGAACGAGCGAAAACCTGGCGTACCTGATCTACACCAGCGGTTCGACGGGCACGCCGAAGGGCGTGATGATCGAACACCGCAACGTGTCGAACTTCTTCATCGGCATGGACGGACGCATTCCGCACAAGCCCGGCGACACCTGGCTCGCAGTCACCAGCCTGAGCTTCGACATCTCTGTCTTGGAGCTCTTCTGGACGCTGGCTCGCGGCTTCAAGGTCGTGCTTTCAAGCGACGCCGATCGAGCTCTCGTCAGCGGAGGCGGCAGCCGCGTCAGCAAATACAGCCAGCGCAAAGTCGACTTTGGCCTCTTCTACTTCTCGTCCGACGAAGGCGAAAACAAAGAGAACAAGTACAAGGTCTTGCTCGACGGTGCGCGCTTCGCCGACGAAAACGGCTTCTGCGCCGTGTGGACTCCAGAACGTCACTTCCATGCCTTCGGTGGTCTCTATCCGAATCCATCCGTAGCGAGCGCTGCCATCGCGGCCATCACCAAGAACGTGAAAATTCGCGCGGGTAGCTGCGTGTCGCCGCTTCACCATCCTGTGCGCATCGCCGAAGAGTGGTCCGTCGTCGACAACATCTCGAACGGCCGCGTCGCGATCAGCTTCGCAGCCGGCTGGCAGCCCAACGACTTCATTCTTCGTCCCGATTCCTTCGGGATTCACAAAGAGCGAATGCTCGAAGAGATCCACACCATCCGCAGCCTCTGGCGCGGCGAGAGCGTCAAGTTTGACGGGCCTCGCGGTGAAGTCGATGTAAAGACTCTTCCGCGTCCGATTCAAAAAGAGCTCCCCTTCTTGATCACCGCCGCCGGCAACCCCGAGACCTTCCGCCTAGCGGGACAATTGGGCGGAGGTATTCTCACTCACCTCCTCGGACAGAGCCTCGATGAGGCCGCCGCGAAGGTAGAGATCTATCGCCAAGCTTGGCGTGACGCGGGTCATGCAGGCGATGGTCTTGTGGTCCTCATGGTTCACACCTTCGTCGGAGACGATGAGGCAGCCGTGAAGGAGAAGGTCCGCGAGCCAATGAAGGACTACCTTCGTTCGTCGATCATGCTCATTCAGCAACACGCCTGGGCGTTCCCAGCGTTCAAACGCGTCGCTGATGAGAAGGAGTCTTTCCAAGACAACTTCACGAAGCTCTCCAGCGAAGACATGGAGTCGCTCCTCGATCACAGCTTTGAGCGCTACTACGAAACGAGCGCGCTCTTTGGCACCGCCGATTCATGCGGCGAAATGGTCGAGAAGTGTCGCGCCATCGGCGTCGATGAGCTGGCGTGTCTCATCGACTTCGGAATCGACTCCGAGTCTGTCCTCTCCATGCTCCCAGCCCTGAAGAAGCTCAAGGACGCCACGAGCGTGCCCGCCAAGGATGACGGCGCCGAGGCGGACTACTCCATCGCAGCGCAGCTCGTTCGTCATCAGGTCACGCACATGCAGTGCACGCCCTCGATGGCGCGCATGTTGGTGCTCAACGACGAGGCCCGGATGGCGCTCTCCGGCGTCAAGCATCTGATGATCGGCGGCGAGGCGTTCCCTCCATCGTTGGCTGCAGAGCTTGCGTCGGCATGCCAGGGCACCATCGAGAATATGTACGGCCCGACGGAGACGACGATTTGGTCTTCGACGGCAAGCGTCGACGGCTCCAGCGGCGAAGTCACCATCGGCAAGCCCATCGCCAACACGCAGCTCTTCGTCCTCGACGAGGGCCTCAGCCCTGTGCCCGTCGGCGTGCCCGGAGAGCTGTTCATCGGTGGAGATGGAGTCACGCGCGGCTACTGGAAGCGCGCCGAACTCAGCGCGGAACGCTTTGTGGCGAATCCATTCGGCGAAGGCCGCATGTATCGAACCGGCGACGAAGTGAAGTGGCGCCCCGACGGAGAAATCGACTTCCTCGGACGCATCGACAACCAAGTTAAGCTCCGCGGCTACCGCATTGAGCTGGGCGAAATCGAAACGCGCCTTGGCGAGTTCGAGGCCGTGCGCGAAGCCGTGGTCATCGCCCGTGAAGATACGCCCGGCGACAAACGACTCGTCGCCTACGTATTGAGCAATGACAGCTTTGAAGACGCGGATGCAAAGACGCATCTTCTCAGGACGTTGCCGGACTTCATGGTGCCGACGCACATCGTACGTCTGGACCACTTTCCACTGACCCCGAATAAGAAAGTCGACCGAAAGGCACTTCCTCGTCCGGAAGCTCGTGCACGCACCACGGCTGCCCTCAAGGCGCCGACGGGCGAGCTCGAGATTCAGGTCGCGGAGATCTGGAAGAAGCTCCTTGGGCTCCAAGAGGTAGGTCTCGACGACAACTTCTTCGACCTCGGCGGCCACTCGCTCTTGGCGGTCCAAGCACACCGCGAGATTCGCGAAGCGACGGGCAAAGACCTGACGGTGACCGATATGTTCCGCTTCCCAACGATCGCGACGCTCGTCACGCACCTCGGCGGCGAAGGTGGCCCAAGCGCCGCACTCAGCGCGGGCGCCGACCGCGCCGCTGCACGACGACAAGCCCAAGGTGGCAAAAAGCGAGTTCTCCGCCGCCGATAAGTTCATTTGCGGGGTCGGATTGAGAACGATCTCCCTGCGGATAAAACGAAAGCACTGAGCCATCACGACGGAGTCCCCACACGGGGACTCCGTTACTAATTGAACAAACAGTGTCGAATGTGGCGCACAGGCGATTTGAACGCGACACCGATGACGTATTCAAGCATCCGTGGTCCAAATCTGGCTTCGCTCCGGAACGAAGCAACCGATCTCTGTGTTCGAATGACATACAAAGACATACAATTTTGGTGGGTTGGACCATTGTTGCGTGCCATGGTTGTCGAACTTTCACTGGCCGGAGCAGAATCTTAGCTCCAGCGCGTGTTTTCCAAGAAAACAGAAGGCCTACGGAGAGCCTGTTTTGAGCCGCAATAACGAAGAGATCGACGACGAGACCGGTAAAAAGCGCCATGGG
>JBLHKB010000719.1:0-3105 GCA_047619315.1 Polyangiales bacterium
CGGCCCCAGCGCGGCGTACGCTTCTTCAATCCAGCGTTTGGGTGTCGGAACGCTGATGCCGAGCCCGTTGTCCTCGCACATGAATACAAGAGGCAGTGGATAGCCGCGATACGCACACTGACGCGCTGTATTCATTGCGCCTGTGACCGTCGAGTGATTCGCCGATGCGTCGCCGAACGAACAGATCGCCAATGAATCGCTGGGGTATCCGCTGTCGACGCCGAGTTTCTTCGCGCGGGTCAGCGAAAGCGCGAAACCGACGGCTTTGGGCGCGTGAGAGCCGATCGTCGATGTCTGGGGCGCGACGGCGAGGGCTCGGCTTCCCCACACCTTGTGGCGGCCGCCGGAGATGGGGTCTTTGCGTGAACCCACCATGCCGCGAAGCACGGAACGTACGGGATCGGATTCGATGCCTTTTCCCTGCGCCTTGAGCGCCCGGGCAAAGAAGAAGCCGCCGGAGCGGTAGTGAAGGAACGCCAGATCGCTGGCGCGAGTGGCCCAGCCAAGCGCCGCGTTGCCTTCGTGGCCTGCGGACGAGATCGTGTAGTAGCCCTTCCCGAGAGCACGAAGTCGCCGCGCTTCGAAATCGACGTGGCGGCTCAAGAACTGAGCGCGCGCCAGCAGAACACGCTCCGATTCCGCCAGAGTCCCCAGAAATGCCGTCGGCTCCTCACCTTCGAGGGCGACCAGCTTCTCGCGAAATGCCCGATCTACACGTGCCGACGAGTCTTCCAAAGCTGACATGGGCGGGACCATAGCGCGCCCGTCTCCACGCCCAACATCAAACTTGTCGGCCCTTGCTTCAAGCGCCGTCACGCGGCTACGGTCCCGGCCATGCTGGGTGGAAAACGCGTCGCTGTTGTACTTCCGGGGCTCAATGTAGCCGTCACTTTGGAGCGAACGATTCGCGCGCTTCCCGAGGGCGTCGCCGACGAGATCATTCTCGTCGACGATGGGAGCACGGACGACTCCGTGGCTATCGCACAAAGACTCGGACTGACCGTCGTGTCCCACGCGAAGAATCTCGGATACGGCGCGGGCCAAAAGACGGGTTATCGCGAAGCCCTCGCCGGCGGCGCCGACGTCGTCGTCATGGTGCACCCAGACTTTCAATACAAACCCGAGCTCATGCCCGCCATGGCTTCGATGGTCGTGCACGGTGGCTACGACATGGCCCTCGGCTCACGCATGCTCATGCGCGGCGCCCTCGCCGGCGGCATGCCCATGTGGAAGTACGTTGTGAACCGCGGACTCACCATGACCGAAAACGCCGTCATGGGCGCAGGCCTCAGCGAGTACCACACGGGGTACCGCGCCTTCAGCCGCAAGATCCTCGAAGAGCTCCCGCTGGCTGGGAACCGCAACGACTTCGTCTTCGACAACGAGACCATCGCCCAAGCGCTGCACTTTGGGTACAGCATCGGCGAGATGTCGTGTCCGGCGAACTACTTCGACGAGATGCAGACCATCACCTTGATGCCCGGCATTCGCTACGGCCTTGGCTGCCTCACCACCGCATCCGCGTTCTTTTTGAATACGCGCGGGAAGCCGTCGCCGCTCTTCGACGCGAATGGTCCCGGGCTCTCAAAGTGGACCGAAGGCGTTCGCCGGAAGCGCTAAACAAGGGAAGGCGCGGCTAGAAGAGCTGCTTGACCCAGGTCTTCGGCGTGTGCTCGTTCTGGATCTCCACCGGCAAGTGGTACTCGAAGGGCCGAACGCCGCGTGCACGAATGTACGCGACGATGTCCGCGAGACCCTCGTCCAACGTGTGCTTGCTTTCGTAGCCGAGGAGCTCCCGCGCAAGATCCGCAGAGCAGTTCGCGAGGCGGACTTCTGCTGGCCGCGCGGGCACGAAGATGGGGTCGAGGTTCTCGAAGCCCACGGCGGCAGCGACGCGCTTCGCGAGGTCGCGGATGTTGATGAAGCCGTCGTCGGGGCCGAGGTTCACGGTGCGCCCGTTCATCCCATCATCCAGCGCAAGTTTGACGAGGCAGTCCACGACGTCTTGGACGGGGCTGAAGCAGCGCATCTGACCGCCGTCGCCGTAGATGTAAGGCTGGCGTCCTTGGAGCATCAGGTTGGCCATGATGCTGGCGACGTTTCGGAAGGGGTCGTCGTACTTCTGGCGCGCACCAATGATGTTGTGCGGGATAGCGATGGCCCACTCGATACCGTGGACGTCTGCGAGGGTCTTGAGCATCTCCTCGCCGGCCACTTTGCCCACGCCGTAGGGATCACGAGCGCGCGTCGCCATGTCTTCGCGAAAGGGCACTTCGTTGTCGCCGTAGCGCGCCATGGACGAGCAATAGACGACGCGATTCATCTTGTTCACGATCGCTGCGGTGAACGTGGTGACGGACGCCTGGACGATGTTGCGCGTGATGATGGCAGGGCTGAAGACCGAGAGGCCTTCATACGCCATCGCTGCCGTGTGAACGACGACGTCCGAGCCCTTCATGGCCTTCGTCATGCCGTCGAGGTCGCAGCAGTCGACGTCAAAGTACTCCGCCCCTTCCGGGACATTGTCGCGGTAACCGCCGATGAGGGTGTCGTTTCCTCGAACGGTGTGGCCAAGTTCGAGCAGCCTATCCGCGAGATGACTACCGAGAAACCCTGCGATCCCTGTGATGAAAACGTTGGCCATGCGTTTGCTCCGGCGTATGGACTATCACGGGTGCTCGTTATAAGGAAACGCTTCGGCGAACACGCGCCCTGGCGATGATGAGCGACAGCAACGACCCAGCAAAGCTCGACTGGCGCGACGCCGTGGGCGCCGGCCTCCTCGCGACGATCTGGTTTCTGCTCGTTCGCCCCGGCGGTTTTGATCTGCCGTTCTTCTGGGACGAGGCAGACGTCTACGTGCCAGGCTCGCGCTGGGTGGCTGAGCATGGGCTCAACGTCACGCCTGGGGTCTTCCCGGACGACTACTCCCGAGGTCACCCGCCACTTCTATATCTCCTCGCCGGCGCAGCCTTCGTTGCCTTCGGTGCGACGCCCACGGTGGCTCACCTCCTCATGCTGCCTTTTGGCGTCGTCGCGCTCGCCGCGACGTATGGGCTCGGGGCATCGCTCTTTGGACGACGCGCCGGGATCGCCGCAGCGCTC
>JBLHKB010000720.1:0-3097 GCA_047619315.1 Polyangiales bacterium
GTGTTCTTCGTGAATCGTAGTTGTTCTACCGGTGCGCGGATCGACGGTGAGGATGGCGGCGTTTTGCTGAACACGGTCTTGAACCACAAGGGCTAGTGGCGTCTCGGCGCGCCACTTTACACTGGTGAGGTAGGGGTATTGTTCGCTATCCCAGTCGACCCAACGTGTTCGCCCGCCGCTGCGAGAGACTATGCCCAAGCGCACTTTGGCGTTCGCCGTTCCGGCACGCGGGTAGGGCGAACCGTGGGGCTCCGCCGCTGGGTCGATCGGGTTGCCAGCGTAGAGAGTCTCGACGCCTTCGGTGTCTGTTTCCTGGTAGACGATGGAGCGACTGTCCGGCGACCACCAGTAGCCGTGGTAACGACTCATCTCTTCTTGGGCGACGAACTCTGCGAGTCCCGTCACGACATGTTCACCGCGGCGGCGAGTGATGCGACGTTGCCGACCGGTGGCAACCTCGATGACGTACAGCTCTCCGTTTCGAACGCACGCAATGTGCCGACCGTCGGGGGCAAAACGAGGGTCGTTTGCGTATCCGCCGTCGCTTGCCAACTCGCGCACTTCACGCGTCGCAAGAGTCACGATGTAGAGGTGACCGCTGAGTGGCACGAGGACCAGTGAACCATCCGGCGAGAGTTCGTAACTCGTGATTCCACTCGCCGTCATGCGAAGCCGTTCGCGCAGCGCTCGCTCCTCAGCGCTCAACTCTTCGCTGTCGCCTTGAAGGACTTGGGCTGCTGTGAGCAGGACGCTCTCCTCGCGGCTCTCCACGTTGAGCGTGTAGAGGCTGCGTTGCCCGTTTCTCGCCTCAGAACGAAGGAAAAGCAGGCGATTTCCGTCCGGCGTGAACGACAACGCCGCCGGTCGTCCTGCGCGAAAACCCGCCGTCTGTGCGTAGAGACCCGGGAAAGATTCGTCGGCAACGCTCGGCAGTTCTTCGTCTGTTTCGTCGCTCGTTACGTCGTCGTCGGGCGCGTGATTTTCAAGTGCGGGAACACTCGCGAGAGGCATCGGCATCGAACCACATGAGAGCAACGAGCCGATGAGAAATGGGAGAGCGAAAGAAGAGACGACGACAGAAGCACGAGCGGCCGGAGGGTTCATGCGTCGACCATAGTACGCAGCACGCGATCGCGCGTCCGTTTTCAGTCGACGGCGCGAAACTTTAATCTCCGCGCCGATGATGTCGCGACGCGTATGCTCTTCGCGATGGAACATCACGTCGGAACGATTTTGCATGACGCCGCGCGCGAGTGTCCGGAGTCGCTCGCTCTCGTCGGCGATGTGCACGTGACCTACGGCGAGCTGCACGCTCTCGCGCATCGTTTCGCAGAACGACTCCGCGAAGTCGCACGACCGGGTGATGGCGTCGGCGTCTTCCTTCAGTCCAATCGGGAATTCGTCGTCGCGTTTTTCGGAGCGACGTACGCCGGTCTGTCGGTCTTGCCGTTCGTTCGCTCGCTGCCCGAGACGGAGGTCCTTCGGCGGCTCCAGGAGGTCCGGGCAGAACTCCTTATCTGTGAGCGAGAGCTTGGCTCCGGCGTGCGTTGTATAGCACCCGATATAGGTGAAAAAGTGCCAAAAAGTACTGTTTTTCGCATGGATCTGCCCCCGGGCGGGGACGCCCTTTGGCTCCCAACATCGGGTACCAGCGGCCGCTCGAAAGTGGCGCGGATCTCTCATCACTCCATCACTCAGCACACCCGAAACCTCATACGCGAGACGTTTCGTTTCACGCCAGAAGATGTCGTTCTCGCAACGCTTCCGCTCTGCCACAGCTTTGGACTTCGAACGACTCTCCTCGCGACCTTCGCAGCGAAAGCGCGTGTCGTGCTCGTCGAGCGCTTCGACCCAGAAGCGAGCCTCGACGCCGCTGCACGTTTCGGTGTCACGTTCATCGCCGGTGTTCCGACGATGTTTGCGAGCTGGGCTCGGACGAGTGGAGCGCCGCTCGAAAGTTTGAGGTGGTGCTTGAGCGCCGGTGCACCACTGAGCGAGCCGACGCGTCGCGCAGCGGAACAACGTCTCGGCGCCGAGGTGAGACAAGCGTACGGTTTGACGGAGGCATCGTTCACGTCCGTCGACGCGCCGCATCATCAGAAACCCGCGGGCACTTGTGGTCGTCCTTCGCCCGAAGTGGAAGTTCGAATCCAGCGAAGAGAGATTCAGATCCGCGGAGTGAATGTGATGAGTGGATACCTTCATGATGAAGAGGCGAGCCGTGCCGCGTTCGAGGATGGTTGGCTGCGCACTGGTGACCTTGGTGTTGTCGACGACGGCTGCGTGCGCGTCCTCGACCGTCTCAAGGACCTGATCATCCGAGGGGGACACAACGTGGTGCCCGCGAACGTAGAAGCGGTCCTCCGTGAGCTCCCCAACGTTCAGGAGGCGGCTGTCGTCGGCCGTCCCGACGAGATTCTCGGAGAAGAGCTCGTCGTCGTGCTGGTGCTCTCAAAAACCGGAGAGTCGGAAATGTTCAATGTATTCAAGCATATAGAGTCCAGGCTGGCGAAGCCGGAGCAACCTCGCGAGTACGTTGTTTTGGCTGAGTTACCTCTTGGACCGTCCCGAAAAGTGCTGCGTCGCGTTCTCCGGCAGCAGATTCAGTCCAACACGCTGATTCCGGTCCGGTTCAACCCACGTTCGAAAAAATCGTAGCAATTACGGCGGTTTGTGGATTTTGCGGGCAAATGTTAGATCGCGCCAAGAAAGATCCCACGGTTCTCGGGGCGTGGGTGTCTTAGCGCCATGCGCCTGATCGTTTTCGCCGTGGTTTTGATCGCCACCCTTCTTCCACCACCGCCATCCGCCTCGGCGCTTTGCTCCTGCATGGTCTTTCGCGGGCGGCGCGCGCAGCCTGGGAGCGTAAACTCAGGAATCACCAGCGACCCTGGCTACAGTCCGGCGGCGGCGGTCTTCATTGTTCGTGATGGAGTGAAGACCGTCCTGACGATGGAACCTGCGTACGAGGGGCCCAAGGTACCGATCTCGATGATCATTCCGGTTCCAACATCGATAGGACGCGACCAGGTTCAGACGGTTCCAGGTTCGATCTTTCGCAATCTAGACCGCCTCACGGCGCCGCGGGTTCAACACG
>JBLHKB010000721.1:0-3080 GCA_047619315.1 Polyangiales bacterium
GCTTCGCTACCTCCTCACCCTCGCTGGCCTCGATGCGCGCCTCCTCGTCGTCCGACAATTTGGAACGATGGAACCGGGGCCGCTTGCTCAAGGTGGAATCTACGAAGGTCTTCTCGTTCAAGTCGTCCCTGAAGGCGGCGAGCCGTTCATCGTGTGGGCCGATGGCCGACATGCGCCCTACGACTACATTCCGCCAGGATTGCGCGGACAGGACGGTGTCGTCGTACTTGGCAATGGAACGATGAGTCGCGTCACGATTCCCGACAGTGGCGCGGGTGCTGACGTGCTCGCGGTGCAGGTCGATATTCGCTTTGAAGGCAACGATGCCGTCCTCGAAGTGGAACAACAGTTTCACGGGATGGGCGCCCTCGCTTGGCGTCGTGAAATCGAACGCCTCCCACCCGCAGATCTTGAACGGCTGCTCAGCGAAGGGTTCGTTCCTCGCGTTTTGCCCGGTGCCGACGTCATCGCTTTGGAGGTCGCCGGCGCCGAAGACGCAAGCGAGCCCTTCATCTTGCGCTACCGCGCGCGAATCCCGAACTTCGGTCGCGGGGGCCCTGGAGGCTCACTTCTTGTGCCGCCGCTCTTTCCGACGAACTTGGCGGCGCAGCAGGCGTCCTTGCCCTCGCGAACCACCTCGATGGGTGTTCCTGCCTTCGCCCAAGACGTCCGCGTCGTCATTCATGGCGGACAGGCCACTCAGGCGCCGGCGGAGGTCGAGCGCGGGAACATTCGCTATGCGCGCCGGGTCATCCAAGAGGGCCCTGATGTCGTCATCGAACGCTCCATCCGCGTTCAGAACGCTGTGATCCCCGCTCAGGACTACGAGGCGTACGCACAGTTGGTGCGGGAACTTAGCCAAATCGACATGGTGGAAACGCCGGTCACGCGATGACGGCTGCGATGCGGACGCCGTCGAGGGCCGCGCTGATGATTCCTCCGGCGAAGCCCGCGCCTTCGCCGGCGGGGTAGAGGCCAGCGAGCCCCGGCGACTGAAGTTCTTCATCGCGCTCGATGCGCAGTGGAGCGCTGGTTCGCGTTTCGACTCCCACGAGGACGGCGTCTTCTGTGATGTAGCCGCGGACCTTTTTGTCGAGTTGGTTCAGCCCTTCGCGAAGGGCCTCTGCCAGTGGCAATCCGGCGGCGTCTAACACCGGAGCGATGTCCGTCGCGTAGAGACCCGGCTGATACGAGGTTGTGGGCACCGTGCTGGATGGCCGCCCCGCGAGAAAGTCCGTCACGCGCGTCGCCGGCGCCACTGACGCCCCGCCGCCGTGTTGAAAAGCGGCCGCTTCCAAGCTCCGTTGCAGGTCGACGCCGCCGAATACGCCGGTGTGTCCTGCCGCTTCCCATTGCTCCGGCGATACGCTGACCACCAGCCCGGAGTTGGCGAAAGGGGAAGCGCGCTTTGTCAGGCTCATGCCGTTGACGACGACGCTTTCGCGTTCGGTTGCCGCTGGAACAATGAAGCCGCCGGGACACATGCAGAACGAAAAGACGGCGCGCTCGTCGCTGACCTGAGCCTTAACGCTGTAGTAGGCCGCCGGCAGCTTGGGGTGTCCGGCGCTGCGGCCGTACTGCACTTCGTTGATGAGCGCCTGTGGGTGTTCGATTCGCACGCCGAGGGCAAACGCTTTCGGTGTCATCGGCGCGCCGATCTCTTGGAGCATGCGCCACACGTCACGACCCGAATGCCCCGTGGCTAAGACCACGTGCGCGGCGAGGTACTCTGTTCCGTCTTCCGTGACGACGCCTTGCATTTGGCCGTCCTCGGCGAGAAGGGAGGTCACCTTGGTGTTGAAGTGAAACTCCACGCCGCATTCTTCAAGGCGCTCACGAAGTGCGGTGACGACCTTGGGCAAGAGATTGCTACCGATGTGCGGACGGGCGTCGGTCAAAATGCGCGCCGGTGCGCCGTGGAGCGCCAAGATCTCCAGAATGTCGCGAACATTTCCGCGCTTGTTGGCGCGAGTGTAGAGCTTGCCGTCGCTGTAGGTGCCGGCGCCGCCTTCGCCGAAACAATAGTTGCTCTCCGTGGGCACATCGCTGCCGCGGTTCAGCTGCGCCAGGTCGCGCCGCCTTGGTTGCACCTGCTTGCCGCGTTCGAGGACGATGGAGCGCACCCCACGGCGAGCGAGCTCATAGGCGCAGAAGAGCCCGGCGGGGCCATCGCCGACGATAATAACCTTGGCGTCACCATCGAGGGGCCGAGGGAGTGCGCCACCAAGTGAGGAGGGCTCCGCGCCAATATCGAGGACAAGCTCGAAGCGGACTTCGCGGCCACGGGCATCGATCGCCCGTTTCGCCAGGGTTAGTGGGGGCAGCTCGCTCACCGGCACCCCAAGCTTCTTCGCCGCTGCTTCCTGCAGGGCGGCGTCATCGTCTGCGTCGTCGAGCCCCAAGCGCAGCGTAATTCGAGTTGGAAGCGGCTTGTTCACGCGGAACCCGTAGCACATCACCTCGAAAAAAAATGAACACTGGGGCGTTTGTGCCTCAAGGACCTCGCTAAAGCGTCCGTTAGAGTTCCTTATGTCCAGCCCCAGCTACTTCCCGACCCATCGCCCCCAGCCCCGTCCAATCGCTCCGGAGCCCGCAGCTTCGAGAGGTGTGCAAGAACAGCGGGACGTTTACGTCCAACCGGATCCTAATCCGTCCCGGGCTGCTCAGAGGCGTTGCTAGCCATCGCTTCTGCCGCCTCCGTCGTCTCTGTGGGCGCGTCTGACTCGTTCGGCACGAATGAACGCACCATCGACGGCATGAAGAGCAGCACGAAGAGGAGGAGGGTGCCGCCGGCGATGAGACGTCGTTTTGGCGAAAGCACTTCGTCGTCAGTTGGAGGATGATCGCTTCCCCCATATCGTCGCATCAGTAAGAGCATGCCGGCCCACACAAGCCACGGCACGCCCGCGTAGAAGTTCCCCTTCTGGATGTAGTCGGGATCACCCGCCATCATGCTGGGAATTCCGTAGGCGAGGGACACGACGACGGCGAGGATCGCGAGCGCCCAAATCATCCGTGTGGAGAGTTGGTCTTGGCGTTTTCCGAAGAGCGCGTAGGCGACGTGGCCCCCATCAAGCTGG
>JBLHKB010000722.1:0-3077 GCA_047619315.1 Polyangiales bacterium
CTCCGTAGAAGTAGCCCAGGCTTCATCGACGCGTTCGCGAGGCTGCAGGCGGTCCATGAGCTGCCGTGTGGCGGCGTCTTGGGGCCTCAAAGCAAGCACCTGACGGAAAGTCTCGATGGCGGAGCCCTCTTGGCCGATCCGCAGCAGCGCACGACCCAAACGGGCGTGGTGGGCAGCTTCATCGGGCGCGTAAGCGATGATCTGACGGTAAATCGCGAGCGCCTCGTCGTGACGGCCAAGCCCTTCATAGACCGACGCCGCGTACTGGAGAGTTCGGGGGTCGGCGGGGTCCAAGGCGCGAAGCTGATCCAAGTGCGCGAAGAGTTCATCCGATGCGCCGCGCTCGTAGGCGTCGTCCATAAACTCCATGCGAAGTTGCGAGTCGTCTTGAACGCTCTCGAGGACTTCGCGCTTCACCGCCCAGGAGGCTTCGATCTCGCCCACGAAACCGAGCGCCGCTGCCAGCCGATAGCGCCAACGGATAGCGTCATTGGTCCGTCCGGCCGCCTGGCGAATCAACGCCACCGCAGCCTGGCGAAGGTTGTGTTGCTCCATCAGGCTCACGCGAAGCCATGTGGCTTCAAGGCCCGTGGTCGTGGTCATCGGCATGGATTCGAGCATTCGAAGCGCTCGGCCGCTGTCAGGCCCCGTCGCGATGAGTTGGATTCGCGCAAGACGAACCTCCGCGTCACGTGGTGCCCGCTCTTCGGCTTGAGCCACAAATCGCATGCGCTCGGCGCGACTCTCCGCAAGCTCGGCGGCGTAGAGCAAATGCTCGGCGCTCGGCCGCAACTCCGCCGCACGTTCCGCAAGCTGGCGCGACTTCCGGTCCGCCGGGTCATCCGCGCCCGTCCAGGCCAAGTAGCGAGCCAGGTCAAAATGCGCCGCCACATCGTCATCGTCGGCTTCGACGCGTGCGCTCAAGTAGGCAAGTGGCGCTGCGGGCGCTGCGGGCATGCGAATGGCGGCGGCACCGGCAGCGGACGCTTCGGTGGCGCCGCGAGCATCCACTGTGGCGCTTTGAGGGGGACTCCCGTCCGCTTCGCCGAGTCTCAGGTAGAAGCCCCAACGTCGGTCTTGAACGCAGACTTTAACCAGAATGCGATTGTGTCCTGCGCGCGCTGGAAAGACAGCCGCGCTCCGTTCGATGGACGGCATTCGGTACACGTCATCGCTCATAACCTCTTCGCCGTTGACCCAGATTTTGTACGCGCCGCCGACGCCGGCCCAAAGCGACATGGGACGTGCACGGTCAACATGAACAAAGGTCTCCGCGTAAGCACAGGCGTTCTCATAAGGCCTCAGCGTGGCGTCGAAATCGACGAAGCCGAATCGCCCGAGGTCCGAGGGGTAGTCGCGCCAGTGAATAGGCCGCACTTTCCCTGGAAAGCTCACGTCGTCGGAGGCGATGGGCGCGTTACGGTTCGCTTCAGGCGGATATTCGCGAGCGAACCCTTGTTTGCCCTCGTCATCAAACCCACCGATCATCCGAAACGAAGTCAAAAAACCAAGTCGCTCAAGCTGGGCGACAGCTTCAGCGTAGTGGCCGTCTGCGAGCATTCCGTACGCTTGTTCTGTCGATGCGAAAACGCGAAGCGGAGCCGAGATTCGGCGCTCGCCGGCCAAGCGACGAAGCTCTTGCTGGACAAGGCCTGGCGTGGCGTCACGGCCTAAGGTCTGAAGCTCGAGGAGGGGTACGATCCCTCGTGGGGTTCGGCCGGCGCGGCGCACTTCGGAGGACAGGCGGCGAAGCTCGCGGTCGTAGGGGTTCTGCTGTGCTTCAAGGGGAGCTGCAGAGGTCGCAAGGACAAGCGCGGCGAGGCAAAGATTGGACAAACGCATCGCTCATGAGCGTGCGGTCCAGGAGCCCCGGTGTCGACCCTTTATGTAAGGCTCGAGCGCCCGCTCAAGACCCAGGGACCAGGATTTCCGTGCAAGCGGAGTCGACATAGCCGCCGCCTACACCAAACTCCGAGACCGGCAGGCCCATGGCCTGAAGACAAGACAGCAGAACCTTGGATGTGTTCTCTTCCGCCGAACGGTAGTGGACGCCCGCGCGAAGCGCACCGCCGCCACCGCCAGCCACCAAAATGGGGTAGTCCGCCAATGAATGAGGACGACCCTCAGCGAGGTCAGAGCTGGCGAGAATGACGCAGCGGTCGAGTAGGTTTCCGTCGCCCTCCTCCACATCACGCAGCACCTCCAGCATGTCGCCAAAGCGATCGATGATGTAGCGCGTGATGGCCTGCACCATGGGCTGCTCGCCGCCTTCATCGTGAGTGAGCCCGTGATGACCGCCGCTCGTGCCAGGGAAGCGTTGTCCGCCTACGCTGCCGCTGAACATGTTAGAGAACACGCGAGTCTGATCGCAGGCCAGCGCCATCGCCATGACCTGCGCCATCGCGATGTTACGTTCGATCATCTCGTCACGGCCGTATTCTTCCGCGGGCGTCGTCGGGATCGCGCACGCGGCAAGCGGCGGCCGCTCCGGCATCGTCTCGAGCACGGCGATGCGTCGCTCGAGCTCACGGATGCTCGTCAAATGCTGATCGAGTCGACGCTGATCCACGACGCCCACGCGAGCGTGGAGCGCGTTGGCGTCCTCGATCACCGCGTCGAGAACACTTCGACGAAGACCGAGACGAGGATCCGGCTCTGGCGTTTCGCCGGGGTTCACGAATCCGTCCGTGAACACGCGGTTGAAGAGCGCACGCGGGGAGTACTCCGGTTCGTTGAACGAGTCCTCCCCGTTGTGAGACAGGTACGCAAGGGTCGAGCCCTCACCGCGCACGACGGACTCGCTAATGCCGTATTCCAGCGACCCATAACGTGTGCCAGTGGCCACGTGGTTCTTGACGATCTGATCGATGGTGGGCGCCGAAAACGTCGACGCATATCCTGCACCCATGGGGTCTTGGGAAATCATCGGTGCCCCCGAGAGAATGCCAACGCAGCCGGCGTGATGTCCGCGTTCATTGCCCGTGCGAACGCGCATGCCGCTCACAACGCTCACGTACTCGCGGACGGGCTCAAGACCGGCAAGGGCAGGACTCAGGGAAAAGCCAGCGCCGGTAGTA
>JBLHKB010000723.1:0-3076 GCA_047619315.1 Polyangiales bacterium
TCTGTTCGCTCTCCGTCAGTTCAAGTTCTTCCAACAAGAAGCGGTCGAAGCGTGAGCCTGGAGTGACCAGTGAACGCTGGTATTCGACGATGGCGTCCCTGACGCTGACCTCTGTTACCCCATCATAGCCAGCCGCGACGAATGCATCCCGGTATGAAGAGCGGAGCCGCTGCACCACGTCACGCCAACTGCCGGCGTCCATCACGTCCTCGTTCATCATCGGCCCGTCGAGGTGTTCCTCCATCGTCTCGAAGCGGCCCTGCCAGTTGAAACGAAAGTTGAATGCGACGTTGAAAACCGTCGGCACATTGTACGGACCGGTTGCGTTGAGAGGGTGGTTTGAACGTGACTCCCCCGGCACGACGCCGCCGTGATCCAGGTGGTGGCAGTCCACACACGCACGAGTCCCATCACCGGAAAGCCGCGAGTCTTCGAATAGTCGACGGCCAAGTTCCACCTTTTGCTCGTCGTACTCGAGGTCGTTAGGGATGGGCTCGAACGGGTCGTTCGCCGTCGCGTGGAGCGGCGGTGGCAAGCGTTCACGCTCGACGGATTCCATCGCCTGCGGCTGTGCGCAAGAGATGTGCACGACGCACAGCAGCGGTATGATGTGTCCCCCCATCACAGTGAGAGTATGCACAGAACGGGCCGGTGCTGTCAGTGTGGGATCGAGGTATTCGTGAAACCTCGATGCGCAACGGAGTGCGCAATGAGCGCTCTTGCGCAAGCGGTTGCGCAACAGACAAGTCGCGTCGGGTGATGCGCACGACGGACCTGATGCGCAGCACTTTGCGCTCCGCAAATAGGGACGTCGGCAGCTTTGTCGAGGTTTCGGTCCACTCTCCTCTGGCCCGCTCTTTGCGTTGTGATGCCGCAGGAGGAGATAAATGAAACGACAGATTCTCGGTGCTTTGTTGATCACGCTCACGGGCTGCGGTGCGGGTGGCGTCGCAACCATGGTCCGGACCAGTCAGACCGGAGGCGAGCTTGAACTCTCCGGTCCCTATTTAGCTCGCACGGCGGATGCCGTTGTACTGATGGCCACACACTGCGACGGATTCTTCGCCGTGCTGGACGAGCACGCCGAAGGGGGACTCAGGGATACGCCGGCTCGAGAGCAAACACACTTGGAGTTTGTGTGCGGTGAAGAGGCTACTGAATTGCGGGCAGCAAACTCCAGAGAATAGGTCAGCCCATCATCCTTACGTTGGCCGGTGCGGTGCTTCGCCAAGCTCGTGCCTCCTTGTAAAGACCGTCGCGAAGCTGAAGCCCGCGGACTGCCAGAACCAGACGCTCGTCGCGAGGAAGCCTACGCCTAGTCCGAGAAGTCCGACGAAGGAACAAAAGAGCAACGTGACGACGATGCCCCATGCGCGCCAGTAATCGGCGCCCCCTTCGCGTACGCGTCGCAGCGCCCGTCGCGGGTCGAAGATTTCTCGAACATCGAAGGCCCGGCAGTAGAACGTCATGTAGCCGGGGATGGCGATGGTGGCGACGAGCGCCAAGGCCAACGCGAGTCCAGCAAGCCACCAAGATCCAGTGGCATAGGCGACGGCCCCTACGATGAAGGCGGGCGTGTAGTAGTAGAGCATCCCGGCGAAGGTGATGGCGCCATGCCTGAGCAGAGCTCCCTTGTCGGTCCAAGCGGGGAAGGGCGCGAGTCCATTATGCATTCGATGCACGAAGACGATACGGTGGCCCATGTTGAGGAGCCACCCAACAACGGGAACCAAGAGCCAGAGTGCTCCGATGATGATCTCTTTTCGAGATTCCGCGTTCTGCACCGGGAAGCGAGTGGATGCACGGAGCGAAAGGGGCGTCTGAAGTGTGATGGACTCCCGCTCCGACGTCTTCTCATCCGATACCGTCATCACTTCGTTGTCGCAGAAACTCCGGATCCTCGCCATGTGGACGATACAGCAGCGCTCTCGGCCGAAGATGGCAGGCGTTTGTCCAGCTGACGGAGTAGCTCGCCCTAACGTTCGAAGTCCCGGCGCGTACCCTCGATGATGAGACTGCTAAAGAGAGCTGGCGTGCTCCTCGGCCTGGTTTGCCTCGCCCTCACGGGGGGCTGGTTCTTGCTTGGATTTACGTGCGTCAGCTTTGGGGAGGTGCCCACCGGCTTCCGCGCTGAGGACCGACTCGACGCCTTGTTCGCGGACGTGCTTCGTGAAGGACGCGTCGACTACGACGGCGTGCGCGCCTTTGGAGATCAATCCGGCGCGGATGAACTCGCGGCGTTCTACGGTCGCCCCGGGGTTGCGCCGAGCGACGCCAAACTCGCAGCGGCCCTCAACGCGTACAATGTGACGGTCCTCGCTTTCGTCGCGAGACGAGGTCCGCAGTATTCCATTCACGAAGTTCGTGGTGTCATCGAGCCCGAACCGGGCTTTGGTTTCTTCTATGCACAGTGGTTCAAGTTTGACGGTTCCTGGACCAATCTCTACGACCTCGAGAACGAGGTCATTCGGTCGTTTGGAGACGCCCGCATTCATGCCGCCATCAACTGCGCGTCGACTTCATGCCCGTCACTCCACGAACGTGCTTTCCGCGCGGAGCTGCTCGACGACCAGCTGGATGAAGCAGCTCGTCGCTTCGTATCGGACCCAAGACACGTCCGCTTTGATGGAGCTGGAACGCTTCACCTCTCGGCAATCTTCGAGTGGTTTGCCTCCGACTTTGAAGGACATCGCTTGCCTAGCGGTGAACGTGGCCTGCGCGCGTTCATTGATGCGTTCTGTGAAAGCCCCACATGTGTGGCGCCGAGAGACGCTGAACTCCGCTACAACGAGTATGATTGGTCTCTAAACGCTGTGCGTGAAAGCGCACAGGCGGCTGGGGACTAGCGCGCGCCCCGGCCCTCGCTCATGGTGGGACCGCCCATGGTCCCTCGAGTCTTGTTCCCAGCTTTGTGTTTGGTCGCTGTGCTTTCTCCGTCGTTCGCGGATGCACAGGACGATGGTGGACTTCGCTTTACGCAAGCTGGCCTGCGCCCGGAGAATGACCCACTCGCCGTGTCCCTTTCGCGGGCGCTGCGAACGCGCAGTCGTGCGTTCCATGCATGCTTCGAGCATCG
>JBLHKB010000724.1:0-3075 GCA_047619315.1 Polyangiales bacterium
TGCAGTGTTAATCCAAGAGGTGTCAATTCCGGCGGCGAGAGCCCTGGCGGCGAGCGCTCCAACTCATTGATGTTGCTTTTCGGGGTCTGCGCATGGCTCGGAGGACGGCGACGACTCGCTCGCCGGTCGAATCGCCGCAGCGATCGACGCCTCAGCTGATACGTTCGGGCCGTGGACCTCTACAGCGCCGCCCGGCGCCTCAACGAGCCTTTTGTTTTTGGGACGGAGCCAAAGGTGCTCCCTATCGGAGCCCGCGGCGTCATCGGCGATGGCCGTAGCGCGGCCCTTGTGCGCGCTGATGGTGTCATCGACTGGCTCTGCTTTCCGCGCTTCGATTCCCCCAGTGTGTTCGGCGCGATCCTCAACGAGGGCAACGGCGCCGGCGAAACGGGTATTACCCCCGTCGCCCGCCCTTTCATGTCGCGGCAACGCTACGACCCAGACACCAATGTCTTGGAGACGCTCTTTGAAGTTCCAGGCCAAGGTGTCGTTCGTCTCACGGATTACATGCCGTGGACCGGGGACCCACGCCTCGCGGTCAGCGAAGTGCATCGCCGAATCCAATGCGTAGAAGGCGAAGTTGAGCTTGAGCTGACTTTTGATCCGCGCTTTGATTTCGGGCGTTCCTCCGTGAAATTCGAGGTGAGTCCCGAGGGCGTCCTCGCCACCGGCTCCGGCGGAGAGCGTATGGTGGCGCTCGCATCCGGGGCCAAATGGGTGAGATCGGACGACCCGTCGGCAGGAATGACCGCTCGTATCAAGATGAAGAACGGCGACCGTCGCTGGATGATTCTCTCGTGGAACGCCCCTCGCGCCGAGCCGGTCGCGGCCTATCGGCCGTATGAGCAGCTCCGCCAGACGCGTATTCACTGGCGCCGATGGGTCGCCCGCCTCACCTATGAAGGGCCGTGGCGTCATCACGTTGTCCGCTCGGCCCTGGTGCTGAAGCTTTTGCAATATGCACCCACAGGCGCGATGGTCGCCGCCCCCACGACGTCGCTCCCCGAATGGATCGGCGGATCCCGCAACTGGGATTATCGCTACTCGTGGATTCGCGACAGCGCCATGGCGATTCGCTCGGCGACGCTTATCGGCGCCGTGACTGAAGCACGCGACTTCTTTCACTTCGTTCGGGACGCCCTTGGGCGCCGGAGCGATTTGCAGATCATGTACACCCTCGACGGCGGCGAGGTTCCGGACGAGGTCGTTCTGGAGCACCTCTCGGGGTATCGCGGAAGCGGGCCCGTACGCGTAGGCAACGGCGCCCGCGATCAGATTCAGCACGATGTTCCAGGCGAGCTGCTCGACGCGGCGTACGTCTATGAGCACTCCGGCGGCTCGCTGACACTCCGGGCGTGGCGCTCGCTACGCACTGTCGTTGAAAGCGTGTCGGAGCGCTGGAGCGAGCCTGACCACGGCATCTGGGAGCCTCGTGGTGGCGTTCGGCACAATGTTCACTCGAAGCTGATGAGTTGGCTCGCTCTCGAGCGCGGCGCCGACGTCGCGGATCTCTTTGGCGATAGGATTGCGGACTCCTGGCGAGCTGAAGCGGCGCGCGTCCATGCGGATGTTTGCGCCAAAGGCCTGAGTACGAAGCGTGACCATTTCGTCGCAGCGTACGATCACGAGCACGTCGATTCCGCTTTGCTCCTGCTCGGACTTCGCCGCTTCGTCGACCCGAAGGACCCGCGCTTCGTGGCTACGCGAGAGCGAATCCGCCGCGAACTCGGCGCTGGGAAGTACCTTTATCGCTACCGCAGCGAGGATGGTGTGCCCGGGGATGAAGGGGCCTTCGTTCTCTGCGGGTTTTGGATGACGGAAGTGCTAGCGATGGGCGGGGAACTCGACGAAGCCCAAGAGGTCTTCGTCGCTCACGCCGAAGCCAGCAACCACCTCGGGCTTCTCGCCGAGGAGATCGATCCATCCACGGGCGAGCTCTTGGGGAACTTTCCTCAGGCGTTCTCGCACTTGGGGCTGATCAACGCGGCCGCTCGTCTCGATCTGACCTTGCGCGCGGGCGACCCCAAGACGCGCAACGCCAAGTCGATCCTCTAGGCAGGTGAGCCTGGGTCGGGCTCTCCCGCCCACAGGCTTGCCATGTCGGCGCGCTCACGTATCGACGTCAGCGCGCCGTCTTCGCAAAGTACCTCCGCCGCGGCGGGGCGCGCGTTGTACGTCATGCTCATCTCGCGGCCGTATGCGCCTGCGCCCATGATCGCGATGAGGTCGCCGCGTTCCATCGGTGTGACTCGACGTCCGAGCGCAAAAAAGTCTCCGGACTCGCAGACAGGACCTACGACATCCACGGGCGCTGCTTCACCGTTCCTCGGTCGTACCGGCGCCACCGCGTGGTACGCCTCGTAGAGGGCGGGTCGAATGAGCTCCGTCATCGCGCCGTCGACGATGACGAAGCGGTGACCGCCTTGCTCTTTCACGAAGACGACACGAGTAAGGAGTGCGCCAGCGCTGCCCACCAATGCCCGCCCGGGCTCGGTGATGAGATCGTACTGGCTCACGTCGACTTTGGCGTCCCTAAAGCCTGCGGCGATGGCGTCACCGAAGGCATCGTGGGATGGGAAAGCGGTCTCTTCGGAGCCGTATTCCATGGGCCAACCGCCGCCGACGTCGACGGATACGAGCGGCGCACCAGCGCGACGGCACTCGTCGGCGAAGGACGCAAGAATGGCCACTGCTTCGCGGAGCGGCGCCACGGTTTCGAGCTGCGAGCCGATATGGCAAGCGACGCCTTCGAGTCGCAAGTAGTCGCTTCGCACGATGTCCGTGAGGAGCTCCCGAGCGACGGGGATTTCTAGTCCAAACTTTGTGTCGTGGAGCCCCGTCGCGATATAAGGATGCGTGGCTGCGTCGACGTTGGGGTTCACACGGAGGGCCAGAGTCGCGACCTGACGTCGTTGCTTCGCGATGGCCTCGATGGCGCGAATCTCAGCGGCGCTCTCGACATGGATGGCCCGGATGCCGGCGTCCATGGCGGCGATGAGCTCACGGTCTCGCTTCCCGACTCCGCTAAACACGATTCGCTCCGCCGGAATGCCCGCGCGTAGCGCCCGCGCGAGC
>JBLHKB010000725.1:0-3074 GCA_047619315.1 Polyangiales bacterium
GCCTCGCCCAGCGTCAACTTGAAGCCGCTAGGACTGGCGTCTTGGTAACGCTTGCCCCAAAGCTCCCTGCGAATGCCTACGGTGAGCACAGCGACAGCAAGAGCGAACGAAGCCGCATCGCCGACCTGGGAGATGGTGGCCATGCTGGCGTCGTTTTTGGCGCTGAATGCCCTGGCCATCGACATCATGCTGCCTTCCCTCGGGCTTATCGCGACGGACCTGCTGCTCACGGATCCCAACGACCAGCAGCTCGTCATTATTGCGTACGTCCTTGGCTTTGGCGCACCTCAGATGGTCTTTGGGCCCATCGCGGACCGCTTCGGCCGGCGACCCGTGCTCTTCGTCTCGCTATTCGGCTACATCGTGGCGGGCTCCGCCTGCGCGTACGCTCCTGAATTCAGCACACTGCTCGCGTTGCGCTTCACCCAAGGGGTCTTCGCCGCCGGCTGCCGAGTCGTCGCCATCGCCGTGGTCCGCGACCGCTATGCCGGCGCGCCTATGGCTCGCACCATGTCCCTTATCCTCACGGTGTTCATGGTCGTGCCAATTCTCGCCCCCGCCCTGGGCCAAGTCATCACCGCCGCAGCCGGTTGGCGCGCTTGTTTCTTCTTTTTGAGCATCGCCGGCGCCGTCCTCTTCGTGTGGAGCTTCCTTCGGCTCGAGGAGTCACTGCCCATGGAAAAGCGTCGCGCCCTCGGCGTGCGAAATGCACTCGAGGCATACCGTGGTGTGTTTCGACAGCGCGAGACCCTTGGCTACATGCTCGGCGGTGGAGTGTTCTTCGGAGCGCTCTTCGCTTTTCTTTCTTCGGCGGAGCAGATCTTTCGCGAAGTCTTCGGTCTCGGAGACACCTTTGCCTATTGGTTCGCGGGTGTCGCCATTACGTTGAGCCTCGTCAATTTCGCGAACTCACGGCTGGTGATGCGCTTCGGGATGCGCCGCCTCAGTCACGCCGCCCTCTTCATCTTCTGCACGGTGGTATCGCTACTGCTCGTCGTGACTCAGTTCACCGCGAGCTTTGCGGTTTTCTATCCGCTCTTCGCCCTCATGTTCGGCTTCTTCGGGCTCATCGGCGCCAACTTCAACGCTATCGCGATGCAGGCCCAAGGCGCCGCCGCCGGAAGCGCTTCAGCGGCCTATGGCTTCGCCACGACGACGCTCTCAGCACTGATCGGTGGATTCATCGGACGCCAGTATGATGGGACGACCACGCCGCTGCTTCTCGGCTACCTCGCCATTGGCGTCGTGACGCTCGCCATCGTGACGGTCACCGAACGAGGGAAGCTATTCCGCGAAGATCACGCGTCCGTCTAACGCGCTAGCCGCTCAGACAAAGATGATGAGCAACAGCAGCCCGAAAAGCACGGCGACGGCCGCAAGGCCAAGGGCCACGAAGAGCCAGCGTGGGGGCGGCGGAAGCATGCCCGCGGGACGCGCCTGTGCCATCTGCCCTGTCTCCCACGTCTTGGGGTCGTCCAAGGTGACCGTTTGGTCGTTGGTTTCGCCCTTGATCAACACCCCCTTCTCTCCCGTTGAGAGCAGGTTACGGAGGTCGAGGGGCGAAGGACCGAGGGACTCTCCCGATTGAGCTTTTGGCTGGTGGACGTGAAGCTCAGAGAGGTCTTCGTTGAGGGATCCGATGCGCTCCGTCGACTTGGGGCTCCCGCCCTGGACCGCAGTTCGACGGGGCGTTGGGGAGGTCGGTGCCTCCAGCACCGGGCGAGACTTCACACCGAGTTGAGTTTCGGCGGCCTGAAGCAGACGGTCCATTTCGTGGGCGCTTGCCACACGGTCCGCGGTGGACTTCTCCAGCGCACGACGGACCGCCGAATAGAGTGGCGCCGGCAAGCCGGGTCGCGCTCTCTCGAGGGGCTCCGGCGCTTGTTGAAGAATGACCCCGAGGAGGTCCTGCCAGGAGTCCGCCGAGAAAGGCGCGCGGCCGGCCAGGAGCTCGTGTAGGACCACCCCAACGGACCACAAATCCGTAGCACCGCTGACGATACCACCCCGAATCTGCTCCGGCGCCATGTAGAGCGGGGTGCCGACAATGTTCCCAGCTTCCGTGAGCTGCGTGTAGCGCGCTTCAAGTTTGGCGACGCCGAAGTCCAGGACCTTCACGACCTCTCCCAGCGTTCCCGTCTCCGTGACGAAGAGGTTCGCTGGCTTCAGATCACGATGAACGATGTTCGCTTGGTGAGCGCACTGCAGCGCATCCAGAACCTGACGTATCATACGAACGACGCGCGACGGCTCCATCAACCCTTCCTCCGCGATAGCCTCCAGGCTTTGCCCCTGGAGGAGCTCCATCACCAAGAAGCTCACCCCGTTTGCGTCGATGTGGACGTCGTTCACCTGAACGATGTTGGGGTGATTCAACGCCCCCGCGGCCTGAGCTTCTCGCGCCAGCCGGCGCACCTGCTGATGACTGCCCGCTCGCACCGTTTTCAGCGCGACGCGGCGCCCGATGCCCACCTGGACCGCCTCGTAGACCGTGCCCATTGAGCCTTCGCCGATGACTCGAACGAGCTCGTAGCGGCCGCCTAGGAGCGTTCCTGGGGCCAGTGTGTTCGAACCTTCCACCATGCGAATGCTGGCACACATTCATCACCGTACGACCATTTTTGGGGGCATTTCGCACGCTTCATGGGCTGGTGGTGCTAACCTGAAGGCCGTGACCAGGACCATTCTAATCGCCGTGACCGCACTCTTGGCCCTCGGCTGCGGCGGAGACGCGCCCGTCAGCTGTCTGACCTCAGACGACTGTGACGTCGGGAGCGTGTGCACAGATGGGTTTTGCGAGGTGATCGGCACATGCGCCAGCGATGCGGAATGCCAAGACACCAACGCCTGCAATGGCGACGAAACCTGCGACGGCGGCCGCTGTGTGCTTGGACAAGCAACGGAAGACGGTTCGCTCTGCGATGCAGACGACGACGATGACACCCTCGACATTTGTGGCTCTGGCATGTGCGCGCCCACGCGCTGCGGCGACGGCTTCCTCGACATGGATGCTGGCGAAGTGTGCGACGACGGGAACAGCCTAAACGGCGATGGCTGCGACAGCTGCAGCTTCT
>JBLHKB010000726.1:0-3038 GCA_047619315.1 Polyangiales bacterium
GAAGCAGCGCTGGACCGTCAGGTCGCCGATGGTGGTTCCCGCGGTGTTCGTGTACCAGCTCGCCGTCTCGTCGTTGTCGAAGGAGAAGGAGCAGTGATCGAAGACTTGGTTGGTGATGTCGCCCACCACGGTGAGGGAGTCGTTGTCCCCGTCGACGCCGCCGCGAAAGCGAACATAGCGGAAGATCACGTTGTCGACGTTGTTGAGGTAGAGGCGGTCGCCGTCGATGGTGATGCCTCCGGCGGGCGCCGTCTGTCCCGCGACGGTCACATTGTCCGCGACTCCCCCAAGGACGCCGTCGAGCACGATCACACCGGCAACGTCGAAGACGATGGTCCTTGGCTCGTCGAGGGCGAGCGCTTCGCGGAAGCTGCCGGCGCCGCTGTTGTTGAGGTTTGTGACGTGAACGACGCGACCCCCTCGGCCACCAGTCACATATGCACCTGCACCAAAAGCGGAGGGGAACGCCTTCAGCTCGTCGCTGGCTTCTTCGCAGGAGCCCGAATCACAGCTCTCACCATCACCGCACGTCCCGCACACGCCGCCGCATCCGTCGGTGCCGCACTCGCGACCGTCACAAACGGGCAGGCACTCGCCGCCGCAAACGCAGTAGTCGGAGGTGTGTCCGGTGTCTTCGTCGCAGCTCAGCTCGGGAAGCTCCGTGTTGGGCGTGCACATGCCCTCGTTGTCGTCGTAGGCAGCGAGGCACGGGAGACCGACGGCGGCGCAGAACGCTTGGCAGCCGGCGCCGTCTTCGAAGACACCTTCGCACGTGCTCGTCGTGGAGCTGCACAGCGTCCACTCGGCTTGTGCTGTGATGGGATCACAGTTCACGCTCGGCACGTCCAGCGGGACCTCGGCGTCCGACATCGCGGCGTCTTCGCCTGCGGCGTCTGACTCAACCTCAGCGTCAAGAGCTACGCTTGAATCCGCCGTTCCATCGTCGTCGCCACAAGCCGCTAGGAGTAGGAGCGCGATCAAACCGTGTTTCATCTCTAACCTCATATCCTGGATTCATAGCATACGATATCCATCGTCGTCGCCACTGAACCCAGCGCCAAGACACTTGTGAATCTCGCTGGCTACGATATGCGGCTGCATGGGTAAACAAGGGAAGAGCGTGGTCATCGGCGTGATGGTGTTAGCGATGGCAGCGGGCAGCGTTGGCAGCATGATGGGAGGACGTCCTCCTCCCCAGACTGAGGGAGCTGAGCGAGGGCAGGGGACGGACGCTGACATCGAGGCCATCGACATGCTGCCCCTCGCCAACGAAGCCGAGACGGCGGCCTTTGGCGTGGAGCTCGCAGCACAGCTCGCGCTGCCGAATCCTGACATGGACTTCGACGCAGTCGTCGCGTTGGACCAGATCGCGATCCGCGCGCTTTCCCCAGAGCTGAGCCCGGAAGTGCAAGCGAGATTTGCGCGAGGGGTCACCGGCAACCGTGGGCGCGTGCCGCAGTTCGTCGAGCAGATTCATTCGCGCGTGCAGTCCGGCGCCCGCCTTAAGTACCTCGGCACGACGGCGCGCGAAGAGCACACGGTCGCGCGTTTTCGTTTGGTGGACCTCGAGGGAGGCGTGGACTTCTTGGACTTGCTCATCGGCATCCAGAGCCGCCGCCCCGTCATCGTCGATTCCTATTCGCTCATGGTGGGTTGGCAGAGCGAACTCTATGCCGACTTTTTCCACGTCGGGGTCCTTGAGCACGCCGTCGATGCCAGCGAGATCACTGCCCTCGGCGAGGCGGCGCGTGACGAAGAGTACGAAGAAGTTCTGCGGCTCTACGACGCCCTTCCGGAAGCGGCACAAAGTCTGCGTTCAATCTGGGCGGTGCGCATCGCAGCCGCCGGAGCTTCGGACAATGTAGAGCGCTACATGGCGATCCTTGACGAGTTCACAACGCAGTTTCCGAACGACCGCGCAGCCCAGATGCAGTTGCTCGATGTACACCTCGAGCGGGAGCAATGGGCGGCGGCGAGCGCTGATGTTGATGCACTCGACGATTCTTTCCCAGACCCCTACTGGAATGGCCACCGCGCGACCATCGCCGAAGGGCAAGGCGAGTACGCGTTGGCGTTGGAGCTAGCAGAGGCCCTGATCCAAGCAGACCCGACCCTTTTCGATGGCCCTGATGTTGCGCTCTCAGCGTCGCTCGCCACCGGTGATCTGGAGCGGGCCAATGGCTTCGCGACGACGCTCCGCGATGACTTCGGTCTGGACCTTGCGGAGTTGGCCACTCAGCCCGGCTATGAGGCCATCGCGCAGCTACCCGTATTTGCGGCGCAGCCTGCAGACCCGACGCAGCCCTAGCCTATCTAGCGGCAAAGTAGGTCCTTCGCGCGCCGCCAGCTCATACTGCGCGCACATGAAACGATCCTGCCCTGAATGCAAAGCCGAGATGCGGCCCGTGAAGCTCTTGGACGCTACCCACATCGGCGGCGGCCGCGCCGGCGGCACGCACGTCGATTTTTCGTACGCGGCGCTGGAGTCGAAGCCAAGCTCCTGGACGAAGACGGTTCCGCGTGAGGGCATCATCATGGCGATGCTCTGCCCCGACTGCGGCCGAACGCTCCTGTACGCCAAGCCCGACGCGTGACGTCGTCAGCTGCTTCGAACAAGCCGACGCAGCGCCGGTGAAAGCGCATCGCCTTTTAGCAAGAGCGAGCGAAACCACTGATGAGCATCGTCGTCCTGGTATTGGCGCGGCCACCAGGCGACGGCGGTGGTCATGGGCAAGTCGAGGGGCGGCTTGAGTACCTTCACGCCGTACAGAGCGCCCGCCTGCTCGGCGACGCTTCGTGCGAGAGTGCAGACCATGTCCGAGCGCTGGATCGAGAGCCCCGCCGTGGAGAAATGAGGCAGCCGAAGGGCCACGCGTCGCGACTTGTGGTCCTTCGCGAGGACACGGTCCACCACCCCGTCTACGCGCCCTTCGACGGAGATGAGCAGGTGATCGAGCTCGAGGTAGCGCTTGAGCGTGAGGCGTTTGCCGACTCTCGGATGGTCGGCGCGGACGATGCACGCGAAGGGGTCTCGATAG
>JBLHKB010000727.1:0-3037 GCA_047619315.1 Polyangiales bacterium
CGACCTCCACCGTCGAGGCTTCCGCATGCCGCGCAACGTTGGTCAGCGCCTCTTGAGCAATTCGGTAGCACGCCGTCTCCACCGCCGCTGGGACCGCTTGGAGTCGGTCTTCACCCTCAGGAATCGTGCTCACCAGATCGAAGGGCGCCCAGGAAGCCACGTCCTCGCAGTGACGTGAGAGTGCACGACGAAGCCCAAGTTCGCTCACGACGGCAGGACCCAAGGCCGCCAGCGTCCGTCGCACCTCCTCCATCACCCCGTCCACCTGCTTCAACGTCACCTGCGTGAGCTCTTCCACCTTTGCGGGGTCGTCACGCTTATTGGCGAGGCGCTGGAGATTGAGGCGAATCGCCGTGAGCACTTGCCCCGCCGCGTCGTGTAAGTCTCGCCCGATGGCGCGACGCTCTTCGACCTGCGCGCTCGTTGCCTCCGCGGCGAGTTTGCGCAGGCGCGACTCCTGGCTGCGGAGCTCGTCGTAGGCGCGCTGCAGCTCCTCGACCTGTGACTCCACCTGGTCTTCAAGAGACTCGTTCAACTCCGAGAGCTTCTTCTCCGACGTGCGGAGGCGCTTGAACGCATCGTCCGTTTCACGCTCGGCGTGATGAAGCGCCCGCCGAGGCAACACAAAAAGCAGCCATGATAGAAATAAACCAAGCAGCATGAAGGGCGCAAGCAAACGAAGCGCCGAGGTGCGCGCGCGGTCGAGGGACATCGATACCCACACGTGGCCGATCGCCTCATCACGGTCCGACGCGACCGCGGCTTTTGTCCACAAGCGAGCGCCCGCCTCAACCATGCTCTCTCGCTCCGCGATGAGGCGCTCCTCCGCGTCGTAGACCCGAATCTCAAGGAGCTGATCGTGAAGACGAAACGCGCGAAGGTGCTCAAGGATCTTTGAGGAGTCGTATCGCCAAAGCGCCGGGCGCGCCTGCGCCTCCACGCGAAGCGTCGCTGCGAGGTCATGGGCAAATACGTTGCCCTGACGTTCGAGTTCGCTGACGGAAACCACGTAGAACGCAACCGGTGCACCGAGGGCCGTGATGCTGGCGACGAGGGCCAAAAGCGGAAGGGTCCGGCCGACGAGCGCCGCACGAAACTTCTTGGAGGGCGTGGGCATCAGTTCGGGCCCTCTCCAGGTTCAACGACATCCATCAGCGGCATGTACGCCGCGTCACGGATAATTCGTCGCCCTATGGGTCCACGAACAAAGTCGACAAACGCACGAGCCGAGGCGCGCGTCGTGCGCGGGAGCGCGAAGAGCAGGTCTTTTGTGTAGGGATACTCGCCGCGCTCGAGGACCTCCGGGCTTGGTCTGGGCCCTAGTGGAACGCTGTGAACATGCGTCGACTGCGCGTGGAGAAAACCTTGGTCGAGCAGCCCAAGAGCGCCATGAACGGTGCTCAACACATGTTCCATCGACTGATCGGTGAACACGCGACGAAAACGCTCGTCGTGCTGCGCCTCGCGAATGGCGACGCCGAACTCAGCGTCGCTCGCGGAGAGCGCGGCGAAGGTCGAATCCCCTTCTTCCCGCAGGATCGGCACGATACGCTGTCCGTCTGGCGTCTCTGTTTGGGTTCCCGCGTAGATGGCGCGAAGCGTCCGAACATCCATGCGCTCGATCTCAAGCCGAGTCGCCACCACAATGGCGGCGCGTGCGTACGCCACCGCGTCGACGGTGGCGCGCTCATCCTCGCGCAGCGGACGCGACACCAACGCGATGTCGATGACGCCGTCACTCAACGCCTGCAGGCCACCGCCGCTGCCGATGCTCGTGAGCACTTGAGCTTCGCCTCCCCCTGCAGCCATCCAGCTCTGGGCCAAACGCCGCGTCAGAGGCAGGTTCGACCCCGAGCCCGCGAGCAAAAGCGGTCCACTCCGACGAGGATGCTGCGCGGCAGTGCCCGCGTGCGGCGACGAGGGCGGCGCTTCGCTCTGCTCAACGCTTACCACCGCGGCGATGCCGCCGAGAACCAGGGCGAACACCACGAGGGCTGCGTGAAGAGCACCTCGCTTCGCCTTCATCCAGCCGGCCTCAATGAACGCAGTACGAGCGTGCGGTTTTCAAACGCGACTTCGCCCTCGAAGCGATGTACCCATTCGATATCCTCGGCTCGGCTATGAAGGTCCAGGGCGTGCTTCTTCTGCCGTGGTGTTCCTGACAGCTCGAAGAACAGCGAAAGCTCATCGGCGAGCTCAAGGTTCATCCAATACGCCTGCTGCGCTTGCCCCTCGAGCTCCCAGACGTGCCCAGAAACACGCACGAGATTCGACGTGGCCTCGTGTGGTCGGGGCACTAGGGCCTCATGTCGCGAGACATGACGAGTACCGGAGAGAGCGCATCACCGTCCGGCGTCAGCGAGAGCATGCGCGTATTGACCTCGTCGCACCCGAGGAAGATTGTCACTTCGATCTGGAGTTCCTCTCGGTCGCCAACGAAGACGACGCCAAGCTCGAGTCCGAGGAGGGGATCGCCGTCGAGGAATGTGTCCTGAAAAACGACGCGCCCATCCACTTCCACTACGACTCTGTCGAAATCTCGGAACACCTCGTAGTCGGTTCGCAGCCGCGCCCTCAACTCGACGCGCTCCGGCGTACACAGGAGCTCATCTTGGTCGCACGCTTCGCCCGCCTCGCAGCTTCCCGTGCCGATAGTGCAAACGCCCGCGACGCACACACCTTGGCCACAACCAAATGGCGGCGGCTGAGGACAGTCGAAATCAAACTCACACTCTGGGCATGCCGGCGCGTCACGCGAGGAACCGTCTGAGACTGCGCTGTCGAAAAATTCCATAGCGCCTCCATCAAATGGCACCGGCGCTGCGTCTCGGCGCCTTGGCCCTGAGTCGGTCCGAGGACCAGTATCCAGGCGGAACGGAGGTGGCACGCTGGGCCCGCCGGGCCCTTCGTCTATCGTGCGAAAACAACCGACCATCGCAAGACAAAGAAAGACCATCCAAAAGCGCATGCCGAGCACCATAGCCGATTCGTGGTATGGACGCGTCATGGCCAAAAACGACTCGCCCCTCGCCACCGT
>JBLHKB010000728.1:0-3022 GCA_047619315.1 Polyangiales bacterium
GTCGTCGACGACAGCACTCGGGAACGTTCGAATCGTCGAGTTCTCAGGATCCACTCGATGCTCAACCCAGAACCCTCAGCATTCTCAGCATTCTCAGCATTCTCAGCATTCTCAGCATTCTCAGCGGACTCAAGGCGAGACAGCCTCACGATGGCCACTGCAGCTCTACTCCCGCCGACTTTTCCCGGTTTCAGATACTCAGCCGATGCCCATCCAGTAGAGTCTGTACGACCGGGGCGAATGTCGATCCGGAAGCCTCTGAGTTATGAAGGACTCACCATGAGCGAGCATCGCTTCCGCATCCACTTGGGCGGCATCATCGACCTGCTGTCCAAGCACCTCTACTCGAGCCCGAACGTCTTCGTCCGAGAGCTGCTGCAGAACTCGACGGATGCCATTCGCGCCCGCGGGCATCTTGAGAGCGCGCCGGAGGGCTTCGTACGCATCAGCATCTCCGGCGGCCAGGAGCCGCAGCTCACCGTGGAAGACAACGGCGTCGGTCTGACGGAGGACGAGGTTCACGAGTTCCTCTCGACCATCGGTGCGTCGTCGAAGCGAGAGGAGATCGACGAGCGGCGCAAGGACTTCATCGGACAGTTCGGCATCGGTCTGTTGAGCTGCTTCGTGGTCAGCGAAGAGATCGCCGTGATCACGCGCTCAGCCAAAGGGGGCAGCGCGATCACGTGGCGAGGCAAGGCGGACGGCACCTACCGCATCGAGGTCCACAGCGCTCAAGCGAGCGAGGACATCCCCATCGGAACCACAGTTCATCTGGTGCCGAAGCCCGACATGATGGAGTGGTTCGACGCTGCGAAGGTAGAAGAGCTCGCGACGCACTTCGGCTCGCTCCTGCCCTTCTCCATCGAGGTTAGTTCGCCTTCTGGGCAGCGTCTGATCAACGAGACGCCGCCGTGGAAGAAGACCTTTGCGAGCGTCGCTGAGGCCCACGAAGCGAGCCTTGGTTTTGGCGAGCGCCTCCTCGGGCACGCGAATTTTTTCGATGTGATCCCGCTGCATTGCGACGCAGGCAAGATCGATGGTCTGGCGTTCGTTCTACCCTACTCGCCGCCGCCCAATGCACCGGCGCAGCATCGGGTCTACCTCAAAGACATGCTGCTCAGCGAAAAGGCGGAGAATCTACTTCCGCCTTGGGCCTTCTTTGTGACCTGCGTGCTCAACACGGCCGAGTTGCGGCCCACGGCGTCGCGAGAGTCCTTCTACGAAGATGACGCATTGCTCAAAGCGCGCGACGCACTCGGCGAGTCGCTCCGGCGGTATCTCGTCGATCTACGGTCTCGCGATCCGAAGCGTCTCGCGGCCTTGATCGCGCTGCACTATCGCGCGATCAAAGCCATCGCGGTGCATGACACCGAGCTCTTCGCGCTCTTCATCGATCTACTACCGTTTGAGACGTCCATGGGCCGGATGAGCTTTGGGGAGGTCCGAAAGCGCTACGATCGAATTCACTACTCGTCCTCCGTCGATGTGTTTCGTCAGATCGCGCAGGTCGCCTCCGCCCAGAAGATCCTCGTGATCAACGCGGGGTACAGCTACGATCCTGAGCTCTTGGCGCGCGCAGCCGAGTTCTTTTCCGACATAGACATCGAGGAAGTAGAAGCAAGCGATGTCGCCCAAGCGTTGGGCGATGTAGCGGACAGCAGCGCTTTTGACGACCTACTTCGAGTGGCCGGTCAGGTCCTCGACGGCTTCGACTGCGATGCGCAGCTCAAGCGGTTCGCCCCAAACGAGCTCCCGGTGCTCTACGTCACGGACGCGAGCGCCACTTTTGGTCGGTCCATCGAAGTCTCCCAACGAGCCCAGGCCAAGGACAGCCTGTGGAGCGGGATGTTGGACAATCTGAGCAGCGAGTCGAAGGTGCGGCCAGCTCTCATCTTCAACGCCGGCAACCCTCTGGTAGCGCGGATGGCGCACGTGGAGGACGAGAAGCTTCTGACATTGACGGTGCAGATGCTCTACGTGCAGGCGCTTCTCCTTGGCCACCATGCGTTGCGATCGGAAGAGATGTCCCTTCTCAATGTTGGACTCCTCGATCTCATCGAATGGGGTCTCGACCAAACAAACACGGGACCGGTGCTGCAATGAGTGACCAGCCACCCAAGACGCGAGAGGAAATCGAAGACCTTCTCGACAAACATCTGCCCCATGGGACCGCCCACGTGGCCGCTATGGAACAGGCGGTGCGCGCAGCGGATGCGATTCACGACGACCCTCTTTCTTATGAGGCGCGGACGCGGCTCATCGAAGCGGCGTTCTTTGGCGGGTCCCCCGAGAAGGGAGTCGTCGCCTTTGCGTGGTGCGTGGCGAAGAGTGACGAAGACCCTATCGCGTTCCCCGAGAGCGATTCCTTCTTTGGCGTCGACCTCCTGTGGATGTTCAAGTGGATCGCGCAGCACCTTCACTCCTACCCGCAGGTGACGCGCGCACAGGTGGAGGCCACGTTGGCCGATATGGAAGTGCGCTACGCCCGCCATGGCCACTCCTTGCGACCCGTCCACGCACTTCGAGCGCATGCTGCCCTCGAGTTGGATGGCGACGTCGAGCGCGCGCGCGAGCTTCTTCAGCAGTTCCGGTGGGCCAAGCGAGACCGCTACGCAGACTGTGCAGCCTGCGAAGACCACTCCACCGTCGACTTCTTTGTGAAGCTTCAGGAGTACGACAAGGCTTTTGAAGCCGCCGAACCGCTCCTCTCCGGTGCTCGGTCCTGTGCCGAGATCCCTCACGAGACGTACGCGTGTCTACTCGCTCCCGCGCGCGCGCTGGGCAAGGACGAGGAGGCGGAGCGTCTTCATAAAATCGGCCTTCCGATGATCATCGGAAACCCCGACTTCGTGCGCCACCTGGCTTATCACCTCGACCATCTGACTCTCACCGGTGCGCGTGACGCGGCGCGAGAGCTCGTTCCAAAGCAGATCGAGTGGGCGATGAATTCGCAGAATCTGGGAGCCCGCATGTGGGCGTTTTCTAGCCTTCGGCTCTTCTTCGAATCAGAGCAGGGCGCCTT
>JBLHKB010000729.1:0-3020 GCA_047619315.1 Polyangiales bacterium
GTGTCGCTCTGGAGGACGCCCTGCTGTCGCGCGAGCGTCTCTCGCTCGCCGCAGCGAGCTGGGCCGTAGACTGGGGCTTTGTCTCCCACACCGGCTCTGGCGAGCGCGTCGATTGGCAAGGCGGCGTTCAAGTTCGGGGCCATGCTCCCGAACTCGAAGCCTTCCTGCGAAACGAGGAGCGGCGTCGCGAACGGATTCTCGAAGCCGCTCACTTCTCCTTTGAACTCGACCGAGATGCGCTGACGAAACGGCTCCGCAGCGAAGGCATCGCCGAGAGCGCGGCGGAGGCCAGCCGCCAGCCGGGCTGACTATGCCGTTCGCGTAATGATGTGGTAGCCGAAGTCGGTCTCGACCACGCCGCTCACGCCGCCGACGTCCATGCCATACGCCGTCTCTTCAAAAGCTTTGACCATCTGTCCACGACCGAAGGTCCCGAGGTCGCCGCCGCTCTTCCCGGACGGGCAATCGCTGTGGGCCTGTGCAAGATCCGCGAACGTGGCGCCGCCGTCGATCTGAGTCTTGAGCTCGCCGATTTGCGTTTGCGCTTCGTCTTTTGAACGGGTCGCCGTGGAACGCGAAGAGCCCTTGTACATAAGGAGGATGTGGGATGCCTTTACAGTGTCACTCATAGACAGCGAGTTAGCAGGCTCGGGAGGGACCCGCAAAGCGGGTTTACCCTCACCAGGGCCTCAACGAGGAGCCTTGCGTCGATCTCGCACACGGCTACATCGGTTTGCGAAGGAACCATGACCTCCTCCTCCCCGGCGTCGCGACGACAAGAGCTTCTTCGCAACATCACCGCGGGCACGACCACCGCTGTCGTCATCATCCCCCAGGGCATGGCGTATGCGCTGGTGGCCGGCCTGCCCGCGATCCACGGCCTCTATGCATCGCTCCTGCCGCTTGTCGTGTACGCGATCTTCGGGCGCTCACGAGAACTCGCCGTCGGCCCCGGCGCCCTCGACACCCTCTTGGTGGGAACATCGCTTGGTTCCCTCGCGTTTGTGAACGACAGCAACCACGCCGCATACGCCGCGCTACTCGCGCTCATGGTTGGCACGATTCAGCTGATTCTTGGCGCCTTTCGCGCTGGGTTCCTGGTGAATTTTCTCAGCCGACCCGTGATCAGTGGGTTCACGTCCGCCGCCGCAATTCTCATCGCCGTGAGCCAACTCCACCACCTCCTAGGACTCCCCGCCCCCCCCAAAGAGAACGTGTTTTCCGATGGGCTATTCATCGGCCGAGAGCTGGGATCCGCCCATCTCTTGACCGTGGGCATCGGGCTCTCGTCCGTCATTCTTCTCGTCATTCTCAAACGTTGGAAGAAGGCATTTCCACGAGCCCTGGTTGTCGTCGCGCTCTCGATAGGCCTGAGCACAGTTTTCCGCTGGGGGAACCTAGGCGTCGATGTCGTCGGCGACATCCCACCAGGGCTACCAACGCTCTCCTTACCGCAGATGTCCTTCGACACTCTCCGTGACCTCGCGTCCACTGCGTTGACCATCGCGTTCGTCGGTTATCTCACGATGATCTCCATCGCCCAGACCTTTGCAAACCGCGGCGGCTATCGCGTCTGGCCCAACCGCGAACTCGGCGCAGCCGGTGCTGCAAACCTCATCGCAGGGCTGAGTCAGGGGTTCCCGATCAGTGCGAGCTTTTCCCGCTCCGCGGTGCACGCCCAAGCGGGAGCGACGAGTCCACGGGCCCTCCTCATCACCGCTGTGTGGGTGGTTCTCACCCTGCTCTTGCTGACGGACCTCTTCGAACCGCTTCCAACGGCCACCCTCGCCGCCATCATCATCAGCGCCGTGCTAGGCCTGATCGACGTCAAAGCCTTTCGACGACTGCGTATCGTAAAACGGTCCGACATGTGGCTGTTGCTCGCCACCTTTGCGTCCACGCTCGCCCTTGGGATCGAGCGCGGCATTCTTACGGGAGTCGTCGCTTCGCTCGTTCTTTTCGTTTTTCGCACAACGCAGCCTCACGCTGCGGTGCTCGGCCGAGTGGGCACGAGCCGCGACTTTCGAAACTTGCTCAACTACGAAGCAGCCGCCCCCGTACCAGGCGTGCTCATCGTCCGTGTGGACGCACAGTTTTACTTTGGCAACGTCAGCTTCTTGCGAGACTTCTTACGTCAACACGAACATGAGTCGAAGACGCCGCTCCGTGCCGTCGTGCTCGAGGCGTGCAGCGTGAGCCAACTCGACAGCAGCGCCAATGACGCGCTCCACGAAATCGTGACGGACTATCAAAGCCGAGGTGTTCGCTTTCTTCTAGCGAGCGTAAAGATGCCGGTTGCACGCGTGATGCGAGCATCGGGGCTCTGGGAGGTAATCGGTGAAGACAACGTCTTCATGAACGTGCACGACGCTATCGAAGCGCTCGACTAAACAGGAGCGCGCGTCCGCCGTCAGAGGGCTTTACGCCCGTCGAGGGCACGTCCCAACGTAACCTGGTCGGTGAACTCAAGCTCTCCGCCATGCGGCATGCCGCTAGCGATCCGTGACACGGAAGCGCTCTTGTCACGGAAAACCTCCGCCACATAGAGAGCCGTGGCTTCCCCTTCGACGCTCAAGGGCGTCGCCACGATGAGCTCTTCGATGTTGTCGCGCTCGACGCGAGCCACCAGGTCATCGAGGGGCAAGTCGCTCGGACCCATACCGTCGAGGGGAGCGAGAAGCCCGTGAAGAACGTGGTAGCGACCGCGAAAAGTACCGCTCCGCTCGATGGCCACCAGATCAGGCACCCGCGCGACGACACACAAGAGCGTCTCATTGCGCCGCGTATCGCGACAGACATCGCAGGTGTCTTCGGCGCCGAAGTTGCCGCAGATGCTACAGCGCTTCACACGCTCGTGAACCATCGCGAGCGACTCGCCGAGAGCCGCGGCATAGTCAGACGGGCCGGAGAGCACATGAAACGCGAGACGCGTGGCCGTGCGTTCGCCGATACCAGGCAGCCGACCCAGCAACGAAACGAGATCGCGGATCGGATCTGCCAAGAGGCCCTAGCCGAGCCCA
>JBLHKB010000730.1:0-3014 GCA_047619315.1 Polyangiales bacterium
TTCGCGTTGTAGCCGTCGGTGTGTTCGGTGAGGGACTCCATGGCCCAAAAATTGATGAACGCGTCGACGTCCACGACCGCCTCAAGCGCCGTGAGCATGGCTGCGTCGTCTTCGATCTGCAGCGCTGCGACGACGGGCATGATGTCGCTTCGTTCCGTGATCTCCTCGTTGTTCTTCGGCTCGAAGGTCGTGACCATCTCCGTCGTAAAGTCGCTGAGTGTTCCCTCGTAGAAGTTTCCGTCGCGCGTTCCGAAACCGGCCTCTAGGAAATCGCCTTTCAGCGCTTCAACGTTGACGTAGAGCCCGAGGTCTTCGCCGTTGACCGTCACGTGGGCGAAGTTGCAGCGCGGCGAAGGGATGCCCGCCTGGGCGAAGAGCGCGTAGCCGAGGCACTGCCGGACCACCGACGGGTCGCTGACGGAGTTGTTGAGCGTAAAGCGGCGCACCCCCGAGTAGCGTTGATCTTCGACGTATTCGCCGAGGTCGAGCTTGAGCCCAGGTCGCTCCGTCGAGAGGCTACCGATGAATCCTTTTTTCCGAACGTCGACACGCTCAAACTCTTCGCCGTCGATGGTGACGGATCCCTCAAACCATGAAAACGGTTGGTCGAACGGACCCGCCAAACAGTCACCGCTGAGGGTCTGAACGAGGCTACGAGATTGACTGCGCAAGGTGGCCCAGCTCGCCGGTGGGAGCTCGACGGCGATCTCAAGAACACGTTCCGGGTCGTAGACGGCGCCGACGGGGTCGTCGCTGGCGGCATCGACGACGCCTGAGTCTAAACCGGTATCCGAATCCGCGATGGCATCCGGCCCTGTAGAAGCGTCGAGGAGGGGAAGCGTGTCATCACCACACGCCATGACGAGAATGAGAAGGGTAACGAGGCCGCGCTGCATCCGACTTTTGTAGCAGTCCGCGTGACTCCACGCAGGTCAAGACGCCCATCAGCGGACCGCCGCTATTGAACGCGCCTACAGGCGAACGGCCGCGTACCCGATCGCAAGTCCCAGGTAGGGGACCACACGCCGACTCGGTTCAGATGCGCCGCAGAGCGTCGCGGAACAGACAAAACCAGACTCCGCCATCAGGAACGCGGCGCCGATAAAGGGACGGAATCGAAAGCCCGTGAACGAGCGGTACTCAAGCGAGAATCCAACCCTCATCTGGTGGGAGAGCTCCCAGGTGTTCGTGGTTCCGGAGTTGCCAAAGCCGGAGAGCGGATCTCGGTCCGGGCCGAGCGAATACCAAGCCTCGATACCGATGGCCATGCGTGGCAACACTGGCACGCCAGCGCGCACCCCCAAACCACTCCGCCAGCCAGCGATTGTGGCGCCGGCGCCCAACGACAGCGCGATGTACTCGTTCGGCGCGTACTCAAGAGCAACGCCAAGACCACCCACGGGTCCGAAGCCCCCCACCTGCGCTTCCAGCGCGAAGGGTGCACGCCATGGGTTGGCACGATACGGCTTCTCGGGAGGTGAGACCTGTGCCTCGGCTGTTGAGGCAACCCAGAGAAGGGCGATAAGGATGAGTCGCATGTGTTCGTCGTTGCGAACCTCGTGCCACCGTAAGCAGCGCGCTGTGAAGCACTTTGTCTTCATGCAGTGTGTCAGTTCGGGCCACCTCGCCACGATGTGGGAAGAGCGCAAGCCCAAGATGAATGTCGACTCGGTGACGGAGACAGGCTCTTCGCATGGCAGTGATTGCGGATGCACAAAGCGGCGATAGGGTTCCGTGTGCTTCGGCCTTTTACATTCCTCCTCCTCTGTTCACAGGCGCTCGCCTGCGCAGACGCCACGCCAACACGTACGCTGATTCGCTTCTCCACGGCAGCAGAGCTCGAGGCTCCAGAGGGCGCGCTCTTGCGCGTTGTCGGCTACGCGAACGGTCTGCGTCAGCACGAAGCTGGCGAGAGCTTGGGCATGTTTCCTTTTGAAGAAGGGATCGCTCTGCCCGTTGAAGCAGAGAACGACGACGGCACACGTCGCTTCACCCTCTTCGCGGAGCTGCTCTCCGCTACGGGGACCCGCATTAGCTGGGCGCGCATCCGAAGTGGCTTCGTTCAGGATGAGCGTCGCGAAGTGCGCATCGAATTTCAAGCGGGCTGTCAGGCTCCGTCGGACCGAGAGCAACAGGCGCTGAACTACGACCCGGATACGGCCTGCGGCAGTCACGACACCTGTGCCTCCGGTCCAAGCTCTGTCGAATGCCGAAGCGCTTGCTTCGCGCCGGAGCCCATCGATTCAGAAGACAGTTTGCCAAGTACGCCCATCGCGTGCCCCGTCGAGGACGATATTGTCGTCGAGCGCCTTGAACATGGCTGGAGCTACACCTGCGCCCTCGCCCATGGCGAAGCTCTTTGCTGGAGTCAGCTCGGCGTAGGCGAGTCACCACTCTTTCGGCAAGCGAGCCGCGTGATGACGCCCGATGGACGCACCTCTTTTACCCCCGATTCCGACGAGGTCGTGGATATCGCCGCGTCGGCGAACCTGGCTTGTATGGTCCTCGTCAACGGCGGTCTTCGTTGTGGTGGTGATGACAGCGGAGGCGCGCTCACCCTGCCCGCCCCCACGGACAGCGCGCATTGCTGTGAGGTTGAGCCTTCCGGCTTCCCTGCATCAGCGAGAGTCGAAGTCAGCGACGCCTATATCTGCGCTCTTACGGAAACCGGCGAGCTTCACTGTTCCGGACATGTTCCGCCGCACGACGTCACGGATGAACCCGTTTCACCCGCGCGCCGCTACGATCGCGGAACGACCTCGCCGAGTGGCTGGACCGCCCTCTTCGGGGGACCGACCATTTTGGCAGGACTTGGCTCCGATCGACTCGAGCTGCTCACGAGCCCAGACGGCTTCGACTTCAGCGGCGTCGATCTACTCAGCACCGCGGTGGCGCAAGTAGCAGTCAGCGTGGACGGCCTCTGCGTCGTCGATACCGATGGAGGCCTTCGCTGTTGGGGCGACCATGAGCCCCAGGACCTCGGTAGCGGCTGGCAGCAGATCTCCATGGCTGGG
>JBLHKB010000731.1:0-3011 GCA_047619315.1 Polyangiales bacterium
GAACCCCGTCGACGACCGGCGTTCGCGCGTTTGGTCACCCCGATAACCAGTGGGTGCGAACGCGCCGAATCTGGAATCAGCACAGCTACCACGTCACGAATATCAACGAAGACGGAACGCTCCCTCTCCGTGAAGAAGCGAACTACTCCACGCCGGGCCTCAACAACTTCCGCCAGAACGTTCAGCCGGGTGGTCTCTTCGATGCGCCGGACCTCGTTCTTCGGGATCCTGGTTTCTCGACGGGCGCGTGTCCCGGAGCGCTCTTACTTCGTGTTCGCGTGGTGAATGACGGACGAGCAGGAGCACCCGCAGGCGTACCCGTGAGCTTCTACGTGGACGGGACGTACGTGGGACAGACCTCGACGACGCGTCCACTGCTTCCAGGAGCCGGCGAGATCGTTGAGCTCCGCTTCGAACCCGTCGAGGAGGGGACCGCTTACAACGTCATCGCGATTCTCAACGACCCCGACCACGAACCACTGAGCGGGCTCAACGAGTGCCGCCCGATGAACAACGAGAGCGACGCCATCGTGGCGGCGTGTCCCGGCGTTCTTTAGGGAAGGCCGCTTAGCCTTTGACGATGGCGTCGAGGGCTTCCGTGGGTCGGCCGATACGCGTCCCCAGATCCGTGATCACCAGGGGGCGCTCGATGAGGGAAGGGTGAGTCGCCATCGCCGCGACGAGCTCTTCGTTCGTGCTCGACTTTGACAGCCCTAGCTCTTTGAAGGCCACTTCTTTCGAGCGAACGAGGGTGTGGGCGTCACCGCCGAGCGCCTCGATGACTTCGAGGAGACGCTCCCTGCTCGGTGGCGTTTCAAGGTAGAGCACGACGTTTGCGGAGTAGCCACGTGCTTCGAGGAGTGCGAGAGCCGCGCGTGACTTCGTGCAACGAGGGTTGTGCCAGATCTCCGCCATGGCCGTTCTTGGGCGCCCCCCCCCACTTAGGTCAAGCCTCGGCAAGCACCGAGCCGCGATGCGCGCTAGCGTCCCGCCGTGTCCACTTCAAACCCTCCATCGTCCTTCAAATCCCTGGGTATCGAGTCCCCGCTTCTCGAGGCCCTCGAAGAGCTTGGGTACGAAACGCCGACGCCCATTCAGCAGCAGACGCTCACGCCTTTGCTTGCGGGACGCGACGTTCTTGGGCAGTCGGAGACGGGAAGCGGTAAGACGGCGGCCTTTGCGCTGCCGATTCTCCAGCGTTTGAGCCTCACCGAGGGCGGCGTTCGAGCGCTCATCCTCTGTCCGACGCGAGAGCTCTGTGCTCAGGTCGCGCGGGAAGTCCGAAAGCTCGGGCGTCATCTCCACGGCCTCTCCGTGGTCACGACGACGGGCGGCGAGCCGTTTCAGGCGCAGCAGACCGCCCTGGAGCGCGGCGGGACCATCGTCGTGGGTACGCCGGGGCGAACATTGGACCATCTTCGCCGGGAGACTCTCGATCTTTCGGGCGTGCAGACCATGGTCCTCGACGAAGCCGACCGGATGCTCGACATGGGTTTTGAAGCGGACATGCTGAAGCTCCTCGCGGCGCTGCCCGTCGAGCGCCAGAGCGTCTTCTTTTCCGCGACGATGCCTGAAGTCATGGAGTCGATGAGCGAGCGGTACCAGCGCGACGCCCTTCGTATTGTCGTCGACGGCCACGAGCCCGAAGGGATCCAGCAGAGCTACGTGGAGTGTGGGCGGAACGAACGCCTCACCGCGCTTTACTGGGCGCTGAGCCACCACAAGCACGAACGGGCCATCGTGTTTTGCAACTTCAAGGCAAGCGTCGACGAGGTGACGCGGGCGCTCCACAAGGACTCCGTGTGCGTCGACAACCTGCACGGCGACCTCGATCAGTTTCAGCGGGACCAGGTGCTGTCGCGCTTCCGCAATGAGAGCCTCCGTGTTCTCGTCGCCACGGACGTCGCCGGACGTGGTCTGGATATCGACGGCCTCGACCTCGTGGTGAACTACGAGCTTCCCTTCCAGGGCGAAGCGTACATGCACCGCATCGGGCGAACCGGCCGAAAGGGCAAAAGCGGCGTCGCGATCTCCATCGTGCCAAGCGCTGACAAGGGCAAGCTTGAACTGGCCGAGGCTCTTGTTGCAGGGAGCATCAAGCGTGTTGAGCGGACGCGCACCACGGTGAGCCTCCAGGCCCTCGCCCGCGATTTCGCGGCGTCGCCACGGATGGACACGATTCTCATCAGCGGCGGCCGAAAAGACAAGCTGCGAGCCGGCGATATCCTGGGCGCGTTGACGGGTGCCGCCGCAGGTTTGTCCGGCGACGACATCGGCAAGATCGAAATTCACCCGAGCCTGAGTTACGTCGCCGTTGCGTGTGCGCAAAGCCGGAAGGCCACGGCGGGCTTGAACAAGGGCCGCATCAAGAAGAAGCGATACCGCGCAACCTTGGTGAGCGGAGGCATCACCGTCCCGGTTCCTCCCAAGCGGCCGTAGCCTCTCCAGCGACCACGCCGTCGACGTTCAGAACAACGGCGAGGCGTTCTGCGATGCCTGCTTTCGCCGAAGGGTCTAGGCGCTGCTACGGTGGCCTTGTGAAGCTCATCGCCGTCTCCCTTTTGTCTTTCTTGAGCCTTGGCGCCTGCGGAGACGAGCCCGCCGGCGACGACGCAGGAACCGTCATCGACGGGAGCTTCGCCTACGCAGATGCTGGCGCGCCTATCGATGTCTACGACCCGGATCATCTTCTCACCGTCGAGATCACGCTGCCCAGTGAATCTTGGGACGCGCTGCGTGAGCAGACACGTGTGCTCGCGGATACGCTCGGCGGAGATTGCCTCGCGGCGCCTTTTGGTTCTCCATTTACGTGGTTCGAAGCCGCCGTGACCATCGACGGAACGCGTTTCGAGCGCGTGGACGTCCGCAAGAAAGGGTTCCTCGGTTCACTCTCGACGACGCGCCCTTCGCTCAAGTTCGACATCGGTGAGTTCGTTGATGAGCAGACGTACGGCGGCGTCCGGCGCCTTACATTGAACAACTCACGCGAGGACCCCGCGCTGATCCGTCAG
>JBLHKB010000732.1:0-3010 GCA_047619315.1 Polyangiales bacterium
CTGCCAACGCGTCGCTCTTCAACCTTCTTCCCTTCGCCCAGCGGCATCAGTTCGATGAAGCGGGGCAGCGCACCGAGGGACCATGCGTACTCGACAAGAGGCGCCCACTCGTCTTCGTTGATGCCACGCATCGGCACAATGTTGAGTTTAACGGAGAGCCCTGCAGTGGCCGCCGCTTCGATGCCAGCGCGTACCTTGTGCAGTTCGCCGCCACGTGTGATGCGAGCAAAGCGTTCATCGTTTAGCGAGTCGATGCTGACGTTGATGCTCTCCACACCTGCCGCTCGAAGTTGAGGCACGTGCTGCTGAAGGCGTCCACCGTTGGTCGTAAGCGCCAAGGCGAGCTGTGGAAAGGCTGCAGCGATTCGCTCAACGAGTCGAATAAAGTCTCGCCGGACAAAGGGCTCTCCGCCAGTGAAGCGCAGTCGCCGAACCCCTAGAAGTTCGAAGATTCCAACAAGCCGTTCGATCTCTCCAAAGGTGAGGAGGTCGGCACGACGCTCGTGCTGTGCTTCCCCCGCTTCAGGCATGCAGTACTCGCAGCGAAAATCGCAGCGGTCCGTCACACTCAATCGCAGGTAGGAATAATGGCGTCCTTCACGGTCAGCGAGGGCCTTCAGGTCGAAGCCCGCAGGCCGCTCAATATGGGGCACATACTGAGCCATGCGATCGACCACAGGAGATTCGCTTCGGAGAAGTGGCAGGTGACGAGGTCGGCTCACCCTCCGATGATGCATTGGTGGCGCTCGGCTGCAAGGACCTGCTGCAGAACATCCCTATTCTAAGGAGGAGCAAACACACATGGTGCCCAAACAAATGTGGACGAGAGGACACGTTCCGGGGAAGTTCGAACTGTCGTTGGCGTAGGTCAGGGCATCACGCTGGGAATCCCCGGCCTTTAGAAGGAGCAAGATTATGAACCCCGGTTCAATGGAAGCAAAGATGGCTTGGGCGTTCGCGCTCGGCGGCGGTGTCCTCGGCGGCGTTATCAGCATGTTCGCAGGCGGCTGGATCGGTATTGGCCTTCTGACGGTCGGTGCGTTTCTCGGCACATTCATGACAAAGGCCGGCAAGGGCGGAGGAATCGGTGCAGGCATCGTCGGCACCATTCTCTTCACCGGAATCTATGCCGTTGGTTTCATGATGGAGGCGAACTCCGCTGTTGAAGCAGCATCCGCAGACGCAATTGCTAACGCAACGGCAGAGAATGGCGCCGCCGGCGCTGAGATGGCAGGAGCTGCCGTCGGCGCACTTGCTGGTGGTATTGGAATCATCGGCGCAGTTATCGCCTCGGTGTTCTGGTTCATCATCGGCACCATCACCACGATTGTTGGCGCAATCGTAGGCGCGACGGCACGACCCAAGACAGCCTGAACATAACCCAGTTGAAAGCGAGCCTGGAGCGGTCACCGCTCCAGGCTCTTTTTCGTTTGGAGAGGTCCCCTCGAAGCGATGTGATGCGCCTGTCAAAGTCCGAGGGAGCGGATGACGGTTTTCGACGTTAGCGACCTTCCGGACCAACTTGGCTCATGGCGACGAGACGCTCTCAATGGGGCCCGTGCACTTCGCTTTCCAGAGTCGCCAAGGGCTCTGACGGCTCTTTGGCGGTGTGTGTGTGAATCGCCGAAGGGAACTATCGCCGATCTTCGTGCACTCGCCGCGCTCAAACTCGACAGCACTCAGCCTTTGCTCGGCGCATGGCCTTGGCGCGGACATCCAAGAGCGAGGCCTCTGGAAACTTGGAACACCCGAAGACACCATCCACCTGGCCATGGGCGTCTTCGTCGGTGTGGAACACTCCTGCGCGCGACATTAGATGAAGGTAGACAGACGGCGCTGGAAGGTTTGGACGATCGCGTACCTGACTGGCGGCGCCCCCTGGAAAGCCAAGGCTCATGTCTTGAGCTGTCGATGTCGAATGACTTGCGATGAAGAAGAAAGGAAGGTCCCCCTGGGAGACGTTGCTCTCATTCCGCATCATTCTCAGCCTGCGCGCAGATCAGAATTTGGAACGGCGTCGATGGACGCCGAACCAAACACAATCATTTCTAACGCGGACTGCGACTGAGCTGGCCAGGCCCTGGAACAGCCGACAGAGTCGGTAGAGTTACCGGCCGCCGCCGAGTTCGCGGGTCTTATTTGCGACGAAACGCAGGTTCGCAAACTCGGTCTGACCCAACGTGTAGATCACTTCAGCCAGCGTACGGAAAGGCGTTCGCCCATCCGCAACGATCATGACGTTGCCCTCGAACACCTGGTCCGGGAACTGTGCAGCCACTTGCTTCTTGAAGTCACGAATCTCGCCCATGCGGCGAAAGAGGTCGGTGATGAGGAACCCTGTTCCACCGCCCTGCTTTTCGCTGGGATCGATGGTGCCGTTTCGAAGCCCTAGGACTTCTTCACCGTCCACGGAGATCGAGTTTCGCGCGATCTGCACGAGAACAAACTCATCCATCTCCGCGGTGGAGGTGGAGTAGGGAATCTCGAGCTCTTCGCTCTGGGTGATCGAGGCCGCCGACGAGTTGGCGAACTGCATGACCATGAAGACGAGAAGAATCGTCATCATATCCATCATCGGATAGATGTTGAGCCCGTGCCCGCCCTCTTCGTGCTCTTTCTTTTTGCGGTTCCGCCGAATCATCCGCTTCAGCGTGGACATCGATGCTTTCTCTTGCGACATCGTTTACCTCACACCTGCTGAGAGAAGCACTGCTGGAAAGAGCGTATCGGCTCCATCCGCTCGGACCGCGTCCATCGCCGTGATGAGGTCCTGATACTCGATGAGCGGATCTGCGCTCATAGTGATCTGACCGATGCCATCTGCGTTGGTGTAGTTGAGACCTTCTGCGTCTGCGAAAGCCTTCACGCGCTTTACGCATTCCGCGAGAGCTACCCAGTTGTAGCGGCCGTTGTCTAGAGGGACCGTGACGACATCACCCGTGGTTGCGTCCTGGCAACCTGGAAGAAGCTTTCCGGTCGAGCCGGTGACCGTCAGGCCATTCGTCGTGAT
>JBLHKB010000733.1:0-3000 GCA_047619315.1 Polyangiales bacterium
GTGGGTATTCGCCGATATGGTTGGGCGACCTTACCGATGGACGAGGCTCGTGTGACCTGCTCCCTCGACCTGTCGGGGCGTACTTTCTTCCTGTGGCGCGTGCCCTTGCCCAAGGCGAAGATCGGGCAGTTCGACACGGAGCTCGCCGAAGTCTTTTTCGAAGGGTTTGCTCGCGGTGCCGAATGCAACCTTCACCTCATTCTTGAGGAGGGCGAGAATCTGCATCACATCGTCGAGATCACATTCAAGGCGTTCGCCAAGGCGCTACGCTTTGCGACAGAGATCGACCCGCGCGCGCCGGACACGGTGCCGTCGACGAAGGGCACCCTGACGGAGTGAGCGTGAAGACTGTCAGTGTGGTCAACCTCGGCCTCGGCAACCTGCACAGCGTCGTGGGTGCCGTCGAACGAGTCGGCGCGAAAGCACGGGTCGTCGAGGACGTCGCGGGCATCGAGGCTGCGGATTTTCTATTGGTCCCGGGACAGGGAGCTTTTCGTGACGGCGCACGCGCGGTGAGCGGGGCGCTCGGCGAGGTTCTTCGAAATCGAATCCTCGCGGGAACCCCCTACCTCGGCATCTGTCTTGGTATGCAGCTCCTCTTTGAGTCGAGCGCCGAGGCCCCCGGGGCAAAAGGGCTTGGAATTCTAAAGGGTAAGTGCGAGCGCTTTGAGTCTGCACCGGACCGTAAAGTACCGCACATGGGCTGGAACACGACGCAGGCGAAACACCCCTTTGTAGAGGACGGCGCTTACTACTACTTCGTGCACTCCTTTCATTGCGTCCCCACGGACCGCACCGTCATCGCGGCGGAAACCGAGTACGGCAAGACGTTCTGTTCGGCAGTCGCTCAGGGCAACCTCTACGCCGTTCAGTTTCACCCAGAGAAGAGCCAGCGCCGCGGCGAAACTCTACTGAGAAAATTCTTGGAGCTCACGCAATGACATTCGAACTCATCCCCGCCATCGACATTCTCGACGGCCAAGTTGTTCGGCTTCACAAAGGTGACTACGACGCCTCCACCGTTTACGGAGACGACCCTGTGGCGATGGCTCGTTCGCTCGAGTCTGCCGGTGCAACACGCCTGCACGTTGTCGACCTCAATGGCGCCAAAGAAGGCCGCCCTGTGCACGGAGCGCTGATCGAGGCCATGTGCAAGTCGACCAATCTGCGGCTGCAAGTAGGCGGAGGCATTCGCGACGCAGCGGCGGCGCGTGCATGGTGGGCGCTTGGCGTCGAACGCGTCGTGATGGGCACCGCGGCGATCAAAGCGCCGGCAGTCGTTCAGGCACTATGCGCGGAGCGGGATGTCGTCATTGCCCTCGACGCGCGGAGCGGCGAGGTCGCCGTTGAAGGCTGGCTCGAAGGGTCCGGCAAGTCCATCTACGACGTCGCCGCGCAGGTCGATGCGTGGGGTGCGGCGGCGATTCTCTACACGAATATTGAACACGACGGCACGGGTGAGGGGCCGGATGTGACGGGGACGGCGAAGCTTCAGTCCCAACTGAAGACGCCCGTCATCGCCTCCGGTGGCGTCGGTCGCCTGGACGATATTCGCGCGCTTGCGGCAGCGGGCATTCAAGCTTCCGTCGTCGGGAAGGCTCTCTACTCCGGCGTCTTTACGCTGGAAGAAGCGTTTCGCGTGGCGACCTCATGCTAGCGAAGCGGATCATCCCCTGCCTCGATGTCAACGACGGTCGCGTCGTCAAAGGCGTCAACTTTGTCGGACTCCGTGACGCAGGAGATCCCCTTGAACTCGCGGCACGCTATTGCGAAAGTGGTGCCGACGAGATCACGTTTCTCGACATCGGCGCTACGCATGAAGGGCGTCGCACCCTCTTTGATCTGGTAGAGCGCACCGCTCGGCGAGTCGCGGTTCCTCTCACAGTCGGTGGCGGCGTCCGAAGCGTCGCCAACGTTCGCGAGATGCTCTCCGCGGGCGCAGACAAAGTGTCCATAAACTCCGCCGCCGTGGCGCGGCCCGGTCTCATTCAGGAGGCCTCGGCGCTTTACGGCTCGCAGGCGATCGTTGTCGCCATCGATGCAAAGCGGCGCGAAGATGGCGCCTGGGGCGTTTTTACCCGCGGCGGGCGTGAAGACTCCGGACTAGATGCCCTAGAATGGGCCCGGAAAGTGGCCAGAGCGGGCGCTGGTGAGATACTTCTCACCAGCATGAACCAAGATGGCACCCGGGATGGCTACGACCTCAGCCTGACGCGCGCGGTGAGTGACGCTGTGGACATCCCCGTGATCGCTTCCGGAGGAGTTGGCCGTTTGGAGCATCTCGCTGAGGGCCTCACCGAAGGAGGTGCTTCGGGGGCGCTCGCTGCGAGTATTTTTCACGACGGCGACTTCACGATCGGCGAAGCGAAGGCTTTCCTCGCCGCACGCGGAATCTCGGTTAGGCCTCAAAGCGAGTCGGGTCTTCATAGCCCAGGAGTGACCTCATGACCGTCGGTGTAACGGTCGCGGACTTCGTCGAAGGGTGCAGGAAGCGGGAAGGGCGACTTCCGTTCGAAATAGGCGCGTTCGTTGCCTTGGAAATTTGCGAAGCGCTCCTGACCCAAGGACCTGCCATCGCCGCCCCCAAAGACACACGCATTTCCGCCGAAGGAACCGTCGCCGTCTACGCTCCGCCACATAGCGCGAGCAACGAAGAGGCCGCTCGGAGTGTTGTCGACATCTTGGCCCATCTACTCGTCGCTTCAGGCACAGGCGTTCCGCCCGTGCTCCTGGGCCTTGTCGAGCAAGGGCCCTCCAGAGGTATTTGGGACCTCTCGAAGCTACGCGACGAGCTTGAAGCCAGCCTTGTTCCTCTCAACCGTTCGGCCGCACGTCGTGTTCTGTCGCGTCTCCTCAAAGAAACGAAGAGTCGCCGCACCGCCGCCCCTATCCCTAGCGCAGACTCCGTGGACGCCGATCTCGACGCGCTCCTCGACGGCTACGACAGCGACAACGCCCCCACCATGCGCCTCGGCGCCTTGGATGATGAGGCGCTGGCAA